>UQOG01000073.1 GCA_900542615.1 uncultured Eubacteriales bacterium | reverse complement strand
AGGTGAAGGCTCCCTTTTGATAGCAATAGGTGCAATAGTCCGGATTCTTTTCCCCGTTGGCTTCCGTGCCCAGCAGCTCCTCCGTAACCGGCATACCGCAGCTTTGGCAAAAATGCATTTCCATAAACATTCCTCCTGGCTTTTTCTCCAGCTTAGCATGGATATGCTGACACAAGATGGTAACTTTATAAGGGATCCCTGCTTTTATTGGGCCAAGTATGCCTGGGCTAGGGCCTTGACCCGTTCCTGGAGGCCCTGCCGCACCTGCAGGGGGCTTACCACGGTGACATGGCCGCCATAGGAGAGCAATTCCCCATACAGCCAGTCCCCCACCGGCATGGTCAGCAGCACCAACAGGCTTCCGTCCGCCTCCTGCTGGATGAAGGCGGGGTCAAAGGCATCGTATACCCGATGGGCCGCCGCCGGATGGAACCGCAAAATGGTGGGGGTAAAGGGCAGGGGCTGCTCCGCCGGCTGGGGTATGGGGGGCAAGGGGCCAAAGGTCTCCTTAAGCAGCTGGCCTTCCCCCATGCGGGTCAGCTTAAATAGCCGGTATGCCTGCCGATCCAGGCAATAGGCCTGCAAATACCAGGCAACGCCCCGGTATAGCAGCCGCACCGGACACACCCGCCGCTGTGAGGGTTGTCCCGCCCCGTCCCGGTAGGAAAAGGCGTAGACCCGCTTTCCAAGAATGGCGTCCCGGATCTGTCCGAAGCGGCCCGCCTGGCCTTCCGCCCAGGGGGAGAGCTCCACGGAAAGCCAGTCCGGGTCCTCCCCATGGAACAGGCCCTGTAATTTTTCCAGCAAAGCGCCGGCCTCCCGCTGTTCCCCCTCCGGCAGGCAGCGCAGGGCCAATAGGAGCCGGTCCCGTTCCCCCTGGGAAAACAAGGCCCGGTCCAGGACATAGCCCTCCAGCAGGCCAATGCCGCCGCCTTTGCCCGGCAGGGCGTAGATGGGAATGCCTGCGCTGCTCAGCGCGTCCACATCCCGGTAGACCGTGCGCACGGACACCTCGAACCGGGCCGCCAGCTCCTTGGCGGAGGCCCGGCCCTTGGACAGCAGATAAAATAGGATGCCGAACAGCCTACCCTCCCGCATGGGAATCTCCTTTCAAAAAAATTGGCTGAAGCCGCCCTGGGCAGCCTCAGCCAAATTGCGCGGCGCGCTATTCTTCTTCGTCCGGCATGGCGGCGTTGTGGTATACTTCCTGCACGTCGTCGTTATCGTCGAAGCGATCCAGCATCCGCTCGATCTTTTCCACCAGATCGGGATCCGAAGCCGCATCCACGGTATTCTGGGGGATCATGGACACTTCGGCGGAAAGGAAGCTATACCCCGCGCCCTCCAGGGCTTCCCGCACGGCGGAAAATTCAGCGGGGCCGGTATAGATCTCGAAAGCGTCGTCCATGGGGACGAAATCCTCGGCGCCTGCGTCCAGGGCGGCCATCATCAGCTCGTCCTCGTCGATGGTGGCGCTTCGTTCCACCACCAAGACGCCCTTTTTATCGAACATCCAGGCCACGCAGCCGCTGGCGCCCATGGAGCCGCCGCTCTTATCGAAGATGTGCCGGATCTCCGCAGCGGTACGGTTGCGGTTATCCGTTACCACTTCCACGATCACCGCGGTGCCGCCGGGGCCGTAGCCCTCGTAAGTGATCTCCTCATAGCTGGCCCCGGAGCCTTCGCCCATGGCCTTTTTGATGGAGCGGTTGATGTTGTCGTTGGGCATGTTGTTGGCCTTGGCCTTGGCGATCACATCCCGCAGCTTCGCATTGTTAGCGGGGTCCCCGCCGCCCTCTTTGACGGCGATGGCGATCTCCCGGCCGATCTTGGTGAAGATCTTGCCACGGGCCGCGTCGGTCTTATTCTTTTTATTCTGGATATTCGCCCATTTGGAATGTCCTGACATATTAATGCATCCTCCAAAACATCATAAATTCTAATAACGCTTTATTATAGCATCCCTTGTCATGTCTGTTCAAGAGTAGAGGCCCAGCTCGTGGATTTTTTCCTGTAATTTTTTCATATCCTCCCACGCCGCCTCCTTGCGGGCCTGGTTTCGCAGCAAAGCGGCCGGATGGTATGTGGCCAGCATCCAAACCCCATCCGCATATTTCCACATGCCCCGTTCCCGGTTCACCGTGGCCCCTGGATCAAAAAGATACTTGGTTGCCGTGGCCCCCAAGCAAACGATGATCTTGGGCTGTATCAGCTGGATCTGGGCCCGCAGATAGGTTAAGCATGGTTCCGCTTCCTCTGGCATGGGCATACGGCTTTCTGGGGTACGGCATTTCACCACGTTGGCGATGTACACCTTTTTGCGGTCCAGCTGAATGGAGGCCAGCATCATATCCAACATATGGCTGGACCGGCCCACGAAGGGGCGGCCGGACTGATCCTCTTCCCGGCCTGGGCCTTCTCCCACAAACAACACCGCGGCTTCTGGATCTCCTTCGCCAGGCACTACATGGGTTCGGTTCTTATGTAAAGGACAATCTTGACATATTGTCAGCTTTGCGTATAGGCTATCCCATGAATCATATCCGTTCACAGATCCTCCTCCCGCCGTTGGACGGCTCGTTTAATAAAGGAACCGATATCCTCCATGACCTGCTCCTTATCGGTTTCGTTGAGCAATTCATGTCGATCCCCTGGATAAATGCGAAGTTCTACCTGATGTCCTGTTTGCGTCAGCCAGTTGGCTACCTGCTTGACGCCTTTGGCCTCCTTGCCTCCCACCGGGTCCTCTTGGCCGGAGACCACCAGGATGGGCACGTCTGGCACCTGTCTGGCCCAGCTTTTGCTGGAGATGCTGCCAAGCCCATCAAATAGATCCCGGTAGCCCGCCGCAGTAAAGGGGAAGCCGCAGGCTGGGTCCGCCACATAGGCATCCACCTGGCACGTATCCTTGGAAAGCCAGTCAAAAGGGGTCCGGTTGGGCTGGAAGGGCCGGTTATATCCCCCTGCCACCAGTTTATCCAGCGTTGGATTTGGCAATGCGCCCCGTCCCCGCCGGACTTCCCAGGCAGCGATGGCCTTGCCGCCAAACAAAAAGGGATTGCGCCCTGCAGTACCCATGAAGATGAAGCCCGCCACGCCCCGGCCATACTGGGCCGCATAGGAGCGGGCCAGGAAGGAGCCCATGCTGTGGCCCATCAGCACCAAAGGCACCCCGGGATGCTCTTGCTGCAGCAGCTGGCGCACCCGATCCACATCCTCCACTAGATGGGCCCAGCCATCCTTTTCCCCGAAATAGCCCCAGGGATCTTCTGGATTCCGGCTCTTCCCGTGGGAGGCGTTATCACAGCCTGCCACCAGGACCCCTTGCTGGTTTAAATAGCGGGCAAAGGCGGCATAACGCTGGATATGCTCGCTCATCCCATGGACCAGCTGCACCATACACCAGGGCGCTGCCTGCTCCCATATGCACACATGCAGCCCATGGCCGCCTACCTTGGACGCCAGGGTTCTCTCTTGCATGACGGTTCCTCCTGCCGGGGACGCCGCTGCCCTCCCCCAAGAGAAAGGCGGGTATCCCATTAGCTTTTCTTATTGTAAAAACGGAATATCTGGCTTATAATTATATTATCATTATAGGTGGAAATTCTGCGGATTTCAACCAGGATTCCCAAGGATTCCTGTTTTGTTTAGAAAGGGGGACCAAAATGCCAGCCGATCTGGATCTATACAGTATTTTCTGTACGGTAGCCCGCTGCGGCAGCCTTTCCCACGCTGCCCGTGAGCTTTATGTCAGCCAGCCTGCCATAAGCCAGTCCATGCATCGGCTGGAGTATACCTTAGGCTGCACCCTGTTTACCCGCACCAGCCGGGGCATTACCTTGACCAGCGAAGGCCGCATGCTCTACAGTTATGCGGATAAGGCCGTCAGCCTGATCACCGCCGCGGAGGACAAGCTCAACCGTATGCGTACCCTCCAATCCGGCGGCCTGATGATCGGCGCCAGCGACACCCTTTGCCAATTTTTCCTGCTGCCATACCTGGAAAAATTCCATACGGAATATCCGGAGGTGCAGCTGCAAGTTACCAACCGTACCACCCCGGATACGGTGGAGCTGCTCAAGGTGGGTAAAGTGGATATCGCCCTGGTGAACCTGCCCGTGGACGATAGCGCCCTTTGCGTGCGGGATGTGCTACAGGTCCACGATGTGTTCGTGGCCTCGGAGCGCTTTGCGCACCTTAAAGGCCGCCCGGTCACCATGGCCGAGCTTTCTCGGGAACCTTTGGTGCTATTAGAGCAGGCCTCCAATTCCCGCAAATACCTGGATGATTTTGCCTCTGTGTGCGGGATCACCCTGCACCCGGAGATCGAGCTGGGCGCCCATAGCCTATTGGTGGAATTTGCCAAGATCGGCCTGGGGATCGCCTGCGTTACCTACGAGTTTGCCGCAGACGCCATTCATAGCGGCGAGCTGTTTGAAGTGGAACTTAGCGTGCCCATGCCCGCCCGTAATATTGGCCTGATCTCCCTGGAAGGCGTGCCCCTTTCCGCTGCCGCCGACCGGTTCATCAGCATCGTCATGGACGACGGGTTGAATTTAGGCGAGCCTTAATATCACGATGGATAAGCGTCCTGCTTCCAAACCTTCCATTTTGCATCTTTATGGCCTCTTGACGGGGGCCATCCTGCTTTGTGTTATCATTTTCTCTGTAACGTATACTGGCGGTGGCGTTGGGATCCTGGTGGATGAACAGGCTGCCCTGGAAGAAGCTGCCCTGGCAGCCCAACCTACCCCCACCCCCACCCCTAAGCCCCCCGCCGTATCCACCGCCGGCCGGTTGACTCCCTTTCTTTCCGGCAGCCTATGGGGCTATAAAAACACCGCCGGTGAGATCGCCATTCCCGCCCAGTTTACCCAGGCGGAAGCCTTTGCTGCAGATGCAGACGTGGCTTTTGCCGCCCAAAACGGCGCTTTCGGCCTGATCGACCGCAACGGGCTTTGGGTGGTGGAACCCATGTGGAGCGCCTACCTCCCCTTTTCCGAGGGGCGGGCGGCTGTGGAAAACGGTGATAAGTGGGGATTTGTCGATACTTCCGGCGCCCTGGTCATCGATTACCAGTTCCGGGAGGTGGGTAGCTTTTCTTGCGGCCGGGCCATGGCCCGTACCGGCAGCAGCTATGGCTATATCGATCCCTTGGGCAACATGGCGGTCTCGGAAAAGTTCCGCTTTGCCGGCGCCTTTGATGGGGATGTAGCCTTTGCCAGCGCGGGGGATAGCTCCTATATCATCAACAAAGCCGGTACCCCCCAATATACCCTGGATGCCGGTGTAACTGGGGATCACTTTTCCGAGGACTTCGCCCTGGTACAAAAGAATGGGATCTTCTACTATATTTCCCAGTATGCCCGTCAGGTCTTTGACGGGGAGTTTTCCGATGCCCGCTCCTTCTCCGGGGGCATGGCGGCCGTACAGGTGGAGGGCCTCTGGGGTTACATCAACAGCGAAGGGGAAACCGCTATCCGGCCCCAGTTTTACGGCGCCCAGGACTTTTCCGAGGGCATGGCCGCCGTACAGAACCTGGAGGGGCTTTGGGGATACATCAACCGGAGCGGCTCCCTGCGGATCGACTATGCCTACTCCGTGGCGGAGCCCTTCCTGGACGGCTATGCCCGGGTCAAGCGGGGCTCCGATTGGCTGCTGCTGAACGCCGCCGGCGAGGAGGTCTTCCTCTATTCCGAGGATGGCAATACCCTGGACGGCCTCGCCTCCCCCGCCGTTTCCCCCACCCCGGACCCCGGGGCCTCGCCCAGCCCCAGTCTCTCTCCCAGCCCGGAAGATACCCCCAGCCCGGCGGCTTCCCCGCAGGTTTCCCCCTCGCCAACTGCATAAGACCTTAAAAATGTCCTCGCGCTGAGGACATTTGTCTTCGTGGGCGAGCTTCTTCATTTTTCCCGGAACTGCTTTATATTTTCTAACGATAGCCCTTGAATGCAACATGGTTATGCTGTATAATGTCCGTATAATAAGGACACAGGAGGGCAGCCCTATGCAGCAAATGATGGACGCATTGGTCAAAACCGAAGCCGGTCCCGGCCTTCGGCTGACCCAGGTTCCGGTCCCCACCCCTGGGATCGGTGAAGTGTTGATTAAAATTCGCAAAACCGCCATCTGCGGCACGGACGTACACATCTACAATTGGGATCCCTGGAGCCAGCAGCATATCCATCCGCCCATGGTGATCGGCCATGAATATGTGGGGGAAGTGGTTGCCCTGGGGCCCGGGGTGTATGAGCACCATTACGCCATTGGCCAGCGGGTCAGCGGCGAAGGCCACATCGTCTGCGGCCACTGCCGCAACTGTCGGGCCGGCAACGGCCACTGGTGCAAATTTACCAAGGGCGTGGGCGTGGACCGGGACGGCGCCTTTGCCGAATACCTTTGCATCCCCGAAACCAACGTGATCCCCATCCCCGACGGCATCCCGGACGATATCGTTTCCTTCTTCGACGCCTACGGCAACGCCACCCATACCGCCACCATGTTCGACGTGGTGGGCGAGGATGTTCTGATCACCGGCGCAGGCCCCATCGGGATCATGGCCGCCGGCATCTGCGCACATAACGGCGCCCGCCGGGTGGTGGTGACGGATATTAACGATTTCCGCCTGTCCCTGGCCAAGAAGATGGGCGCCACCGCCACGGTGGACCTGCGCTCCCAAAAGCTGGAGGACACCATGGCTGCCCAGGGCATCATCGAGGGCTTTGACGTGGGCCTGGAGATGAGCGGCAATGGCAGCGCCCTCAACCAGATGCTGAAAACCATGCGCAACGGCGGCAAATGCGCCCTATTGGGCATTGCCGGGCCGGGCACGGTGATCGACTGGAACGACGTGATCTTCAAGGGCCTGACCCTGCAGGGCATCTATGGCCGCAAGATGTTCGAAACCTGGTATCGGATGATGGCCATGGTGGAAAGCGGCTTGGATCTTTCCCCGGTCATCACCCACCGGTTCCATTATACGGAGTTTGAAAAGGGCTTCGCCGCCATGAACAGCGGCTTGTCCGGCAAGGTCATTCTGGATTGGTCCAAATAATAAGGAGGCGCGTTATGAAGGACTGCATCAAGATCTATGAGGCGGAGCTTGCTTCCATCCGGGAAGCCGGCACCTATAAGGACGAGCGCATCATCACCACCCCCCAGCGGTCCCGCATCGACACCACGGCCGCTCCCGGGGTCTTGAACATGTGCGCCAACAACTACCTGGGCCTGGCGGATAACCCGGAGATCATCGCCGCCGCCAAGGCTGCCTACGACCGGTGGGGCTTCGGCCTTTCCTCCGTGCGCTTCATCTGCGGCACCCAGCAGATCCACAAGGAGCTGGAGGCCAAGCTGGCGGATTTCCTCAAAATGGAGGACGCCATCCTTTACTCTTCCTGCTTTGACGCCAACGGCGGCCTGTTTGAGACCTTGCTCTCCGCCGAGGACGCGGTGATCTCCGATGCGCTCAACCACGCCAGCATCATCGACGGGGTCCGCCTGTGCAAGGCCAAGCGCCTCCGGTACCAAAACAACGACCTAGAAGACCTGAAGGCCAAGCTGGAGGAGGCCAAGGATTGCCGCATCAAGCTGATCGCCACGGACGGGGTCTTTTCCATGGACGGCTTCATCGCCAACCTCCAGGGCATCTGCGACCTGGCGGAGGAATACGGCGCCCTGGTGATGGTGGACGACAGCCACGCCGTGGGCTTCATGGGCGAGCATGGCCGGGGCACCCACGAGGCCTGCGGCGTCATGGGCCGGGTGGATATCATCACCGGCACCCTGGGCAAGGCCATGGGCGGCGCCAGCGGCGGCTATACCGCGGCTTCCAAGCCCATCATCGACCTGCTGCGCCAGCGCAGCCGCCCCTACCTCTTCTCCAACACCCTGGCCCCCGCCATCTGCGCCGCCAGCATTAAGGTGCTGGATATGCTCAACGCCTCCACCGCCCTGCGGGATAAGGTCCATGAAAACACCCGCTACTTCCGCAAGGAGCTGGGCAAGCTGGGCTTCGACGTGCCGGAAAGCACCCACCCCATCGTCCCCGTCATGCTCTACGATGCCAAGGTGGCGGCCCAGTTCGCAGACCGTATGCTGGAAAAGGGCGTCTATGTGGTGGGCTTCTCCTACCCGGTGGTGCCCCAGGGCAAGGCTCGCATCCGCACCCAGGTGAGCGCCGGCCATACCAAGGAGGACCTGGACTTTGCCATCCGCTGTTTCGCGGAGGTGAAGGCGGAAATGGGCCTGTAGGCCCCCGCAAAAACCCGGCGGTTTCCTGCAAATTCTCCTTGCATTGCCACGCGGGACGTGATAAAATAGGCATGTTTGAGATTTGAATCTACCGCTCGTATACGGCAAGGAGGTGGAAAGCATGGGCAAGTATTGCGAAGTATGCAACAAGGGCGTTATGTCTGGCAACAAGGTGAGCCATTCCAACCGCAAGACCAAGCGGACTTGGGCTCCCAATATTCAGACCGTACACGTACTGGTGAACGGCACGCCTAAAAAGATGAACGTATGCACGCGCTGCCTTCGTTCCGGCAAGGTCGAGCGCAGCGTATAAGCCACGCCCTTGCCTTGGGGAGTCCCTTCCCCATTTCGAACCCATCTACATGTGCCCGGTGTCGTATGTTTCGATACCGGGCTTTGTGCATTCTTGACGAAATCTTGACGAAAAGGAGGGATGCGTATGCAAAAAGCACTCTATTTGGTCACCGGCGCCGCCGGCCATTTGGGCAATACGGTGGTTGGGTCCCTGCTGGCCCTCAATCAACAGGTCCGGGCATTGATCCTGCCAGGCGAACGGCCGCGCCCCTCCATGCAAGGCGCTGAAATCGTGGTGGGGGATGTTTGCAAGCGGGATTCCCTCGCACCCTTTTTTAAGCCCCTGCCTGGCTTGCCCGTAAAGCTCATCCATTGCGCCGGCGTGATCTCCATCGGCTCCCGGTTCCAAAAACGCCTCTTTGACGTCAACGTGGAGGGGACCCGCAATATCCTTGCCTGCTGTAAGGACTTTGCCGTATCCAAGCTGGTGCACGTGAGCTCCGTCCACGCCATCCCCGAACAGCCCGACGGCCGGGTTATCTCCGAGATCGACCATTTCGACCCGGGTCAGGTGGTGGGCTATTATGCAAAAAGCAAAGCCCAAGCCTCCCAACTGGTGCTGGACGCCGCCAAAGAGGGCCTGGACGCTTCCATCGTCCATCCCACCGGCATCTGCGGACCCAACGACTATGGCCGCGGCCATATCACCCAACTCTTCAAGGACTATTGCAGCGGCGCCCTGGCCGCCATCGTCAAAGGGGGATATGATTTTTGCGATGTGCGGGACGTGGCCCAGGGCATCCTGGCCTGCGCGGAAAAAGGCCGGCCAGGCCAATGCTACATCCTCTCCGGCGGCTACTATACCATCCCCCAAATGGTGGAGTATTTCCACATCGCTTCCGGCGGCAAGGCCATCAACGCCATCCTGCCCATGTGGCTGGCCAAGATGACCGCGCCCCTATCGGAGCTCTATTACAAGCTTCGCAAGCAGCCGCCCCTTTACACCCCTTACTCCCTCTATACCCTCACCAGCAACGCCAACTTCTCCCACGCCAAGGCCCAGCAGGAATTGGGCTATACCGTGCGCCCCATGCTGGATACCGTGCGGGATATGGCCGCCTGGTTCAAGGAGAAGGGCATGGTTTAACGGATCCCTCTGGCCAGGCATGGCCTGCTTTCGCACATGCGGAAAAACGTGACGGAAGCGCGCAGATGCGAGGCGCTTCCATCGCGTTTTTCTTTTTCATGGCGGCTTCA
>UQOG01000072.1 GCA_900542615.1 uncultured Eubacteriales bacterium | reverse complement strand
GCTATGAAAACCTCGAAAAAGTGGCGCAAGCCACTTTTTCGACAGCCTGAAGCCGGCGGTATTCTCCGCCGGCTTTTCCCATGCATCCAGCTATGGGTTTACCATTGGCTCTGGGGCCATGCCCCTTCCGACAATACATGTTGCAACGCCTCTAAAAACCTTCTCCCGGGTTTGGTGAATACCTGGTATTTTTTCCATGCCACGCTGACGCCTGCATCCAGCAGGGGGGCAAAGGGACGAAATACCAACGGGCTCCCTGGATACTCCGGCACCAAATGGGCCAGGCACAGGGCGCAACCTACCCCTTGCCGCACCAATAGGGAAGCGTTGAAAATCAGGTTATAGGTGGCGACGATCTCCGGGCTCCGGCGGTTGACGCCCAGCCATCCGGAAAGCCCGTCCTGCACCATGGCTTGGCGGGAAACCAAAAGGGGCAGCCCTTCCAGATCTTCCGGGCAAACCGCCTCTTTTGCAGCCAAAGGATGGTCCCTGGGCATCAGCAATCCCCAAACATCCTTATATGGCAGCTTGAGATAATCGTATTTTTTCAGGTCCGCTGGATCGATGACCAGGCCGAAATCCAATAGGCCGTTATCCAGCCGCTCCAATACGTCCTGGGCATTGCCGCTGTATAGATGGACCCGGATAAGGGGATACCGCTTGCATAGCCGCTGTACGGTCTGCGCGATGAGCTCCATGCCAAAGGTTTCCCCGCCCCCGATATGCAGATCCCCCGCCACCAGTTCCCCGGATGCCTGTATCTCCATGCGGGTCTTTTCCATGAGCCCCACCAGCTCCTCTGCCCGCCGCCGTAAGAGCATCCCTTCTTCCGTCAGGGTGACCTTGCGGCTGCCCCGGATCAACAGCTGCTTGCCCAGCTCCCCTTCCAACGCCTTCATCTCCCGGGATAGGGGCGGCTGGGTCATATGCAGCACCTCCGCCGCCCGGGTAATGCTTTCCTCCTGGGCCACTGCCAAAAAATATTCCAGGCTACGGATGTCCATCGACTTCCCTCCCTTCTGACACCATTATATTTCCTTAATTTCATACTTTTCAAGTATGGATTTAGATATTGTATATGTATTTGATATTTATCCGCCTTTCGTTTACGATAAACCCAGAAAGGACGTGATGCTTTGGAACTGGTTAAAAGCACCTTACAGGAAGCCCTCTTGGATGCTGGCTGCGATGCAAAAACCGCGGATACAGTCGCGGTCCTGCTGGAGGCAGGATTGCGGGAGGAAGCCTACCAGGCCCTTACAGCCCATCGTAAAGGGTTGCTTGCGGCGGTGCACGAGGAACAAAAAAAGCTAGCGTGTCTGGACTATCTACTCTATTGCTTGCGAAACGGTCAGGAGGCGGCCCATCCATGGTAAAACCCTTGGTTATGCTTCTGTTATGTTTGCTTCCCTTCAGCATGGGGGCTTGCGCAGCCTCCGGCCATCCGGAGGGTTCCCCTTCCCTGTCGGCGCCTGTCCCCAGCGCCCCGCCTTCGGCCGCCTCTTCTCCAATGCCCCAGCCATCGGCGGCCCAGCCGGTTCAGATCCAAATCCAGGTGGGCGATTCCATCCTATCCGCTACCCTGGCGGACAATCCCTCCGCAAAAGCCTTTGCCGACCTGCTGGCGCAAGGCCCTGTCACCGTGGAGATGGCTGACTACGGCGGCTTTGAAAAGGTGGGGGCCCTGCCGGAGGCCCTGGTGCAAAACAACGAGGCCATAACCACCCAGCCGGGCGATTTGATCCTATACCAGGGCCAGCAAGTGGTGATCTACTATGGGGAAAACAGCTATTCCCTCACCCGCCTTGGCAGGATAGACGGCATATCGCAGCAAGACCTTATGGCGTTGCTGGGACCGGCGGATGTGCGCGTTACCTTTTCTTTCGACTAACCTGTAGCCGTTTCCTTTGGGGAGGCCTCCGGCATCTTAAAAGGCCGGCATCCAGGCGATCCCTACGGGAACCCGGGAACCCATATAAACCAACCATTAAAAAGGAGACCCTACCCATGCAAGAAACCTTATCTATGACCTCCAGCTGGGATAAAACCTTTCCCAAAAGCGAAACGGTGGCCCACGAAAAGATCACCTTTCACAACCGTTATGGCATTGCGCTGGCAGCCGACCTATATCGTCCCAAAGGGGCGGACGGAACACTGCCCGCCATCGCCATAAGCGGCCCCTTTGGGGCTGTGAAGGAACAGGCTTCCGGCCTATATGCCCAAGAATTGGCACAGCGAGGCTTTCTGACCATTGCCTTTGATCCCTCCTATACCGGCGAGAGCGGCGGCTACCCCCGTTATGTGGCCTCCCCAGATATCAATACCGAGGACTTTTGCGCCGCGGTGGACTGCCTTTGCGTGCGACCGGACGTTGACCCGGAGGGAATCGGGATCTTGGGCATTTGCGGCTGGGGCGGCATGGCCCTGAACGCCGCCGCCGTGGACACTCGCATCAAAGCCACCGTGGCCTCCACCATGTACGACATGACCCGGGTCAACGCCAAAGGTTATTTTGACAGCGAGGACAGCCCACAGGCCCGCTATGAAAAGCGCAAGGCCATGTGTGACCAGCGGACCATCGACTATCGAAACGGCAGCTATGCCTTGGCAGGCGGGTTGCCGGACGCCCTCCCTGAGGACGCGCCTGCTTTCCTAAAAGATTATTACGATTATTATAAAACCGCCCGGGGGTACCATCCCCGCTCCCTCAATTCCAATGGCGGGTGGAACATAACCTCCGCCTTGTCTTTTCTCAACATGCCGATCCTTCAATACAGCCGCGAGATCCGCTCCGCAGTGTTGATGGTACATGGGGAGAAGGCCCATTCTTGCTACTTTACCAGGGACGCCTTCGCCCAGCTGACAGGGGATAACAAGGAGTTGCTGCTGATCCCAGGCGCCAGCCACACCGATCTATACGACCGAAACGATGTGATCCCCTTTGCGCGGATCGCAGCCTTTTTCGCCCAATATCTGCATTAAAGGAGGCGCCTTATGGACAAGATTGTACAAACCGCCGGGCGGGACGCCCTGGGCGGGTTTGCCCCGGCGTTTGCCCGCTACAACGATGACATCCTATTCGGGGAAAATTGGAACGATCCGAGCATTGGCCGCAAGCTGCGCTGTATCGTCACCGTAGTCGCCCTGATAAGCGCGGGCATCACCGATTCCTCCCTGCAATACCATCTGGAAAATGCCAAGCGGGCCGGCGTGACCCAGGCGGAAATCGCCGGCATCATCACCCACACGGCTTTCTATGCGGGATGGCCCAAGGCCTGGGCCGCCTTTTCCCTGGCCAAGAAGGTATGGGCTTCTCCAGGGGAGGCAGCCGACCCCATGGCTGCCCACGCCGCCCAGATGTGCTTCCCCATTGGTCAGCCCAACGATGCCTATGCCCAATATTTCTCCGGGCAAAGCTATTTAGCCCCCATATCTACCGGGCAAATTCCTATTTTTAATGTAACCTTTGCCCCTGGCTGCCGGAACAATTGGCATATCCACCACGCTGCCCAGGGCGGCGGCCAGATCCTGCTATGCGTAGCAGGCCAAGGCTACTATCAGGAATGGGGAAACGCCGTGCGAAAATTGCAGCCGGGAGATTGCGTGAATATTCCCGCCGGGGTCAAGCATTGGCATGGCGCCGGCCCGGAAGGTTGGTTCAGTCATCTGGCGATAGAGGTGCCTGGACAGGATACAAAAACCCAATGGTGTGAGCCGGTTTGCCCGGAGGATCGTGAATCATAGAAAAGGAACTGAAAAAAATCGCCATAAAAAGGGGCGGTGGTTGCCTATGCCACCGCCCCTAAGCCGGATTGGTTTTGGGGCGTCGCTCCTGAATTCCCAACGGATGTACAAAATGCCACCGCACCGTTTAGGGCGGCGGCACTGCAAACCATCGGTCGCGTCCGGCCCCCATTCGCCTTGGCCCCGTGTTGGCCGGCCCGAGAAGGGCCTCGCCCTTTCCACGCCCGTCCGCCTTGCGCCGACGAAATGGATCTGCGCCCGGGAAGCGGGCCGATTTGCGGCAGCTGCGCCAAAAAAAGGGCGGCGCTGCATTCCCCCGCCATGCCCCTGCCGCTGTCCCAACGCGCCCCCTTCTGGGCGATGGTTGCCTATACGTCCTCTGTTGAAAAGCCCTTTGGGAGGGCCCAAAGGCCGGCTTCAGACGGCTTTAATGGCACAAAGCGAAGGGGGCGCAGGGCTGTTTGCTGCGCTTTCCCGGCCACGTCAAAGGACGAGGCGCCATGGAAAACTCCCAAAAGCGGTTCTTCGCTTATTCGCCAGCCTGCCCTCGCCCTGTTTGCCACCGCTTTAATATGCCCTAACCTCCAAGGCGCCTTAGAAAAACAGCGAAATGGCGCAATAGACCAGCAGCAGAGCCAAGAGGGTGTTGACCAATTTGGCGTGCTGGGAAAACAGCCGCTTAAAAATCGCCCCAAAGCCGGACCAGAGCAGGGTGAACCCGAACCCGATGAAAGCCAGCAGCAAGGCGAAACTAACAAGAGGCAATATCTGGCCGCTATAAACGGGCAGGATATAGGCTTCCATGGACATGATGCAATAAATATAGATCTTTGGATTGACAAACTGCAAAAGCAAACCCTGAAAAAAGCCATCCCGCGCATGGCCCTCCTCCAGCACGCCGTCGCTACGGAAGGTCTCCCAGGCTAGGTAAAGCATATACGCCGCGCCGATCAGCAGCATGGGGGTCTTAAGCTTGGGAATCCAGGTGGAAAGGAGGTTGCAAAAGGCCGTACAGGCCAGCATTACAATGGTAAACCCTGCCAGGATGCCGAAATTGAAGGGCAGGGCCCCCCGGAACCCCTTGCGGCTGCCGTTGGACATGGAGAGGATATTGTTCGGGCCGGGGGTTATTGCGGTGACGATGGCATAGGTTAAAAACGAAAACCAGCTGAACATGATTGACCTTCCTTCCAAGCTGTGATATGATACTGGATGTTTCTTCCGATATTTCGGAAATCTATTATAGTATACGATTCATCCAATATATTGTCGATCGGGGGGGCGCAAAATGGACATTACCGCCATGATTGCCGCCAATACCAGGCGGATCCGGGAACAAAAGAAGTTGACCCTGGAGGCAGCGGCCAGCCTTACAGGTGTATCCAGGAGTATGCTGGCGCAGATCGAGAAGGGGGAGGTCAATCCGACCATTTTCGTGCTGTGGAAAATCGCCAACGGGTATAAGGTCTCCTTCACCTCCCTGGCGGAAAATCGGGGGGCGTCTGTCCGCGTGGTGCGGGGCAGCGAGCTGCAGCCCCTGCTGGAGGATGCCGGTCGGTATCAGAATTATCCCATATTCCCCTTTGACGAGGGGAAGCTGTTTGAAACCTACCGGATCGTCATTCAGCCGGGGGGGAGCCTGGCCGCCCAGCCCCATCTTTCGGGAGCGGAGGAATATATTACGGTATTTGCCGGCCAGGTGGAGATCCAGGTGGCGGAAGCGGCGTTTCAGCTTTCCAAGGGGGACGCCATCCGCTTTTGCGCGGACGTCTCCCACGCCTATCGGAATTTGGGGCCGGATCCGGTGGAACTGAGCATGTTGATCTATTATAACAGCTGATGGTTTGCCATGCCGACGGCAGGAAAACAGCCTGGGGCCATTGCCGCGCCCGCCCCGGGCGTTAACCCCAAACAAAGCAGGGCGGTAACGTTCCCCTTGCGCGGCAGGAAGGGCTGCCGCAAGACGCTTGCGCTTCCACCCAACTCCCTCTGGCGGCCTCGCCAACCATACGCGCCTTCCCAGCCAAAAAGCCCCTTTTCCACCCATTGGAAAGGGGCTTTGTCCTGGATTGATAGACGGGAATCGATGACGATATCAGGCTGTCGAAAAAGTGGCTTGCGCCACTTTTTCGAGGTGTTCATAGCTCCCTTGCGCCTACGGCGCGGCCAGGGAGCTATGCAAGGAAACCCTTGCTACGCAAGGCTTTTTGCGGATTTGACGCGCATGTCGCCAAATCCGATCAAAGCCTCCGGGGGCTGCGGCCCCCGAACCCCCGGGGGTTTTTCGACAGACTGGATATTAAAGGGATTTATAATAAGGGCGCGATTACAGCCCGGAAATAAGCGTCCAGCTCTGCCGGCGTCTCTTTCATTCCGCCTTTCACCCACCATAATACCATTTCCACGAAGCTGCCGGATATGTGATTGATTAAAAAGTCCCTGGGAATGCCGGGAATGGCCGCCGGTTTTCCCCGGCCAAGCTGCAAACATACCAAAGCGTTCAGGCTGTCCTTGAAATAACGCAGGAAGATTTCGTTGCTTTCGCAGGACAGCAGGGCCAAAATCGTTCTGTCGTTTTGCTGTAAGTGCTGCAAGAGATGGCAAAAAACGGACTCCGGAGCCCTTTCGTTTGAATATAGCCCGTGGGTATGGGCATTGTCCATGGCGCTGTTGACGACATGCCCAAACAGCTCGGCGCATAACGCTTTTAACAGCGCATCCTTGGTGTCAAAATGGGCGTAAAATGTCGTGCGCCCCACGTTGGCGGCGTCGATGATCTCTTGTACGGTGATCCGGTTGTAAGCCTTTTCGGATAATAACGAACGAAAGGCGGAAAAAATCGCCTCCCGCGTTTTTTGTTGCCGCCTGTCCATGGATGCTCCTTCCGTACAAATCCCCGCGCTTGTTCGCTAAAGAACAAGCAGGGGATTTTATCTATTGCCTTTGCAAAGGGACTTCCCTACAATAATAACCGAACAAACTGTTCGCTAACAAATTGATTGTACGGGAACCCCGGTCCTTTGTCAAGGGCGTCAGGCGCGAACCGAAACACAAGGAGGGCGTATGCAAAAGCGCGTGGTGGATTTCTTGTCTGGGATACCCATGACCATTGTGGCGGGGATCTTTTTGCTGTTGGACTTGCTGCCCTCCTTGGCCGGAGCCGGGGCCTTTTCGTTCCCCTTTCAGCCGGCATGGGTCACGGTGGCCATCAGCGGGATACCGTTGTTGTATTTGGCCCTGTGGCGGCTGTTCCATCATACCGGCGTCCGCCGGATCTCCTCTGCGCTTTTGATCAGCATGGCCATGTTTGCTGCCATCGCCATCGGCGACCTGTTTGCGGCGGGAGAAGTGGCCTTTATTATGGCCATCGGCGCCATTTTGGAAGAAAGGACCACCAAGCGGGCCAAAAAGGGGCTGAAAACGCTGATGACCCTGGCGCCGGTCCAAGGGCGCCGCCTGCAAAACGGGCGGGAGGAACGGATTCCGGTCCAGGAGATCCGGGAGGGGGATATGCTGCGGGTCCTGCCGGGGGAAGCCATTCCGGTGGACGGACGGATCCTGGCGGGGGAAACCTCCGTGGACCAGGCCATTATGACCGGGGAATCCCTTCCGGTGGACAAGGGGAAGGGCGATATGGTATTCTGCGGCACCATCAACCGTTTTGGGGCCATCGACATCCAAGCCACCAAGGTGGGGGCGGACAGCTCTTTGCAGCGGCTCATCCGCATGGTACAGGAGGCGGAGCAAAAGCAGGCGCCTATGCAGCGCATAGCGGATCGCTGGGCCAGCTGGCTGGTGCCTGTCGCCCTTTTGATCGCCCTGGTGGCATATCTGTGGACCCATAATCCCGTTACCGGGGTGACGGTGCTGGTGGTTTTCTGTCCCTGCGCCCTTGTTTTAGCGACGCCGACCGCCATTATGGCTGCCATAGGCCAGGCCGCCCAGCATGGCGTGATCATAAAATCCGGAGAAGCATTGGAGGCCATGGGCAAGGTGGATACCATTGCCTTTGACAAGACCGGCACCCTTACCTACGGCCGTTTGGCGGTATGCGATGTGCTCCCCTTCGGCAAGGACCTGGATGAGAAGGCCCTGCTCGCCATGGCGGCCTCCGCCGAGGCGAAAAGCGAACACCCCTTGGGGAAAGCCATCGTCGCCCGGGCCGAAGCCCTGGGGCTCGCGTTGGCCCCATGCGCCGGCTTTCGGATGGCGGCGGGAAAGGGGATTTACGGGGAGGTCGACGGAAAGGGTTTGCTGTGCGGCAATGCGGCATTCCTGCTGGAAAACCAAGTGCCTCTTGACGATGGCTGCCGCAGGCGATTGGAGCAGCTGCAGGCCCAGGGGAAAGCAACGGTTCTGGTGGCGAAGGCCGGGGTGTGCGTAGGGGTGATCGCCCTATCGGATGTGCTGCGGCCTGAGGCGGGAGATATGGTGGCCCGGCTTTCCGCCATGCGCACCAGCGCCCTGCTCCTCACCGGGGATAACCAGGCGGCGGCCGCCTATTTTGCCAGGCAAGCGGGCATTCGCCAGGTGTGTGCGGGGCTGCTGCCGGAGGAAAAGGTGGCGTGCATACAAAGCCTCCAGCAAAAGGGCCACATCGTATGTATGATCGGCGATGGGGTCAACGACGCCCCCGCCTTAAAAACAGCGGATGTAAGCGTCGCGATGGGAAGCATGGGCAGCGATATCGCGGTGGATGCCGCAGACATCGCCCTGATGCAGGACGATCTCTCCAAGCTTCCCTATCTAAAGCGCCTCTCCAACGCCACGGTAACCACCATCAAATGCAGCATCGCCTTGTCCATGTGCATCAACTTTGCCGCCATCCTGCTTTCCCTATTCGGGATGCTCACCCCAACCACCGGCGCATTGGTCCACAACGCAGGCTCCTGCTTCGTGGTGCTGATCGCCGCCCTGCTATACGATCGAAAATTTCTATAATTTGGTTTCGCCGGCCTTTGCCCGTTGGGAGGGGCCTTATACTGTCCTCCGCCGACACGCCGATTTCTTCCATGCGCCTTGCGCTGGGGATCCCGCGCATTTCCCTGCGGGGGTGCTGATACGCTTTCCTCTCGGTTGCGTTTCAAGCCCGCCGGACCTGGCGCCAATAGCAAAATAGACGAAACCATGCTCGTTCAGCCGCATGGCCCCTGGCCCCCAAGGGTAAAACGCACGGCCGTTTCTTTTCTGAAACGGCCGTGCTCCACATTTTTTCGATTGTATCCGGCCCTCGCAAGGGACGCCTGGGGGCAAGCGGAAAGCCGACTATGCTCCCCCCTGCCAGGCGGACAACGCAAGCGTGCACCCTAGGGCGTCCCGGTTTTCCGTTGTGACCGTCACCAGGCGCACCTGGGGATGGTTGGCGATCCGGGCGTACAGGGGGGTATCCGCTCGCTGGAGCACCCCCAGGATGGGCACCTCCCCGTCCAGGGCCTGAAATACCGCCCTGCAAAAGCCTTGGGCATCCTGCTCGTGGGGCCCGATTTCGTCCATCACCAGCAGGCCGGCCCCCCGCCCCGCCGCCAGGGCGGCGCAGCCCAGCCGGTCCAACCGGGCGGCCAGGGCGGGGCTGATGGGATCCCCGCAGCAAAACAGCAGGTTTTCCTCCGCAGGGGCCTCCTCCCTGCCCGCTTGCAGCAGGTGGACGCTATACCAGCCCGGCCGCACACCGGTTGTTTTCAGGGTAAAAAAGCCCCCCACAGGGCCTTGGTATTGGGCCAGCAGGGCCTTTACCAGGGTGGTTTTGCCCACGCCCTTTTCCCCGGTCAAAAACAGATGCCGCGCCATGCTAAAAATCCTCCAGCCCCCGCAAAAGGGTCACCTCCAGGCTTTCCCCCGCCGGGCAAACCTCCCGCCCCAGCTCCGTAACGTACACCGCGCCCGCCCCCAGGGAATCCGCCATGCTGCCGCCCCGCCAGGGCTTTTGCTTTACCAGATACCCATCCTGGCTGGCCTGCACATCCATCATGCACAGGATCTCCATGTCCTTTGGGGCCTGGATGGGCGCTGTTAGGGTGCCCCGGATGGTCTGCCGGCGGGGCATGGGCTTGTGGAGCAGCCGGTGAACCATGGCCCGCACGCACCAATCCATTCCGTAGAGCACCGCCATGGGCGGGCCGGGCAGGTTGATCACCGGCTTATTTTGTATGAGGGCCACGCACATGGGCTTCCCCGGCGCGGCGGCCACCCAGTGGAACAGGACGGCCCCACGCTCTTCCAGCAGCCGGGCGTTATAGTCCCAGGCTGTCGAAAAAGCGGCTTGCGCCACTTTTTCGAGGTTTTCATAGCTCCCTTGCGCCTACGGCGCGGCC
>UQOG01000071.1 GCA_900542615.1 uncultured Eubacteriales bacterium | reverse complement strand
TTTTGCGGCCTTCGGCCGCAAAACGCCGCCGCCCCCCCGCCCGGCCAACGGAAAAGGCGCCGGAACCTCTGTTCCAGCGCCACGGTTTGACACTATAAGCATACCCGCAAAAAAGGGCCGTTTCAACAGCGGGTTTCAGGCAGGTTTCAGGCGGAATAAAGCCGCCGGGCCTCCTGGACCAGGGCTTCCTCCAGCAGGCAGAGGTATACGTCCATGGGGTGCTCCTGCAGCCAGGCCCGAATGGTATCCACGGCGATCTCCAGGGCGGCCGGAAGGGGATAGCCGTAAATCCCGGCGGAGATCAGGGGAAAGGCGATGGAGCGGCAGCCGGCCTTTTGGGCGAGGGCAAGGCTGTTTGCATAGCAGCCGGCCAGCGCCCGGGCTTCCCCTTGGCCGCCGCCCCGCCATACGGGTCCGGGGGTATGGATCACATAGGCGGCGGGCAGGGCGAAGCCCGGCGTGATCGCCGCCTGGCCGGTGGGGCAGCCGCCGATGGCCCTACAAGCTGCCGCCAGCTCCGCATAGCCGGCCTTGGCGAAGATGGCCCCGCACACCCCGCCCCCGGGCAATAGGCCGGTATTGGCCGCGTTTACGATGGCGTCCACCTGCATGGTGGTAATATCCTGCTGTACAGCGTAAAAAGGCATGGTTCCTCCTTAAGCCTCCTTATCCAGCCGGCGATATAGGAGCCAGCCCCCCAGGCTCAGGACCAGGGTTGCGGCGAACACCGTCAGGGCAAACCAATAGTCCTTCAGGCCCAAGGCGTTTCCGCCGATGGTAGAGGTAACCACCGACGGGATGCGGGCGATGGTGCTGATTAATAACCAGGTACCCAAGGGCATGTCCGTAAGCCCGGCGCAATAGGTAAGGATATCCTTTGGCGTGCCGGGGATGAACATCAGGATAAAGGCCAAGGCATCTCGTTTTCTCCGATCCCGGAGCAGCTTGGAGGATAGGATCTTTTCCCGGGGGAAAAATACCTCCACCACCCGTATGCCCCAATTGCGCACAAACAGGAATACGGTCAAGCTACCCAGGAAAATACCGATCTGGCATAAAAGGGTGCCCTCCCAGAAGCCAAAGGCATAGCCTGCGGCGATCTCCAGGGGCTCCCCCGGGACGATGGCCACCACCACCTGAAAGAACATCATCCCCACAAAGGCGATCCGGCCCCAGATACCGTGTCCGTCCACCCAGGCGCGAAACCCGCCTGGGTCCTGGATGAACCGCAGCATGGGCCGCCCCACCGCCAGCAGCAAAAACACGCTCAACGCCACAAAGGCGGCGATGGACATCCCGCTCCAGAACCGTTTTTGTCGCTCGGTCAATTTTCCTTCCAGCCGTTTTGAATGTTTCATGCTCATGGGTATAGGGTACCCGAAAAATGTTGCCCGCCTATCAACGCCCGCTTAATTTTCCTTTAAAAATCCCCTTAGATTTTTATAATATGCCGTATGGCCTCCCCTGCGCATAAAAGCCCCGCCGCCCCGGGCACGAAGCTCACGGTGCCGGGAACGGCCCGGCGGCCGGGGGCTACGTCCTCCGGCTGGAAGGCGGGCTTTCTGGGCGGTTCCGGGGACCACACCACCCGCACCCCCTGGATGCCCCGCTTGCGCAGCTCCCGCCGCATGACCCGGGCCAGGGGGCAGCCGTCCGTCTGCTGGATGTCGCTCACCCGGAAGGCGCTGGGGTCCAGTTTATTTCCCGTGCCCATGCAGCTGATGATGGGGGTGTCCGCCCCTTTGGCCCGTTGGATCAGCAAAAGCTTGTCCGTCACCGAGTCGATGGCGTCGATCACATAGTCCCATTCCGCGAGGGGGAAGGCATCCGCCATCTCCTGGGAATACCGGCGCCTGCGGGCATCCACCTGGATGGCGGGGTCGATATCCCGTATCCGCTCCCAGGCCGCCTGCACCTTGGGCATACCGATGGTGGAATGCAGGGCGTACAGCTGCCGGTTCAGGTTGGAGGGGGCTACCAGGTCGTCGTCCACCAGCAAAAGCCGGCCTACCCCGGCCCGGGCCAAAGCCTCCGCCGCATAGGAGCCCACGCCCCCCAGGCCAAATACCGCCACGCCGGCCTGGCGCAGCCTTTCCACCCCCGCCGCGCCCACCAGCATGGCGGTGCGGCTTTCCTGTTCTCTCATTGCGGCCCTCCTTGGTGCGTTTCCGTTAGTATAGCATATTTGCCCCTGCTGTGCACCATGGGCCGGCAAATCCCCGGGCCATGGCAGTCTTGCCCGGCGCAGGTTTCCATGGTATGCTATCCGAAAAGACGGAAGAATCGGCTGGAGGTATAAATATGGAAAGAAGATATAAGGGCTTTGCCCTCATGCTGTTTAGCCTGATCCTGCTGCTGGGGTTTCAAAGCCTGGGCTGGGACCATATCCTGGACCTCTCCCTCACTTGGCAGCACCTGTTTTTGCTGATGGGAACGGTGGGTTTTGGCATGGCCTTCTTTGAACCGCCGAAAGCATAATCCTGCGAAAATAAAAAAACCGCCTGCCCGGTAGAGCCGGACAGGCGGCTTCAGCCTGTCGAAAAACCCTTGGGGGTTCGGGGGCCGCAGCCCCCGGAGGCTATAATCGGATTTGGCGGCGTGTACGGCAAATCCGCAAAAAGCCTTGCGTAGCAAGGGTTTCTCTGCATAGCTCCCTGGCCGCGCCGTAGGCGCAAGGGAGCTATGAAAACCTCGAAAAAGTGGCGCAAGCCACTTTTTCGACAGCCAAAAGCCGCCTGCCCGGTAGAGCCGGACAGGCGGCTTGCATATTGCGGGCGCCGAAAGGACCCGGCGCCCATTTGCTCCATTGGATTAGAACTTGGCGATGACCGCCCCCGCATAGGTGGCGTCGATGAATTCCCGAACGGTCTCGCTTTGGAGGGCGTCGATCAGGGCCTTGGTGGCGTCGGTCTCCTCATTGCCTTCCTTGACCACCAGCACGTTGGCGTAGGTCTCGGCAGCGATGGAATCCTTATCCTCTACCGCCAGGGCGTCGCTGACCTTCAGGCCGGCCTGGATGGCATAGTTGCCGTTGATGACCGCCAGATCCACGTCCTGGAGGGAGCGGGGCAGCTGGGCGGCTTCGATCTCCTGGATGTCCAGGTTCTTGGGGTTCTCCGCGATATCCAGCTTGGTGGCGGTGAAGGTAACGCCCTCGTTAAGCTTGATCAGGCCCTGGGCCTCCAGCAGCAGCAGGGCGCGGGCTTCGTTGGTGCCGTCGTTGGGGATGGCCACAGTCGCACCGTCCGCCAGCTCTTCCAGGCTGGTGGTCTTGCCCGCATAGATGCCGAAGGGCTCATAGTGGATAGCGGCCACCGCTACCAGATGGGTGCCGTTCTGGGCGTTGAAGTCGTCCAGATAGGGGCCATGCTGGAAATAGTTGGCGTCCAGATCCCCCTGTTCCAGGGCGGTGTTAGGCAACACATAGTCGGTGAACTCCACCACTTCCAGGTTGTAGCCCTGGGCGGCCAGCTCGTCCTTGACCGCGTTGAGGATCTCCGCATGGGGGGTGATGGACGCGCCCACCTTAATGGTGACCAGCTCCGCAGGAGCCTCCTCCTGGGCTTCCTCCTGGGCGGGGGCTTCGGCGGTCTCGGCGGGGGTTTCCGCGGCGGGTTCTTCCGCCGGGGTCTCGGCGGGCTGGCTGGCGCAGCCGATGACGCTCAGGGCCAAAACCAGAGCCAGGGCAATGATAAACAGCTTCTTCATGGTTATGTTCCTCCTAAAAATTTAATGGGATTCGATTGTATCGCAAACGCCGCAGGGGCGTTTGTATCCGATTCTTTAGCGCCGGCGCTTATCCGAGACCAGGGTCAGCTTATCGCCGGCCACCTGGAAGATCTGCACCAGGATCACCAGCAGCACCACAGCCACCCACATCACGTCCTCCTGGTAGCGGTAATAGCCGTAGTTGATGGCGATGGCCCCCAGGCCGCCGCCCCCCAAAGCGCCCGCCATGGCGGAATAGCTCAGGATGGTGGTGGTGACGATGGTAGCGCCGTTGAGCAGGGAAGGCAAGCTCTCCGGCAGCAGCACCCGGGTGATGATCTGCCAATTGGTGGCGCCCATGCTCTGGGCGGCTTCGATCACCCCGTGGTCCACCTCCTTGAGGGCGCCCTCCACCATGCGGCCCACATAGGGCGCCGCGGCGATGACCAGGGGCGGGATCACGGCGATGGAGCCGATGGTGGTCCCCACCAGCAGCCGGGTGAAGCCCAACACGCATACCAGCAGGATCAGGAAGGGCACGGAGCGGAACAGGTTTACAATCACGCTGAGCACCCGGTTCAGGCCCGGGCGGGGGCTGATGCCGTCCTGGCTGGTGACCACCAGCAGAATGCCCAGGGGCAGGCCCAAAACATAGCCGATCAGGGTGGAGGTCAGGGTCATCATCAGGGATTCCAGGATTCCCTTGGCCATCTCCTGTACCATAAGCGGATTAAACATGATACGCCTCCTCCAAATAATGCACCTGGTGCATTTCCAGGTATTTCTTCATCTTAGCGACCACCGCTTCGTTCTCCGGCAGCTGCACCAGGGTATAGCCCACCATCTTGCCCTCAATGGTCTTGGTATCCGCAAAGAGGATGTTTACAGCCGCGCCGCACTCCAGCACCATGTTGCCGATCACCGGGCTGGAGGCCTGGGTGCCGTCGAAGATGATCCGCAGGCAGCGTTCGCTCATCATCTCCTCCCCCAGGCGGCCGCTGGCGTAGAGCAAACGCCGGGCGATCTCCGTCTTGGGCCGCATGAAAATGTCCTCCACGCTGCCGATCTCCGCGATGCGGCTGTTGTCGATGATGGCCACCCGGTCGCAGATCTCCTCGATGACGCTCATCTCATGGGTGATCACCACGATGGTGATGCCGAATTTCTGGTTGATCTCCTTGAGCAGGTCCAATATGGAGCGGGTGGTGGTGGGGTCCAGGGCGCTGGTGGCCTCGTCGCACAGCAGCACCTTGGGGTTGGCCGCCAGGGCCCGGGCGATGGCTACCCGCTGCTTCTGGCCGCCGGAGAGCTGGGCTGGATAGGCCTTTTCCTTATCCTGCAGCTCCACCACCTCCAATAGCTCCCTGGCCCGCTTTACCGCCTGGGCCTTGGGCACCCCGGCGATCTCCAGGGGGAAGCAGATGTTTTGGATGGCGTTTTTCTGCATGAGCAGGTTGAATTGCTGGAAGATCATGCCCATGTTCCGCCGGGCTGTGAGCAATTCCCCGGGTTGGAGCTTTTCCAGGGCCTGGCCCGCGATGACCACGCTGCCGTCCGTGGGCTTTTCCAGGTAGTTCATGCACCGCACCAGGGTGCTTTTCCCCGCCCCAGACAGGCCGATGATGCCGAAAATTTCCCCTTCGTAAATGGTCAGGTCAATGCCGGAAAGGGCGGTGACCGCCGTGTCCCCCGATCCAAAGGTCTTATTCAGCCCCCGGATGGTAATGATCTCGTTTTTGCCTGAGGCAACCATGGATATGTTCTTCCTCCCCGCCAATGATGATGAACTATGCCGCATAAAAAGGGCCGTGAGCGTATGCCCACGGCCCTTGCATCAACGAAGCCTTATGCCAAGGTCCATGCACGCACACGCTCTCCATGCCCGAAGGACATGGAGCCGCACATCATCATAGCGCACATGGTCATGGAAACGCTGTTCATCCTGCCTGCTCCTTTCCTCCGTTCATCGGCCGTGCGATGCAAAGCCCTTATTGCTCTGCATGATATCATAATCTCCATAAAGCTGTCAACAAAAATCTTCCTGCAAAGGGACGGCATAACCGCCTTCGCCCCGAGCGGGCGCACAAAGGCGGCCGCGCCGCCCTTTTCCCCCGCCGGGGCGTCCCGTCGAGCGCTGTCGCGCCTTAGCCCTGGGCGCCCTTATATTTTTGCCGGGTGGCCATGCCGCCTCGGATATGGCGTTCCGCCTTATTGTGCTGCAGGATCTCCCCCACGGCCTTGGCCCGAAGGGGGTCCAGGCCCTTTAGCCGCTCCTGCATATCCTTATGCACCGTGCTTTTGCTGATCTGAAAGGCCCCTGCCGCCGCCCGCACCGTAGCCTGATGGTCGATGATATAGTCCGCCACCGCCAGCACCCGCTCTTCTATATAAGAATACATACCATACACCCCCGAACATGCTTTGTACAGCCTATGCCGCGTCCGGCCGGCATATGCCATCCCCTTGGGGGATTCCCGGGCGGAAGGGGCTGTACACCCCGGCGGAAAGCCTGTATACTAAACAGGAATCCAAGGAAAGGGGGGGCGCTTATGAAGCTGGACCGGGGGGAAGCCCTGCGCTATCTGGGGGCGGACGGCCGGACGGCCGACGCCCTGGCCCGCCGGGTGGAGGATGTGGCCCGGCGGCTGGAGGGGCGTTTGACCCCCAGGTATGTTTACCGGGTGTTCCCCCTGTCCTTTCAAGGGGGGACGCCCTGTTTGGCCCCGGTGGGGCTGACCCTCCCCGGCAGGCTGGCGAACGCCATGCTGTCCGGCTGCGCCCAGGCGGCCCTGTTGGCCTGCACCCTGGGGGCAGAATTCGACCGAGAGCTTCAGGGGCTACAAGCCCGGAACATGGCGGAGGCGGTGATCCTGGACGCCTGCGGCAGCGCCTATGTGGAGGCGGGCTGCCAACAGGCCCAGGCGGACATTTCCGCCCGGTTCCCCCAACTGTACCTTACCGACCGATTCAGCCCGGGTTACGGGGACCTGTCCCTTTCCCTGCAGCCGGCTCTATGTGCAATCTTAGATGTCCAACGGCGGCTGGGCCTGTATGTAACGGACAGCCTGCTGCTCAACCCCATGAAATCCGTTACCGCCATCCTGGGCCTTGCCCCCACGCCCCGCCCCACCCCCATCCGGGGCTGCGCCGTTTGCCCCAACCGGGGGGACTGCGCCTATCGAAAAGGAGGTTCCACCTGTGTCTAATCCATTTACAGACCGCGCCATACTCCTGCTGGACGGGGCCATGGGCACCATGCTCCAGGCCCAGGGCCTGCCCCCCGGCGCCCGGCCCGAGCTTTGGAACCTGGAAAACCCGGCGGCCGTTCAAAAGGTACACCAGGCCTATGTAGCGGCGGGCAGCCGGGTGCTCTACGCCAATACCTTCGGCGCCTACGCCCCCAAGCTGGCCAACACAGGCCACACGGTGGAGGAGGTGGTGGCCGCCGGCGTGGGCCTGGCCAAAGCGGCCTGCCAGGATGCTTCCGTCCAGGTGGCCCTGGACCTGGGGCCTTTGGGTGCCATGCTGGAGCCCCTGGGCGCCCTTTCCTTCGAGGAAGCCTATCGCCTTTTTGCCCAAGCGGTGCAGGCGGGCGTAAAGGCAGGGGCGGACCTGATCGTTATCGAAACCATGGGGGACCTTTATGAAGCCAAGGCCGCCCTGCTGGCCGCCAAAGAGAACGCCCGGCTGCCCGTGGCGGTGACCATGACCTTTGAGGAATCGGGCCGCACCTTTGCGGGCTGCTCCATCCCTTCCATGGCCCACACCCTGGAGGGCCTGGGGGCGGACGCCATCGGCTTGAACTGCTCCCTGGGCCCGGTGCAGCTGGCCCCCCTGATCCGGGAGCTTTGCAGCCACACCCGGCTGCCGGTGATCGCCAAGCCCAACGCCGGTATGCCCGATCCCCTTACCGGCGCTTACGATATGGGCCCTGCGGCCTTTGCCAAGGCCATGTTGCCCTGCCTGGAGGCGGGCGCCTCCATCTTGGGAGGCTGCTGCGGCACGGATCCCGCCTATATCCGCGCCCTGGCCCAAAGCACGGCGGGCAAGCTCCCCGCCCCCCGGCCGGTCCCTACGGATACCTGCTACCTTTGCACCCCCAGCGTCGCCCTCCCCCTGGACCGGGTGCGGGTGATCGGGGAGCGGATCAATCCCACCGGCAAAAAGCGGTTCCAGCAGGCCCTGCTGGAGGAGGATCTGGACTATGTCCTGGGGGTGGGCATCCAACAGGCGGACGCCGGGGCGGAGATCCTGGATGTGAACGTGGGCTTCCCCGGGGTGAATGAGGTGGAGATGCTCCCAAAGGTCGTGAAAAAATTACAGGGCGTCCTCTCCCTCCCCCTCCAGCTGGATTCCAGCGACCCCGCCGCCCTGGAAGCGGGGCTGCGGGTGTATAACGGCAAGCCGGCGATCAATTCCGTCAACGGGGACCCGGCCGTCCTCCGCCGCATCCTCCCCTTGGCCAAGCGCTACGGGGCGGCGGTGGTGGGCCTGACCCTGGATCAAGGGGGCCTGCCCCAGTCCGCCCAGGAGCGGCTGGCCCTGGCCCGGCGCATTCTGGAGGCGGCCCTGGCCCAGGGCATCCCCCGCCGGGACCTGTGGATGGACTGCCTAACCCTTACCATATCCGCCCAGCAGGACCAGGCCCGAGAGACCCTGGAGGCCATCCGGCAGGTCCGGGAGGAGCTGGGCCTGCAAACCACCCTGGGGATATCCAACATCTCCTTCGGCCTGCCCCAGCGCATCCAGGTGACCCGAAGCTTTCTCATCCAAGCCCTGGGCGCGGGGCTGACCCTGCCCATCCTCAATCCCAACCAGCCGGAATTGATGGACGCGGTGGCAGCCTGCCGGGCCATCAGCGGGGAGGACGCCGGCTGCCGGGACTACATCGCCCGCTTTGCCCAAGCCCCCCAAGAAGCCGCCCCCGCGGCTTCCGGGGCCATGACCCTGGAGGAGGCCATTCGCCGGGGCTTTCCTGGGGCGGCGGCCCGGCTGGCCCGGGAGGCCCTGCAGACCGAAGAGGGCCTAAGCCTGGTGGAGACCCGGCTGATCCCGGCCCTGGATCGGGTGGGGCTGGATTATGAGCAGGGGATCGCCTTCCTGCCCCAGCTCATGGGAGCGGCCCAGGCGGCCCAGGCGGTATTCCAGGAGGTGGCGGCCCAGCTGGAAAAGCAAGGGGGCGCGCCGGTGAAAAAGGGCCCGGTCATATTGGCCACCGTGCGGGGGGATATCCACGACATCGGCAAGAATATCGTCAAGACCCTGATGGAAAACTATGGCTTCCGGGTCATAGACCTGGGCCGGGACGTGCCGGTGGAAGCCGTTGTGGAGGCCGTCCGAAAGCATCAGGCGCCCCTGGTGGGGCTATCCGCCCTGATGACCACCACCCTGCCCGCCATGGAACAGACCATCGCCGCCCTCAAGGCCATGGAAACGCCCCCGGCGGTGCTGGTGGGGGGCGCGGTGGTGACGCCGGAGCACGCCCGCCGCATGGGGGCGGATTATTACGCCAAGGACGCCCGCCAGTCGGTGGAGATCGCCCGCAAGGTTCTGGGCTGAGGAGGCCCTACCCACATGAAGGACATTCGCGCATTGCTTGCCCAGGAGGCCCCCCTGGTGTTTGACGGGGCCACGGGCACCTATTTTGCCGCCAGGTACGGCGGTTCCTGCGAGCTGGCTAGCTTGGAGCAGCCGGAAAAGGTGCTGCAAATGCACCGAGCCTATCTGGACGCCGGCTGCCAGGCCGTCAAGACCAATACCTTCGCCCTAGGCGCCATCTACCAGGAGGGCGGCGAATCCCTGGCCCGCAAGGCAATCCTTGCGGGGTGTATGCTGGCCCGGGAGGCCGCCGCCCCTTATGGGGCCTATGTATTCGGGGACCTGGGGCCGGTGGCCGCTCTGGAGGACGCGGACCCGGCGGCGATCTACCTGGCCCAGGCCCAGCTCTTCCTCTCCCAGGGGATCACCCATTTCCTGCTGGAAACCCTGTCCTCCCACCAGGGGGTGGCGGATTTTGCCCGGCAGCTCAAGGCCCTGTGCCCTTCCGCCTTCCTGCTGGTGTCCTTTGGGGTGCAGCCGGACGGCTATACCCGGGAGGGCCTTTCCGCATCCCGGCTATTGGCCGGGATGCAGGCCTGCGAAGGGGTGGACGCCGTCGGCTTCAACTGCGTGTGCGGCCCCCAGCATATGCTCCGGCAGTTCCGGCGGCTGGACGCCAAAGGCGCCCTCCTCAGCGCCATGCCCAATGCCGGATATCCCACGGTGCTGGGCCGCCGGGTGGTATACCGGGGCCAGCCGGATTACTTTGCCCAGCAGGGCCTGGCCCTGGTCCGGGCGGGGGCTAAAATCATCGGGGGGTGCTGCGGCACCA
>UQOG01000070.1 GCA_900542615.1 uncultured Eubacteriales bacterium | reverse complement strand
GGCGAAGCCGCCGGGCAAGCTGCGGCTTTGCCGCAGCGCCGCCGCCCCCCCCGGCCCCCGGGCGCAAGGCAGCCCCGGGTCACTGCAGAGCGATGACCCGGGCCGGCGCTCCGTCCGCGTTGGGATAGGGCAGCGGAAAGGCGCACAGGGTAAAGGGCGCGTCCGTCAGCTGGTCCAAGCGGGCGAGGTTTTCCAGGATCAGCAGGCCGGCCCCCAGAAGGATGCGATGGGCGGGCAGAGTGTCGGAGGAGATGGGATCCACGCTGGGCCCGTCGATACCCACGCCCCGGAGCCCCAGCGCCACCAGGGCGGAAGCCATGGCCGGGGGAAGGAAGGGGCAGCCCTGGAAATAGGCGCCGGAATCCCATGTTTTCCACCAGCCGGTGTGAAGCAGCAAGAAAGCATCCCGGGCCAGACCCGGTGGGATTTCCGCCAACAATGGAGGTTCTATGGCCTGGCCCCGGCAATCCAAAAGAAGGCCCCGGCCGATCAGCCGCTCCGCAGGGTACGCGTCCAGCGTCAGGCCCTGGGGCAGCAGATGGGCGGGGGCGTCCATATGGGTGCCGGTATGGGAGGTAAGGGTCAGGCTGGTTTCCCGGAACCCTGCCGTTTCCAGGGTAGCCGCAGGCTGCAACACCGGGGCAGGGGTGCCGGGAAACACGGGCATATCTGCCCGGATGGTATGGGTCAGGTCGATGGCGCGCATCAGCGGCGGCCCCGATAGCGGTAGGCGGAAGGACGGCGGCGGCGACGCCGGCGCCGCCGCCGGCTGGCCACCAGCTTGATCACCACCAGCAGGATGAGGATCACCGCCAGAATGATGAACCAGATCAGGAAGGGATTCCCTTTGGGCTCCTCCGCGTCCACCAGAAGGGGGCTGGCGGAGGGATCCGTCTCCACGATGCTGCCGATCTCATTGACCGTATCCTGGGAGACCAGATCCGCCGTGTACAGGACCTCCCCGTTGTAGCTGTATTCCACCTGGCCCACCACATCGCCCGCCTGGATGGGGGCGGTGAGGGTGCCGCCGGTATAGATGGGGTTGGCGGTAATGGAGGCGGCGTTGGCCTGGATGTTCTGGATCTTATCGGACAGGCCGCCGATCTTGGCGTTGGGGTCCAGCTCCGCCCGCACGGACACGCCGCCTGCGCTCTCGCTGTCAAATGCCGCGTTGGATACCGGCGCGGAGAACTCGGTGATCAGGTTTAGGGAGGAGATGGGGGCGGTGGCGAATCGGGCAAAGCCCCAGTCGAAGAACTTTGCAGCGTTTTCAAAGCGGTATTCCGAGGGCACTTCGCCCTCCATATCGCCGAAGAGCACCAGCAGCAGCTCCACCCCGTCGTGCTGGGCGGAAGCCACCAGGCAGCGGCCCGCATAGGCGGTATCTCCAGTTTTGATCCCATTGGCATAGGCGTATTCCAGGTTATCCGTATCCTCTTTGGTATGGATCAGCCGGTTGGAATTTTCCAGCAGCCGGGCCGGGTTGTTATTGGTGGCGGGCACCTCAAAGGTCTCCGTGGAGACGATGTCCCGGAAGGCTTGGTTTTTCATGGCATATTGCGCCAACAGGGCCATGTCATAGGCAGTGGTATAGTGGTTTTCATCATGGAGGCCATTGGCGTTGACAAAGTGGGTGTTCACCATGCCGATCTCCGCGGCCTTTTTATTCATCAGGTTGGCAAATTCCTCCTGGCTGCCCGCCAAATAGATGGCCAACGCGCTGGAGGCGTCGTTGCCGGATACCATCATGGTGCAGTAAAGCAGGTCGATAATGCGGATCTCCTCATCCCGGGTCAGGGCATAGGGCCGGGTTACGGACCCGCCGGTATCAAAGCCGCGGCCAATGTTGATGGTTTCGTAAAGATCATCGCACATCTCAATGGTGAGAATACAGGTCATGATCTTAGTCGTACTGGCCGGGAACGCTCGCTCCTGGGCATTGTGCTCATATAACACGGCGCCTGTCTCCGCTTCCATCAAGCAAACATAGGGGGTGGAAATGGAGGCGGGGTCAAAGTCCGCCAAAGCGAAATTGGGGAACAGGGTAAGCAGAAAGGCTGCCGCTAACAACAACAAAATCCGACGCTTCAAAACAGTTCATCCTTTCATCAGGCTTTTGTACCCGCTCCAAGGAGGCTGGAGGGCCATTCCCGGTCCTACTCCTAATGGGCAAGGCTACGCCTGCACAGTGTCCGGTACTTGAACCATGCTGCAAGTATTTTATGAATTACGGCCACATTTTACATTTGGGATCCTTGCATCATAATAGGCAAATTCCAGCCCGGATACAAAAACCAGCAGAAATTCGACAGTAATACATATTCAACAATATGACATTATACCAAATTCCAGGGGCACTTGTACAGATGTAAGGCCTATTTTTTGTATTTGCGGGTTTCAAAAGGGGGGATATATGATATAATCAATATGTATAAACATAAAATGCGGGCATAGGCTTAAGCCCATGCCTTATGGGAGGTCAACGCCATGGCAAAACGTATTTTGCTCGTTGATGACGAGCCGCTGATCCTTAAGGGGCTAAAGTTTGCCCTGGAGCAGGACGGCTATGAAACAGAAAGCGCAGAGGATGGCGAGATCGCATTGGAAAAACTCCGCAAGGGCGGGTTCGACCTGGTGTTGCTGGACGTGATGCTGCCTAAAATGAGCGGGATCGAGGTCTGCCAGGCTGTGCGGGAAAAAAGCGACGTGCCTATCATCATGCTGACGGCAAAGGGCGAGGATATGGACAAGATCCTGGGCCTTGAGTATGGTGCGGACGATTATATGACCAAGCCGTTTAACATCCTGGAAGTCAAGGCTCGGATCAAAAGCATTCTGCGCCGGACCGGTGCAAAGTCCGAGGCGCCCCGCCTTACCTTAACGGCAGGGGATATTACCATCAACCTGGGGAATCGGAGCGTACAAGCCCACGGCCAAGCGGTGAACTTAACGGTCAAGGAATTCGACCTATTAAACCTATTTATGTCCAACCCAGGCAAGGTATACAGCCGGGATGAATTGCTGGAGACCATCTGGGGATTCGACTACATTGGCGATTTCCGCACGGTGGATGTGCATATCCGCCGCTTACGGGAGAAGATCGAAGCCGATCCCGCCAATCCCAGCCACATCATGACCAAGTGGGGGGTGGGCTATTACTTTGCGCAATAAGCTCTTTGGCTCCGTGCGGGCGCGGATGTCCGGCATCTATCTGCTGATCACCGTCTGCGCCTTGTTGTTCATCGGCCAAATGGTGGCGAATCTAATGGAGGAATTCCTGGTATCCCAACGCACCCAGACCCAAAGCCAGGAAACGGCCCGCATGGCCTTGGAAATCGGTCCGGAGCTGAACGATTACGATGGCGAGCGGCTGTTTTCCTATGTACAGGAGCGGGCCTATTCCATGAATGGCCGCATCCTGCTACTGGATATGGACGCGGTGGTCCAGGTGGATTCCGCCTCCCAGCATAATGGGTACCGCCTCCCTTACCGGGAGGTACGGGACGTGCTGGTGGGGGGTATGGAGACCTCCTACGGCTTCCATTATGTCCAGCGGGATGAAGAACAAACCGGCTTACTACCCTGGGATCAGCAGGCTATATGGACCGTATACTATTCCGCGCCCATCACAGTGGATGGTATCTATGTGGGGGCGGTACTTTATTGCGCTTCCATTCAGGATGTGGTGGACAGCATCAACGATGTTACCAGGCAGACTACCATGATCTTCGTGATCATGATGATCACCATCGTGATCCTGACTTTCCTGCTGTCTGGCTGGCTGACAAAACCGATCGTAGAGCTGACGGCAGCCATCCGGCGCATGGGAACGCAGGGCTATGGGGTGCGGGTCAAGGTGACGGGGGGCGGTGAGATCGCAGAACTGGGCCGGGCCTTCAACCGGATGAGCGAGCGGATCGAGGACCATGACCGGGTACGGGACGAGTTTATTGCCAACGCTTCCCACGAGCTAAAGACCCCCTTGGCCACCATGAAACTGCTTAGCGAGAGCATCCTTTACCAGGACGATCCAGACCCGGCCATGATGAAGGAATTCTTCAACGACGTGAACCATGAGATCGACCGGCTATCCCGTATCGTAACGGAGCTGCTCCGCCTGGTGCAGGAGGATACGGGGGCGCAGGCCCTTGCCCTGGAGCCGGTGCGGCTGGACCAGCTGACGGAGAGGGTGTGCAAGCGGCTGCAGCCCCTGGCGGCGGACAAGCACATCGACCTGTCCGTGGAAGCGGCGCCCGTTACCATCCAGGCGGATCCTACGCGCATGGAGCAGGTGGTGATCAACTTGGTGGAGAACGGATTGAAATACACCGACGCAGGCAGCGTAAAGGCCCGGGTGTTCATCGAGGGCGACGAGGCGGTGTTCCAGGTGGTGGATACGGGCATCGGCATTCCGGAAAACGCGGTGGACCACCTGTTCGAACGGTTTTACCGGGTGGATAAGGCCCGGTCGAGAGGCACGGGGGGTACGGGCCTGGGCCTGGCCATCGTGGAGAAGATCGTGGCGCTGCACAGTGGATACATCCAGGTGAGCAGCCAGCTTGGCCAGGGCAGCACCTTTACCGTGCGGCTGCCCCTGAAAGGAGAAAGCCTATGAAGCGGCGGCGTTTATTACGGGCTATGGCCCTGCTCCTATCCGGCTGCTGCCTCCTTTTCGCGGGGTGCGCCAGCCGGATCATTCAGGAAGACCGGCTCTCCTATGACTTGCCGGTGTTGGACCCCGAGGATGGGGTGGCCAGGGATATCAGCGTGGTGCTGTATTACCGGCTGACCGGGGAGGCCTACCTGGTGCCGGTGACCCGGAATATATCCGTGCGGGCCAACGAGCGGACCGAGACCGCCATGATCCGCACCCTGCTGGAGGGGGTGCCCCAGCAATCCCTTTCCGGGAACGTGAGCGCCACCTTCCCGGAGGGCACCAGCCTGGTGGACGTGAGCCGGGATAGCGGCATCCTATATGTAACCTTGTCCCGGGAGTTTTTGGATACCTCCAACGTGGAAGCCGTCCGGCAGGCCACCAGCTCCTACGGGAATACCCCAGAGGGGCAGCAACGGGCCCAGCAGGCCATCGAGTTGGCCACGGAGGAAATGTACCTGATGCGGCGGATGGGGGTATACTCCCTGGTAAACACCCTGTGCGAATACAGCCGGGAGCAGGTTCGGGTCCAGATTCTGGTGGATGTGGACGGCAGCGGGGAGGGGGAACGCCTTCCCCTGGAGGAAATGGGGCTGGATCCATGGGAAAAGGGCAGCAACCTGATCGAGCCCATGGAGTATGAAGCGGACGCGGTGGTGACCCCGGAGCGGATCGTAAGCTGTATGCTGTCCCGGATGATCAGCGGCGAATACGAAATGGCCTATGTGCTGTTCATGGAGGCGCCGGTGTCGGGGGTGACCAAGCCCACCTACGCCAACTTTGAGAGCGAAATGCTGGGCCTGGGGAATGTGACGGGCTTTGAGATCCTCTCCTCCCAGGAGCAGGCGGACGGCTCGTTCAGCGTATGGGTGAACCTGGATTTCCGCACGGCGGGCGGGACCCAATGCCGCATCCAGGACGCCCAGATCACCCTGCGCAAGGAGGGCGACCTGTACAAGATCGGCTATGGCTCCTTTAAAAGCATATTGGAGGGCGCGGCATGAAGAAGATGAAACAAAGCCTCCGCCCCGGCCTGGGGCTGTTCCTGGGCTTGCTGCTGCTCCTGGGGGGCTGCACCGCCAAGGGGGAGACCCTGCCCCTTATGGAGGCAAGCCAGGATATGCCGCCCACCCTGGAGGAAGGGGTGGCCCGGGAGGGCAGCTTTGAAGCGAAACTGTACTTTTTATCCGAGGACGGGCTGCGGCTGGTGCCGGAGACCCGGCAAATTTCCTATACCGGCAACATCAGCCGGGCCCAGGCGGTGATCGAGGCCTTGACCCAGGGCCCCAGCAGCGACGTGCTGCGGGCCTGCTTGCCCGGGAACTATACCCTGGAGCGGGTGGAGCTTTCCAGCGACGCCTGCAATGTATACCTGCTATCCTCCTCCCTGCCGACTTTTGTGGAGTGGCTGGCGGCTCGGGCGGCGGTGGCGGCCACCATTTACGATGCGGAGGGCATAGGCTCCGTCAACCTGTATTTGAACGGGGTGGAGCCGGGCTATGAGGGCCGGCCCCTGGGGGCGTTGGCGCCCATCAGCGAGCAGCTGGGCACCTACCTTGCCAACATGGAGCAGGAATTCCGCACCTTGGCCCAGCAAACGGGCACGGAAGCGGGAAGCTATGAGACCCGGACGGTAACCCTGTACTTTACGGATCTGGAAGGGGAGCTGCTCATCGCCCGCAACAGCACGGTGAATTATGATAGCAGCGACAGCCGGGCGGATGTGGCGGGGCTGCTGGTAAGCAAGCTGCTGGATGGGGACGCCAGTTTGGAGCCTGTGGTGCCGGCGGACCTGACCTATGCGGAGCAGCCCCAGGCCTTCTTTTTGGAGGACTTCCTTGCCAAGCTCCAGCCGGAAGCCCAGCAGTTGGGGGAGGAGGAAGGGGATGTGCCCCATCCTGTGGACCCCTTCTATGAGCAGGAACGGGAAAAATACGAAAAGCAGATCATTGTCCTGCGGTTTAAGGAACCCACCTACGCCTATGATGAAAAGATCCTGGCGGGGGCGCTGACCATGACCATCACCGGCTATCTCCCCAATACGGAGGGGGTGGCCATCTACATGCAGCAGGCGGATGGCGCCTACCGGAATCTGGATCCGGAGGGGCTGTATTGCACCCGGGATGACTTTTCGGATATGGTGGGCGTGAACGTATACCTGCCCTATCCGGATGCGGAGGGCAGCGTGCTGCACCGGGTATCCCGGGCGGTATCCAGCCTGCGGGCCTACGATCCGGAGGTGCGGCTGGCGGAGCTGTTCAAAGGGCCGGCGGATCCCGGGGTGATGTATCCCCTGTTTACCCAGGAGGACGTGGAGAGCGTATATGTAATCGGCGACCTGGCGGTGGTGAACTGGAAGGCGGGCTTTACGGAAAAGCTGCAAGCCCTGCTGGAATATGCAGATTTCGAGGTGCCGGCGAACCGGCGGGAGCAGTTGTTCATCTATAGCGTGGTGAACGCCATCACGGAGATCCAGGGCATCCATCGGGTATGGATGCTGGAGAATGGGAACAAGCTGGGCGCCGTTGGGGAGCTGTATCTAGGCAACGCCTTGTTGCGGAATCCGGGGATCATGATCGATGAGTAAGAAGCGGATCGTACTGGGAATGTCCGGGGGGGTAGACTCCTCGGTGGCGGCCCTGCTCCTGAAGGAGCAGGGCTATGATGTGATTGCGGTTTTCATGAAAAACTGGGAAGAAGAGGGGGAAGACGGCGCTTGTACCGCCGCGGCGGACTATGAGGACGTGCGCCGGGTATCCGACGCCATCGGCATCCCTTATTATACGGTGAACTTCGCCAAGGAATACCGGGAGCGGGTGTTCTCCTATTTCCTTTCGGAATACCGGCAGGGCCGTACCCCCAATCCGGACGTATTGTGCAATTGCGAGATCAAATTCCGGGCCTTTTTGGATTTCGCCATGGGCCTGGAGGCGGACGCCCTGGCCACCGGCCATTACGCCAGGCTATCCCATGGGCCGGAGGGGGTCAAGCTGCTCCGGGCCGTGGACGGGAGCAAGGACCAGACCTATTTTCTGGCTGGGCTCACCCAGGGGCAGCTGGAGCGGGCCATGTTCCCCATCGGCGATCTTCCCAAGGGGGAGGTCCGGCGGCTGGCGGCGGAGGCCGGGCTTTGCACGGCTCAGAAAAAGGATTCCACCGGCATTTGCTTTATCGGGGAGCGGAATTTCAAGCGGTTCCTGATGGAGTTCCTTCCCGCCCAGCCGGGGGACATGGTGGACCTTACAGGCCGGGTGGTGGGCCGCCACGACGGGCTGATGTATTACACATTGGGGCAGCGCCGGGGCCTGGGGATCGGCGGCATGGCGGCGGGCACCGGGGAAAGCTGGTTTGTGATCGGCAAGGACATGGAGCGAAACCTGCTGATCGTGCAGCAAGGGGAGCGGGAGGAGCTGTATTCCACCGGGCTTTATGCGAGCCGGGTGCAGTTCATCGCCGGGACGCCGCCCGGGGAACGCTTTGCCTGCACGGCGAAATTCCGTTACCGGCAAAGCGACCAGCCGGTTCGGGTCCAAATGGATGGGGATGGCTGCTGGGTGGATTTTGAACAGCCCCAGCGTGCGGTAACCCCGGGGCAATGGGCGGTATTTTACGATGGGGAAGTGTGCCTGGGCGGCGGGCCCATCGACGAGACCCGGCCGCTGAAACCCATTCGCCTGGGAGGGGAAGGATGATGGAAAAACCTGTGAAAAGCAAGGAAAAGCGGGATGCCGGCTATCGGAAAAGCCTGCTTCAGATCCATATTGCGGTGTTCTTTCTGGGGCTTTCCGCCCTGGCGGGGAAGTGGAGCAGCCAGAACGCCCTGGTGCTTACCTTTGCCCGGGTGTGGATCTCCTCCCCGGCCTTACTGCTCTATCTCCTGCTGCGGCGGTTCCCTCTGCGCCTCCATTGTCGCCGGGATTATGGGGCTATGGCCCTGCTGGGCGCCCTGTGGGCGGCCCATTGGATCACCTTCCTCCATTCCGCCCAGGCGGCTACCGTAGCCATTGCCACCATTACCTTTTCCACCTACCCGGTGTTTGTTACCTTCTTTGAACCCTGGCTTTTCCGGGAACGGCTTCGGCCCGGCGCCGTGATCCAGGCGCTGATCATGCTGGCCGGCGCGGCGGTGCTGGTGCCCTGGGGGGACCAGCAGGGCGACCTGCTGCCGGGCTTCCTGTGGGGCATGGTGGCCAGCGTGCTTCATGCCGCCATCGTGCTCATCAACCGGCGCATGGTGAAGGATTACCCGGGGGAGCTGGTGGCCTTCTATTCCCAAAGCGCGGCGGCTATTTTGCTGCTGCCGGCGGGGTTGATCCTAAAGCCGGTGCTGGCGCCCCTGGATTGGGCGGCGGTGCTGGTGCTGGGCCTAGGGTGCAGCGCCCTGGCCCAAGCCCTGGTGGGTTGCGGCCTGAAGCGGGTGAAGGCCCAGACTCTATCCCTGATCGGGGGCCTGGAAAGCGTATATGGGATTTTGTTGGCCGCGATCCTGCTGAGGCAGCCCCCCACCCTGCGGGAAGTGATCGGCGGCACGGTAGTATTGGGGGTGTCCCTATACGCGACCCTGAAGAAAGGGGCCCAGCAAAGCCAGATCGAGGCTGCTTGAGCATAAAAAAGGCCTGTCCGGCCGCCAGGAATGGGGCGTGGACAGGCCATTTTACGGCAAATCAGCGGGACAGCAAGGCGTGGAACAGGGGGGTGACCCGCTGGGGATCCCCGCTGGTGTGGAAGGCGACCGAGGCATTGCCGTCGGGGTTGCAAAGGCCGTGCTCCTCCAGCACCCGGCCCAGCTGGCGGACGGTGCCCTCGTTGCCGTCATAGAGCCGGCAGGGGCCTGTGAGATGCCGGCGGGCAGCCCGTTGGAAGGCCCCGGGGATGAATACGTAGTGGGTGCAGCCCAGCACGATTCCGTCGGTGGCGAGGCCCTCATAGGGGGCCAGGAATCGGTCGAACAGGTCGTCGAAATCCTCGTCCGCAAAGCGGCCGGCCTCCACCCGGTCCACGATGCCGGGACAGGGGATGTTGATCACGCGATTGGGGTCCGGCATACGGGCCTGCAGGGCCAGGTATCGTTCCAGCCGGGTGGTGGCTAGGGTGGCCATCATGAGCACCTTGCCGTTGCCGGGGGCCATGCAGGCGGGCCGGATGGCCGGCTCCACGCTAACCACAGGCACATTCAACTCCTGACGGATGGCGTCGATGCAGTTGGCCGTGGCGGTATTGCAGGCCACCAGGATGGCTTTGCAGCCCATGTCCACCAGCCTATGGACGCAGGCTAGGGTAAGGGAGGTAATCTCCGCCTCCGGCCGGTCCCCATAGGGGGCGTGGGCGTTGTCTCCATAATATATATAGTTTTCGGTGGGCAGCAGGCGCAGGGCTTCCCGCAAGACGCTGGCCCCGCCCAGCCCGCTGTCAAAAACGCCGATGGGCGCGTGAATAGAACGCATACAATTAAAAATCTCCTTGGGGTTATTATAACCCCGCCCTATGGAAGTTGCAAATACAGAAAAACACCTCTTCGTCTTGCTTATGCTAGACTGCGACGAAAAGCAGCAAAATTTTTTGAAAAAGGGGTTGACTTTCGAGGGCGGGCTTGGTATTATATACAAGCTGCCTCGCGCGGGAGCGCGGGGGAAACGGCGCGGCACCTTGAAAACTATATAGTGCAGACGAACAAGAAACGCAATGAAATTTGAGGACAAGACCGGCAGCGATCTGAAAGGATCGCAACGGCAAGTCGGACAAAGAAGACGAGCCAGAAAAGGAAAGAGCGAAGCCGAAAGGCTTCGATCAGGATTTTAACTCAAGAGTTTGATCCTGGCTCAGGACGAACGCTGGCGGCGTGCCTAACA
>UQOG01000069.1 GCA_900542615.1 uncultured Eubacteriales bacterium | reverse complement strand
CGGCTGCCGGCCGGGTGGGCGCAGCCCACCGCCGCCGCTCCCCCCGGAGGCCCCGCAAAGCGCCGCCCTGAGTCCGGAAGGGGCTAGCGCTCCTCCAGCCGCCTGCGGGCCTGGGCCATGGACAGCCCGGCCTCCCGAGCCAAGCGGGCCACGTCCTCGTATTCGTACTTGCGCTTCTCCACCCCATAGCCCCGGGCCTGCTTCAGGCCCACCTGGCCCAAGGGGGTTTCCGTCAGCTGGGTCTCCCGCTGCAGGATATAGCGGCTACACCGGGTCGCCCGCACCCCCAGGGTAGTGGTATGGCGCAGAAGCAGGGCCGCCATCTCCCCTTCCTGTTGGGGATCGCAAATGCAGGTGACCATATAGCCCGGCCGGCCTTTTTTCATTTGAATGGGAGTGAAGAACACATCCCTGGCCCCGGCCTCCAGAAGGGTCTCCTGGGCAAAGGCCAGGTCCTCCCCCGTCATATCGTCCAGGTTGCACCTTAGTTCTACCACCTGGTCCTGGGCCTGGTCCGCCGTATCCCCCAGAATGGCCCGTACCACGTTGGCGGTCTCAAATTCCCGGCTGCCCGCCCCATAGCCGGCCTTTTCCATGCGCATGGGAGGCATGGGAATAAAGTCCTGTACAAAATGTCCCAATAGGGCCGCCCCGGTAGGCGTGCACATCTCCCCCGCCAGCTCCCCGGCGAATACGGGGATTCCCTGAAGCAGCAGGGCCGTGGCCGGCGCGGGTACCGGCAGGATCCCATGGGCGCAACGCACCTGGCCAAAGCCCGTGCGCACCGGGGAGGCGAATACCTGCTCCGGCCCCAGCTCCTCCATGAGCAGGCATACCCCCAGGATATCCGTCACCGCGTCCAAGGCGCCCACCTCGTGGAAATGCACCAGCTCCACCGGCCGGCCGTGCACCTGGGCCTCCGCCCGGGCGATGCGGCCATATACCGCCAGCACATCCGCCCGGACCTTGGGGGAGATGGCCAAGCCCTGGATCAGCGCCTCGATCTCCCCCAGGCCCCGATGCGCGTGGTTGTGGTCGTGGGGATGCTCGTGAGAATGCTCGTGCTCATGCTCGTGCTCATGCTCGTGCTCGTGGGGATGCTCATGCGCATGGTCGTGCTCGTGAGGATGCTCGTGCTCGTGGGGATGCGCGTGCTCGTGCCCATGGGGATGGGCCTGACGGGCGTCCTCTTCCTGGCCATGGACCCGCACCCGCATTTTGCGGCTGGTGATGCCGCAGCGCAATACCTGCTGGGTCTCCACCGTTACGCCGGGCACACCCAGGCCGTTGAGCCGGGCGAGGAAGCCGTCGGGATCGGGATGCAGATCCAGCAGCGCCCCCATGAGCATATCCCCCGCCGCGCCCATGCGGCAATCCAGGTACAAGGTTTTCATATCGTTTGTTCCCCCAATCGGTTGATCATATGGGCGAGATAGCCCCCGCCGAACCCGTTGTCGATGTTCACCACGCTCACCCCGCTGGCGCAGGAATTAAGCATACATAACAGGGCGCTGAGCCCGCCGAAGTTGGCCCCATAGCCCACGCTGGTGGGCACGGCGATCACGGGGCAATCCACCAGCCCGCCGATGACGCTGGCCAAAGCCCCTTCCATGCCGGCCACCGCCACCACCGCCCGGGCCTTCAGGAGGGTATCCCCCTGGGCCAGCAGCCGGTGCAGGCCGGCGACCCCCACGTCGTACAGGCGGATCACCCGGCTGCCCAACACCTGGGCGGTGAGGGCCGCCTCCTCCGCCACGGGCATATCGCTGGTGCCGCCGGTAGCCACCACCACGCAGCCCAGCTCCGGCCGGTTTTCCCGGGGAGCCGCCACCCCGATCTGGGGCAGGGAATAATAATTAAAAGGAAGCTTCCCCTCCAAAAAGGCGGCCTTTTCCGCCGCCAGCCGGGTGATGAGGATATCCTGGGCGCCCTTTTCCAGCAGGGCCTTGGCAATGCCCAGGATCTGTTCCTGGGTCTTGCCCGCCCCGTAGATCACCTCGCCGATCCCCTGGCGCAGGGCCCGGTGATGGTCCACCTTGGCGTAGCCCAGATCCTCAAAGGGGCACAGGCGCAGTGCCTGGTAGGCGTCCTCCGCCCGCTCCTCGCCCCGCTCCACCCGCTTCAAAAGCGAAAGCAGCTCCCCTTGATCCATGTCGGTTCATCTCCTTAGCCTGCCGGGCAGGCGGTTTTTCTTCATGGTATCATGGGGACGGGCCCCTGTCAAATGGCCTGCTTACCGCCCCTTTGCCTTGCGTAGGTTGGTTGTGCAGGGGGCATTATAGATACCATCCCCTTTTTTTCGGGAATGTGCTATAATGTAACTGGTTCCTTTCCGATCCCTTTCGGGATCGCTTCCGTATGCGCTGGTTTGATTCGTTGCTTTTCCCGGCCCGCGCCCCAGGGCGAAGTCCGGGTTCCTATTTACCATACCCATCTTAGGAGGAAATGCGCGCCTATGTATCGAATTGCCATCATTACCGCCAGCGATAAGGGGGCCCGGGGCGAACGGGTGGATGTGAGCGGCCAGGTCATCCGGGAGCTGTGCCAGGAGTTTGCCACGGTGACCTCCTATGCGGTGCTGGCGGATGAGCGGGCCCTTCTGGCTGCGGCCATGGCCGAAATCTGCGACCAGGACCAGGCGGACGTGCTCTTCACCACCGGCGGCACGGGCTTCTCCCCCCGGGACGTGACCCCGGAGGCCACGTTGGACGTGGTGGAGCGGCTGGCCCCGGGGATTCCCGAGGCCATGCGGGCCCGGAGCCTGCAGGTCACGGACCGGGCCATGCTGACCCGGGCGGTGGCGGGCATCCGCAAAGGCACCCTGATCATCAACCTGCCGGGCAGCCCCAAAGCGGTGCGGGAATGCCTGGAGGTGATCCTGCCCCCCCTGGAGCACGGGGTGGAAATGCTCCGGGGCAAGGGCGGGGAATGCGCCCGCACCTGAAGGAGGCAAGCAATGGAAACCCTTACCCATGTGGATGAACGGGGCCGGGCCAGGATGGTGGACGTGGGGGACAAGCCCAATACCAAACGCCGGGCCTTGGCCCAGGCCATGGTCACCATGCAGCCCAAGACCCTTTCCATGATTTGTTCCGGGACCATGCCCAAGGGGGACGTATTGGCCTGCGCCCGCATCGCCGGGATCATGGGGGCCAAACAGACCCATGCCCTGATCCCCATGTGCCACCCCCTGCCCATCGACCAGGTGCGGGTGGACATCCAGCCCCAGGGGACGGAGCAGCTTCGCATCCAGGCGGAGGTGCGCTGCACCTATCATACCGGGGTGGAGATGGAGGCCTTGACCGCCTGCTCCATCGCGGCATTGACCGTATACGACATGTGCAAGGCGGTGGACCGGGCCATGGTGATCGGGCCCATCCTGCTGCTGGAAAAAAGCGGCGGCAAAAGCGGCGATTTCGTCCGCCCAAAGGAAGGAGAATAAGCCTATGCTAGATGCCCATGGCCGGGCCATCGACTATCTCAGGCTGTCGGTTACGGACCTGTGCGACCTGCGGTGCATCTACTGTATGCCCGAGGCCGGGGTGCCCCACCTGCCCCATAGCAACATCCTCCGGGTGGAGGAATGCATCGATATCGCCAAAACCGCAGTGGAGCTGGGCATCCGCAAGATCCGCATCACCGGGGGCGAGCCCCTGGTGCGCAGGGGCATCCTGGAGATCTGCCAGGGCATCGGCGCCCTGCCCGGCCTACAGGAGCTGTGCATTACCACCAATGGCCGGGGCCTGGTGGACTATGCCGTCCCTCTACGTGCGGCGGGGGTATCCCGCCTGAATATCAGCCTGGACACCCTGGACCCGGACAAATACCGGATGCTCACCCGCTGGGGCCAATTGCAGGACGCCCTGGACGGTATCCACGCGGCGGAGGCGGCGGGGTTTACCAAGCTGAAGATCAACGCCGTGCTCATGGGAGGCGTCAACGAGGATGAGATCCCCGCCCTGGTGGAGCTGACCCGGTACAAGCCCTATGCGGTCCGCTTCATCGAGCTGATGCCTCTGGGGGAATGCGCCCATTGGCCCAAGGCCCGGTTTATCCCCGGGGAACGGGTGCTGGAGGCCTGCCCGGGCCTTGTGCCCCTTCCCAGCCAAGGGGTAGCGGAGCGGTTCCAAATGCCGGGCTATGCGGGAACGGTGGGTTTGATCCGCCCCTTGAGCCACCGGTTTTGCGGCAGCTGCAACCGGATCCGGGTCACGGCGGACGGGATGCTTAAGCCCTGCCTGCATTCCGATCAGGAGATCCCCTTGCGGGGCCTGGGGCCGGCGGAGCGCCGGGCCGCCATGGAGGCGGGCATCCTGCAAAAGCCCCTGCGCCACCACATGGAGGAGGGGGGCAGCGAAACCAAGCGCACCATGAATAAGATCGGAGGATAAGCACCCATGGCAAAGGTAGTCGCCGTCAACATCAGCCAACACAAAGGTACCTTTAAATATCCCGTGCCCCTGGGCCATGCCACCGTGGATCACGGCCTAGTGGGAGACGCCCATGCGGGCAACTGGCACCGGCAGATCAGCCTGCTGGCCCAGGAGAGCATCGACAAAATGACGGCCCTGGGGGTAAGCGACCTGACCCCGGGGAAATTTGCGGAAAACATCACCACCAGCGGCATCGAATTGCACACCCTGCCGGTGGGGACCCGGCTCCGGATCGGGGATTGCCTGGCGGAGGTGACCCAGATCGGCAAGGAATGCCACCAGCATTGCCAGATCTATAAGCAGGTGGGCATGTGCATCATGCCCACGGAGGGGATCTTCGTAAAGGTGCTGGAGGACGGGGACATCCGCCCCGGGGACCCCATCGCCGTGGAGCCGGCTTCATGAGCGCCCTGCAAGCCCTCCTTCCCCCTTTGATGGAGCTGCGGCAGGCCCTGGGCCAACACGGGGAGCTTTCCGGCCAGGAGGCGGAGACCCGCCGGCTGCTGCGGGAATTCTTGGCCCGGCATACCAGCCTGGAGGTCTACGACCTATCTGGCGGCCTGGTGGCTGCCCATCGGGAGCCCCAGGGCCCCTGCATCGCCTTCCGGGGGGACATGGACGCCATCCCCGGCCCCAACGGCCCCTATCACGGCTGCGGCCACGACGGCCACAGCGCCCTGCTGGCGGGCCTGGGTCTATTATTGGAAGGCCAGCGGCTGGGCAAAAGCGTATTGCTGCTGTTCCAACCTGCCGAGGAAACCGGCCAAGGGGCCGCCCCTATGGCCCAGGCCCTTCTGGCCAAAGAGCGGGTGCAGGCCATCGTAGGGTTCCATAACATCCCTGGCTATCCCCTGGGCCAACCTTTGCTACGCCAAGGGGTGTTTGCCTGCGCTTCCCAGGGTTTATTGCTCCGGCTGCGGGGCAAACAGGCCCACGCCGCCTATCCGGAGGAGGGCTGCAACCCCATCCCCCTGCTGGCCGGCCTCCTGGGCGCCCTGCCGGATCTGTGCCGCCAGGTGGCGCCAAAGGGGCTGTTGCGTTATACCCCTGTGGGCTTCCAGGCCGGCGGATGTAACTTCGGTGTGTCCCCAGGGGCGGGCAGCCTGGCCCTGACCCTGCGGGCGGACCGGCAGCAGGACATCGCCGCCCTGGTGCAGGCCATGGCCGCCTGGCTGACCGCCCGGCTGCCCCAGGGTATGTCCCGCTCCCTGGAGGACCGGGACGTTTTCCCGGATACCACCAACCATGCCCCCTTGGTGGACGCCGGGGCCGCCATCCTGAAACAGGCCGGCTTATCCCCCCGGTTCCTGGACGCTCCCATGCGTTGGTCGGAGGATTTCGGCCATTTCCTGCGGGCCTTCCCGGGCTTTTATCTGGGCCTGGGCGCCGGGGAAAGTCAGCCCGGCCTCCACACCCCCGGCTATGGCTTCAACGACGCCCTCCTGGGCCCCGGCCTGGCCGTCCTCTGGGCCCTGACCCAGGGGCTTATGCCGCCAGGCTAGCCCTCTTTCCCCGGCATAGAAAACAGCCCCCCGGCCATAGCGCCGGAGGGCTGTTTTTTTAGTATATGCTAGGACAGGGAGCTTTTCGGACAGCCTGCCCGGGTTATGGCCCATTGGAGGATGTCCTTACGGGTGACGATGCCGATAAACGCCCCCCGGTCATCCACCACTGGGATAAAATTCTGCACCAGGGCGGATTGCAGCAGGGCGTCCAAAGGGGCGTCCACCCGCACCGGCGGGTTCCAGCCCGGCCGAACCAGATCCCGGATCAGGCCGCTTTCCTGGGCCTTCATGCCGCATTTGCCGTTTTGCTCTACGATATGCCAGAGGAAATCCCCCTCGCTGACGCTACCTAAATAGCTGCCGTCCTCCTCCAGCACCGGCACCGCCGTATATCCATGGGCCCGCATCCGTTCCAGGCCCTGCCGCAGGGTATTGTCCCCCTGTAAATACGCTACATTTTCCTTTGGCGTCAGCAGCATCAGCACGTTGGTAGCCAAAGGCTTGGCCGCCGGCGCCCCCGGCCCCGGCTGGGGCTTGGTCTCCACTGGACCGCCGCCCATGGCTGCCAGCAGCAGGGATGTTCCATATGCAAAAATCCGTCTTTTCATATATTCACCTCGCATCCTGATATTGGGGCGCAGCAAGCCGGGGTCAACTCCGCCATCTGTGCCGGGCCATATCCACCCGTCCATCCGGCAGGAACCCTACGCCCTCCCCTTCCAGCAGCGCCCGCTGCTGGGCAGGGCCCCCTATGCCAAAGGCACAGGGAAGGCTACCGTCCCCCCGCACCACCCGGTGACAGGGCACGGCAGCATCCATGCAGGCCGCCATGCCGCGGCCCACCTGCCTGGCCCACCCAGGCTTGCCTGCCAACAGAGCCAATTGCCCATAGCTGGCCACAGAGCCTTTGGGTATTCTTTTAACCATGTTATAAAGCCATGTGAAATCCCTTGCCATACCTGACTTGCGTTCCCCCCAAGGGCCAGGGTCTTCCTCATTTATATATATGATTATAGCACATCTTCCTATGCCTTGTCTGCCATGGTTTTTTTCTCCGCTTCGCCGCCGCCCTTGCGAAATGTTTGCCTTTCGGCTAAACTATTACCATACCCGTTCGCCGGTTATCGAGTCCATCTTATTCCCATGGGAAAGGAACGCACCCTATGAAGATCCACGAAAGCGCGGAAAATTATTTGGAAGCCATCCTGGTGCTCAGCCAGAATAAAACCGAGGTCCGTTCCATTGACGTGGCCAATTATATGAACTTCTCCAAACCCAGCGTCAGCGTGGCCATGAAGCAGCTGCGCCAAAATGGCTATATCCAAATGGACGCCAACGGCTTCCTTACCCTCTTGCCCGCCGGCCGGGAGATCGCCGAAATGATCTATGAGCGCCATTGCGTCATCGCCAAGATCTTGATGGCCCTGGGGGTGGATGAGGAGACCGCCTTCGCAGACGCCTGCAAAATCGAACACGTGGTCAGCCCCCAGAGCTTTGCTTGCATGAAGGCCCATTTCGACCGGTTTTCCAATTCCCAACCCTCTTGATCCTGCCATCGGTCCCGGGCGGCATACCCTTCGGTATGCCGCCCCCAGGCTGTCGAAAAAGTGGCTTGCGCCACTTTTTCGAGGTTTTCATAGCTCCCTTGCGCCTACGGCGCGGCCAGGGAGCTATGCAGGGAAACCCTTGCTACGCAAGGCTTTTTGCGGATTTGCCGTACATGCCGCCAAATCCGATGAAAGCCTAAAAGGGCTGCGATCTTCTATTCGTCAGAGGTTTCTCGACAAGCTGTGGCCGGGGGCCTTCGGCCCCCCGGCCTGCCAAACAAAAAGCTGAGGCCGGAAGCAAAGCCTCCGGTCTCAGCTTTTCAGGGCGCTTCGCGCCCTGCCGCCGCCCCCTAAGACGACCGCGCCGCGGCCCGCTTAGCGCCGGAAACGTGGCGGATGCGCCAAGAAAAAGGGGGGCGTCCGCTAAGACGCCCCCCGGTGATGGCAGTAAGCCCAATATACCCCCCTTTGGGAATGTTGCCCATGGCCTGCCGCTATGCCAGCACATCCAGCAGGAAGCCTTCCATGCCGTCCCGGTCGGAGACCCGCAGCTCGCCCAGACCCATGTGCTTCATCAGGTAGACTAGGATCAACGCCCCGGGCAGGATGGTATGCTCCCGGCCTTTGAGCAGGGGTTGGGCGGCGCGGCCTGCGCTGCCCAGGTCATAGAGCCATTCCACCAGCTCGTCCAGGGCGGTATGGCAGATGGGCATGGCGGCCACCTTGGCGCCGTCGTAGGCCTTGAGGCCCAACATCAAGGCCGCCACCGTGGTGATGGTGCCGCCTACCCCCACATAATCTTCGCTTTTTTCCGGGGGAAACCGGAACAGCTCCTTGCACTTGGCGAACACCCGCCGCTTCATCTCCTCCAGGGAGTAGGCGCTGTCGCACAGTTCCCGGGCCTTTACGCAGCCCAAAGGGGCGCTGTGCAGGAAACCGGGCCGTAGGATCTCCGTACTGCCCCCGCCGATGTCCAGCAGGCCGCCCTGGCCGCCGGTGGCCCCCAAGAGGGCCAGGCGGGCTTCTTCCGCCGGCTCCAGCACCTGGATCTGGACCCCTAAGGCCGCTGCCCGCTGGCAAAAATCAGCCCGGTTTTCGCTATCCCGCACGGCGCTGGTGGCATAGGCGTAAACTGGTACGCCCCGCTCCGCCGCATCCCGCGCAAAGGCCTCGATGGCCCATAGGGCCCGCATCATGGGTACTTCCCCCAGCCGGCCGGTCTTGCTGACGCCTTCGGCCAGGTGGGTGCTTTCCAGTCGTTTGGGTTCCATGCGAGCCTGTCCGTCCTGCACCCTGCCTACGGCATACCGGATGGAATGGCTCCCCACATCGATGATGGCGGCTTGTTTCAAAGCTCCCTCCTTGGTCCAGGCGGCGTCATGCTGCCTTGATTTGGAAAAAGTGGCGGATGACGCCACTTTTTGCTTTTATGGGTCGGCTTGTCCAACGCATTGCCTATTCCACGCTGAACTGGATATCGTCCGGCTTGACAAAGCCCAGCTTTTCCCGGGCATATTGCAGGATGTATTCCTCGCTCTGGGCGTATTCGATCATGTATTCGATCCGCTGTTTCTCCAATTCCAGGGCCTCATATTCCTGGCTGAGGGCCGCCTGCTCCTCTTCGATGGCGGACAGTTTATTCTCTTGGCCAATAAATACCATCACAAAGGCTGCTACGCAAAACAGCCCCACCAGGAAGCCCAACGGCTTTTTGGTATGCTTTTTTTTCGCTTTTGTGGCCATATTCCTCTACTCCTACATATATAATTTAATCCATTCCATCTTTTGGTGCAAGCCTTTTTTTATGGGCGGACCAAAGCTTTACAAAATACCCGTGTACCAGGCGGGCATACCCATAAGCTCCCGCCCCCATGGCCAGCAGCAAATATCCCCGGGGCTTGCCTCCGTTGATAAACAGCAGGGTGGCGCAGGCGATCAAAAGGGCGGCAAAATAAAACAGGATATCCATTACCCCGTTCCAGATCCGGTTCCGCCACAGGCAGCGCAAGGGCAGCAACAGGTCATAGCACAGGCCGATGGCCATCCCCCCATACAGGGCGGCGCAAAGGGCGGGCACTTCTTCCATAGGCCGCTTACCGGAATAGCCGGGACATGAGGGAACCCTGGGGCTGCACCTCATCCACATATTCCAGGGCGATGATCTCCCCTTCCAGGATCACCTGCCCCGCGTCCAGGTCCAGCTTGGTCATGTGCAAACCCATGCCCTCGATCCGCAGGGCCCCCGCCTCGGTCAACAGCTGTACCTCTTGCTCGTTAAAACTATCCACATCCTTGACGCCGCTTACCCGCATCAGTTGCCGCTCATCGATATGGATGGAGTGGGCGCGGATCCGTCCGCCCTCCATGGCTTTTTGGTCAATCATGGCAGCCCGTCCTTTCGTTTGCTTTGACATATATATGTGGCTCCTCGGCCATCTATTCCAGGTTGCAATAAGGATTGATTATATTTCCGCACCCCTTTGCCATTTATTTTGTCAACTTTCCTCGCCGGTTGTAAATCTTTGGTGAAGTCGTAGGGAGTCCCCCTTGACTTTTTTGAATAATGCGCTTACTATTAACATAGATATAAGCAGGTATCTTCTTTTATCCTGTTGTGCAGCCCCTTGCTTCGTGAATTCAAATGGTGTACAACAACATAAAATCCTGTTTGGATTGCCAGTACTTGGGTATACTCTTTGTTGTATCCCCGTTCCTATGTTGCGGCTACACCGTCTGATAAACTATTCATTATTTTTATGGAAGCGATTCGTGGTTTCGGCCTATCGGCCTGAAGCAGCCCCATCGCCTATCGAAAGGAGTACTTTGTGACCAGAGAAATGTTGCAGGAAAAAAGCCTGAACGACCTGCGGGAGATCGCCAGGCTTCAGGGCGTCAAGGCCCTAACCAAATATCGCAAAAGCGAATTGGTGGATATCATCATGAACGGCGGGAAATCCGTCCCTGCGGAGGAAGCCGAGCCGGCGCCCCAGCAGGAGGCGGCGGAGCCCGCTGCAACGCC
>UQOG01000068.1 GCA_900542615.1 uncultured Eubacteriales bacterium | reverse complement strand
GCTATGAAAACCTCGAAAAAGTGGCGCAAGCCACTTTTTCGACAGCCTGTGGGAGGATTGGCGTAGCCATTCCTCCCTTTGCTATAGTTTGGGGGCTCATTTTGTAGGATCGGCGCGGATCCGGCGAAGGGCCGCATAGCCGGCCGGGCCGCCGCATATATATGGTTAGGAACCCAAATCATGGATATGCGGAGGTGGCCCATGCAAGCGACGCGCACTTTGGCCAGGCCGGCCAGAAAACCCCAGGCAAAACCCCGTCCCCCGGTGTTGGTCCTTTTGCGGGCCGCCCTGTGGGGGGTGCTGGCCAGCTTGGGCTTGGTGGTACTTTATGCGGTTGCCCTGCGGCAAAATTGGCTGGGTACGGATACCATGGGAGCGGCCACCACAGCCATCAAGGTGCTCTGTGCTGCCTTTGCCGGGCTCTTGGCCCGCCGGGCCACGGGCAGCCGGTATTGGCTTTGGGGGATGCTGGGCAGCGTCCTGTATAGCCTTTTGGCTTTTTTGCTCTTTTCTCTGCTCTCCCAGACCTTTATCCTGTCCCTGGCTATTCTATCGGATGTGGCTATGGCGGCGGCAGCCGGCCTGTTTGGAGTGCTGGTGTGGCAAATGTTCAAATAACCCTTGTAAGGCAATTGCCCGTCATGTATAATGTTATAGAAGTATGTTGGATTTGTTGGAGGATTTTTTTATGAAGCATATCGTTACCATCGAAAAGCCCTGCATCAACGCTTCTGCGAATACCGGCTGCGGCGAGTGCCAGGCTTCCTGCCAGTCTGCCTGCAAGACGTCCTGCACCGTGGCCAACCAGAAGTGCCAGAAGCAGGCTAAGTAAGGCGGGCGAAGCCCTGCCCATACGCGCAATGCCATGATGAGCAGTAATTTTGCATGAATTACTGCTTTTCCTTTGCTATTGGGCAGGCGACTGTCCCCGTTCCCGGGCCCGCTGCCATAAGAAAACGACCGAAGGGCGTCTTTGCCCGCCGGTGCTTTCTTATATCAACGGGCGGGAAAAAAACGGCAGGCCGTCCGGCGCGCCTGCCCAAGGCGAGGAGAAAGAAAGAGGTCCTTGATTGATACACGCATTCCGATTTCATGACTATAACCTGATCCTGGACGTGGAGAGCGGCGCGCTGCACAGCGTGGATGAGCCGGCCTTTGCGGTGGTGCAGGCCCTGGAAAAGGGCTGGGATGTATACGCCCTGCCCTATCCGGAGCGGCAGATCCGGGAGATCGTGGAGGAAGTGGAGGCGCTGCGGGCGGCGGGCAGTATGGACGCCCCGGAGCCCGTGCCGCCCGAAGGCCAGGCGGGGGAGCAGGTGATCAAGTCCATGTGCCTCCACGTGGCCCACGATTGCAACCTGCGCTGCCGCTATTGCTTTGCGGATACCGGGGAATTCCATGGCCCCCGGGGCCTGATGCCCCCGGCGGTGGCTTGCAAAGCCTTGGATTTTTTGATCGCCCATTCCGGCCGCAGGAAGCACCTGGAGGTGGACCTGTTCGGGGGCGAGCCCCTGATGAATATGGAGACCGTCCGGGCGGTGGTGGGTTATGGCCGGGAGCTGGAGAAACGCTTTGATAAGCAGATCAATTTCACCATCACCACCAATGGCCTGGGGCTGACCGACGAGATCATCGATTTCCTCAACGAGGAGATGCACAACATCGTGCTGAGCCTGGACGGCCGGCCGCAGGTGCAGGACGCCATGCGGCCCACCGCCAACGGCAAGGGTTCCTACGACCTGTGCCTGGCCAATATGAAAAAGCTGGTGGCCCGGCGGGGGGATAAGGAATACTACATCCGGGGCACCTTTACGGCGAAGAATTTGGATTTCACCCAGGATGTGAAGCATCTAAGGTCGCTGGGGTTTGAGCAGCTTTCCCTGGAGCCGGTGGTGCTGCCGGACGATAGCCCCTACGCCATTTTGGAGTCCCACGTGCAAAGGGTATTGGAGGAGTACGACACCCTGGCGGATTACGTATTTGAAAGCCGGCAAAAGCCCGAGACTTGGTTGAATTTCTTCCACTTTATGGTGGATCTATCCGGGGGTCCCTGCTTGAAAAAGCGGATCGCCGGCTGCGGGGCGGGGGTGGAATACGTGGCGGTGACCCCGGAAGGGGATATTTACCCTTGCCATCAATTTGTGGGTCATCAGGATATGAAGATGGGCAGCGTGATCACAGGGGAGCTGGATACTCGGATCCGGGATCTGTTCCAAGGCTGTACCTTGCTGGATAAGCCGGAATGCCGGCGCTGCTGGGCCAAGTATTTCTGTTCCGGCGGCTGCGCGGCCAACGCGTATCTGTATAACGGGGATATTCATAAGCCGTACCAGCGCACCTGCGAATTTTTGCGCAAGCGCACAGAGCTGGCCCTGGGCATCTACGCTTTGGAGCATATGGAATAGCCATGCTGCGCTTTGAAAAACTCCCCAGTCCCCCCATGCCCAAGGAGCTGGAGCTTCCCCAGGGGATCTCCCCCCGGCTGGCCCGGATGCTCTATGCCCGGGGCGCCCGGACGGGGGAGGCCATGGAGGCATTTTTGCACCCCTCGGCGGCCCAGCTATACGATCCCTTTTTGTTCCGGGATATGGACAAGGCCGTGGCCCGGCTCCGGGAGGCGGCGGAAAAGGGGCAGCGGATCTGCGTATACGGGGACTACGATGTGGACGGTGTGTGCGCCACGGCCATCATGCTGGGGACCCTGGAACAGCTGGGGGCCCAGGCCTTTTACCATGTCCCCTCCCGGCACCGGGAGGGCTATGGCATGAACCTGGCTGCGGTGGAGGAGCTGGCCAAGGCGGGCACCCAATTGATCCTTACGGTGGACAACGGCATCAAGGCCCTGGAGGAGATCCGGCTGGCCCGGGAGCTGGGGATGGACGTGATTGTAACGGACCACCATCTGTGCGGGGACACCCTGCCGGATGCGGCGGCGATCCTGTGCCATACCCTGCCGGGGAATGCCTATCCCAACCCGGATCTGTGCGGGGCGGGCACGGCTTATAAGCTGGCCTGCGCCCTGCTGGGGAAGGAGGGGGCAATGGGATTTTTGCCCCTGGTAGCCCTGGCTACCACTGCGGACGTGATGCCCCTTACCGGGGAAAACCGGGCCTTGGTGGCCCTGGGATTGGGGGCGCTGAACCGGGGAGAATGCTGCGTGGGCCTGCAGGCGTTGAACCGGGTGGCAAACCCCAAGGGCAGCCGGTTGACCGCCCGGGATCTGGCCTTCCGCTTCGCCCCCCGGCTGAACGCGGCGGGCCGGCTGGAGGATGCGGGCCAGTGCGTGGAGCTGCTGCGCACCCGGGATAAAGCCTGGGCGGCGGAGATGGCGGAGGCGCTGGACAAGCTCAACAGCCAAAGGAAGGCGGAGGAAAACGCCATCATCCAGGATGTGGAACGGATGCTGCAGGCGCAGGACCTGACGGACCAGCGCAGCATCCTGCTGCAAAGCCCCGATTGGAACCCGGGAGTCATCGGCATTGCCGCCGCCCGGGTGGCGGAGCGATATTGGCGGCCCACCATGCTGTTTGCCCTGCGGGACGGGCTGCTGACCGGGTCGGCCAGGTCCATCCCGGGGGTGGATATTTATAAGGCCTTGGTGGCCAATGAGGGGCTATTTACCCGCTTTGGTGGCCACGCCTATGCGGCGGGGGCGTCCCTGCCGGCGGAATGCTTTCCAGCCCTGGTCAAGGGGGTGGAGACGGCTTTGCAGGCCGGGGAGCCCTGGGAGCGGTTCATCCCCTGCGCCCAGTATGAGGAGACGGTGGGCTTGGGGGAGTTATCCTTGGCCCTGGCGGAGGAACTGTCCCGGCTGGAGCCCTTCGGGGAGGGGAATCCGGAGCCTGCTTTTCGCACGGACGGAGTACTGCTGCGGAACGTGCGCAGGATCGGGGAAAACGGCAACCATTTAAAGGCCACCGCCGTGCAGGGGGACAGCTATGGGGAAGTGGTGGCCTGGGGCATGGGCCACCGGTTTGACGCCCTGCTCCAGCAGGAACGCTGCGATATGATCTACACCCCCCAGCGAAACGATTGGAACGGCCAGCGCCTGCTGCAATTGCGGGCGGAGGTGCTGCGGGGCGGTGAGATCCAAGACCCGACGGGCTATTTGAACCAGCGGACAGAGAAATTTGTGGATGCATTTTCCCAGAATATTTTGTATAATAAAGGATGTGTCCATGATGTGACAGAAGGCTTGGAGGCCTATCTGGAAGAACAGTGGAAACGGGCAAACGGCACCCTGGCCTTGTGCGCTACCCAGCAAGGGGCCCAACGGCTTTTGACCCTGCTGGGGGAAAGGGATCTGTTCGGCTGGGTGGATGTGGATTTTTACAAAAACCAGTCCGGCCCCTGCGCCTATGGAGGGGTGGTGCTGGCTCCCATCCTGGCGCAGCTGGACATCCGCCGCTATCGGCGGGTGGTGTGCTACGACGGCGCCCGCCAGGGGGTGGTGGAGAAGCTCCGGGCCCTTTCGCCTGATAGCGAGATCCTGTGCGGCCCTGCCCTGCCTCTGCCAGCCTTGTCCTTTACCCGGAAGGATATGGCGGGGTTTTATCGCATCTTCCGGGGAAGCGCCCGGCGGTTCTATAGCCGGGAGGAGCTGGTGGATCACCTGAGCGCCCTGGCCCAAAAACCTCGGTATATGGCCTGCCTGGCGGTGGACATCATGCTAGAGCTGGGCTTTGCAAAGGCGGATCAGGGCATCGTGCCTGTTCCAGCCCCAGCCCAACGGGATTTGATGGAAAGTGAGCTGTATGCGGCCATTGCCGCGTTACCCCAGTAATATCAGCAGGAGGAAAACCATGGATCTTAAGGATACCATTCGTACCATCCCGGATTTCCCCAAAGAGGGCATTCTCTTTCGGGACGTAACAACCCTGTTTAAAGATCCGGCTGCCTACCGGCAATTGATCGACGGCATTGTGGAGAGCCTGGGCGGCAAACAGGTGGATTTGGTGGTGGGCCCGGAAGCCCGGGGCTTTGTGCTGGGGTCTGCCCTGGCTTATGCCTTGGGCGCTGGCTTTGTATTGGCCCGTAAGCCCGGCAAGCTGCCCTGCGATACCATCCGCCACGAGTATGCCTTGGAATATGGCACCGACGCCCTGGAGATCCATACGGATTCCATCCAGCCCGGCCAGCGGGTATTGGTCGTGGACGACCTTTTGGCTACCGGCGGTACGGCCCTTGCCACCATACGCTTGGTGGAACAGGCGGGGGGACAGGTGGTAGCCGCCCGATTTGCCATCGAGCTTTCCGACCTGGGTGGCCGAACACTGCTGCAGGATTACGACGTGGACGCAGCGGTCAGCTATTGACAGGCATTGGGGGAGAGATCAGCGGCCATTACCGCTGGTCTCTCCCGTTGTATTTATAGAGAATTGCGCTTATTCCCGCGGGATGTTTTTTAGGAGGTGTGGGCATGGAGCAAATGGAACAAAAAGAAAAGGAGCGTCTGGAGCTTGCCATCGCGGAACCTGTCCCTGCCCTACCGGCAACGGTAGAACAGGGAGATGGTCAGGACGCCCTCATAAAAGCCTGCGCACCCAAGTTCACCCCCGGGGAGATGGAGCTGCTGCAAAAGGCCATCGACTTTGCCAAGCAGACCCACGCGGATCAGAAGCGGGAAAGCGGGGAGCCCTATTACATCCATCCGGAGCAGGTAGCCATCATGCTCAGCGAAATGGGCATGGATAGCCATACGGTGATCGCCGGGTTGCTCCACGATGTGATCGAGGACGGCAAGGACGTGGACGCCCAGAAGCTGGCCAACCTGTTCGGTAAGGACATCGCCGAGATGGTGGACGGGGTCACCAAGTTGACCAAGACCGGTAATCGGGAGCTGGTGACCCGGGAGGAAGCCCAGGCGGAAAACCTGCGCAAGATGTTCCTGGCCATCGCCAAGGACGTGCGGGTGGTGATCATCAAGCTGGCGGACCGGCTCCACAACATGCGCACCCTGGAATATTGCTGCGAGGAAAAGCGCATCCGCAAGGCCAAGGAGACCCTGGAGGTTTACGCGCCCCTGGCCCACCGGTTCGGCATGGGGGCCATCAAGTGCGAGCTGGAAGACCTGTGCTTTATGTACATCTGGCCGGAGGAGTACCGCAAGCTCAAGAGCGCCATCGCCCCCCAGCAGGCGGAGCACATGCGCACCCTGAACACGGTGATCGCCACCGTGGAGGAGCAGCTGGCCGCCTCCGGGATTGAGGCCCAGGTCAGCGGCCGGCCGAAGCATTTGTACAGCATCTATAAAAAGCTGGTCAAGCAGAACAAGGAGCTGGAGGAGATCTACGACCTGATCGCCGTGCGGGTCATCGTGAATACGGTGAAGGACTGCTACGCGGCCTTGGGCCTGATCCACAGCCTGTGGCGGCCGGTGCCGGGGCGGTTTAAGGACTATATCGCCATGCCTAAAACCAATATGTACCGCTCCATCCATACCACCCTGTTTTCCGGGGAGGGGAGCGGGATGCCCTTCGAGGTGCAGATCCGCACCCATGAAATGCACCGGGCGGCGGAATACGGCATCGCGGCCCACTGGATGTACAAGGAGGGCCGGGGCTCCCAAGACGACCTGGACAGCAAGCTGGCTTGGCTGCGGGAAGCCCTGGAGATGGAAAACTACAGCGATACCACCCGGGAGTTTGTGGAGAACATCCGCAAGGACTTCTTCAGCGACTACGTCTATGTGCTTACCCCCCAGGGCCGGATCATCGACCTGGTCACCGGCAGCACCCCCCTGGATTTCGCCTACCGCATCCACTCCAACGTGGGTAACCAGACCCAGCACGCCAAGGTGAACGGCGCCATTGTGCGGCTGGATTACAAGCTGAAAAACAACGACGTGGTGGAGATCATCACCTCCCCCAACGCCTCCCCCAGCCGGGACTGGCTCAAGATCGTCAAGACCCAGCAGGCCAAGGCCAAGATCCGCCAGTGGTTCAAAAAGGCCAACCGGGCGGAAAACGTCCAGCGGGGCAAGGAAATGATCGCCGAATCCCTCAAGCGCCAGGGTTATACCTTTGCGGAGGCGGCAAAAAGCGAATATTTTGCGGAGCTGCTCAAGCGGTTCAACATGAACGAGCCGGAGGATATTTACGCGGCCGTGGGCTATGGGGGCGTGACCACCGGCCAGGTGACCCACAAGCTATTGGAGCAGGTGCGCAAGGAGCGGCGGGAGGCCGCCCTGCGGGAGCGGCTGGAGAGCCTGGAGGCCGGGGACGGCCGGGCGCCGGAAAAATCCGGCCACAACGCCGGGGTCATCGTCCAGGGGAACGCGGATATGGCGGTGCGCTTTGCCCGCTGTTGCAGCCCCTTGCCCGGGGACGACATATTGGGCTATGTGACCCGGGGCCGGGGGGTGTCCATCCACCGGAAGGATTGCCCCAACATCGGGGACCTGATGCTGGACCCCGACCGGATCGTGGAGGCACGCTGGGCCGGGGACGCCAAGAGCTCCTATACCGCCTCCATCCAGGTGGAGGGCCAGGAGCGCACCGGCCTTTTGATGGAGGTATCCCAGGTGCTGGCCAATATGAACATCTCCATCGTGACCATGAGCGCCAAAACTGACAAAAACGACATCGTATGGGTCCAGCTTTCCTTCGACGTGGTGAGCGCGGAGCAGCTGGATAATATCCTCAAGAGCATCGGCAAGATCCGGGGGGTCAACCGGGTCTACCGGATCAATGTATAAGGTATGCGAGCGGTTATTCAACGGGTTTCAGAAGCAAGGGTGACCATCGGCCGGGATACCGTGGGCCAAATCGGCCGGGGGTATATGGTGCTGCTGGGCATCGAGGACGTGGATACGGAGCAGGATGCGGACTATATCTGCGATAAGATCATCGGCCTGCGGGTCTTTGAGGACGACCAGGGCAAGATGAACCGGGGCATCCTGGATGTGAACGGGGCGATCCTGCTGATCTCCCAGTTTACCCTCTACGGGGACGCCCGCCATGGCCGCAGACCCAGCTTCATCAAGGCCGCCCGGCCGGAACAGGCCATCCCCCTTTACGAATACGCCATCCGGCGGCTGTCCCAGTCCGTGCCGGTGGAGACCGGCCGCTTTGGGGCGGAAATGCAGGTCGCTTTGGTGAACGATGGGCCGGTGACCATCCTATTGGAAAGCAAACGGCTGTTTTGACCTTGCCTTATGGCGGGGCGCGAAGGGATAACTTGATTCTCCATAGAAAGGAAATGACCCATGACCATACATATTGAATGCCTCCATACAGGCCCCATGGGGGTCAACACCTATGTGGTATCCGGCGGCAACGAAGGCGAATGCTTTGTGGTGGACCCGGCGGATATCCGGCCCCGGGTGCTGCCCTTTTTGCAGGAGCGGGGCCTTACCTGTAAGGCGGTGCTGCTGACCCATTGCCATTATGACCACATCCTGGGAGTGGCCCGCTTGCAGCAGGCCGGCGCCAAAGTGTACATCGGCAAGCCGGACGCGGTGGGCCTCCACGACCCCGCCTTCAGCCTGGGCCGGGGCATCTATCCCGTGGAACCCTGCCAGGCGGATGTGGAGCTTTCAGGGGGCGAACAGATCGCCCCGGCGGGCATCCCCCTCCGGGTAGCCGCCACCCCCGGCCATACCCTGGGAGGCACCTGTTACATCTATGCCCCCGACCGGGTGATCTTCGTGGGGGATACCATCTTCCAGGAGAACGTGGGCCGCTGCGACCTGCCCGGCGGGAACCCGGCCACCCTACAGGCTTCCATTCGGCGGGAATTGTTTGACCTGGAGGGGGACTATAAGCTCCTGCCCGGCCATGGCGGCGCCACTACGCTGGAGCATGAGCGGCGCTACAACCCTTACATGAAGCTGGCGGCGGACCAATGGTAAGGCTCTATACCAACCGGCCTGGGTTTTTCAACGACATCGCCGAGGAGATCCGGCTGTTTTTCCCAGATCCTGAGGTGATCCCCCTGGAGGAGATCGGGCCCCTGGCTCCGGGGGAGGGGGAAGCTAGCGTGATCTTGGAGCTGGGGGAGACCTGGCAGGCCCATGCCAAGGCCGCCTACATGCAGGAGGGCAGCTTGCGCCAGACGGAATATACCTATGCCTATCCCCCGGTGGTGGGCAACGAATTGGTGCAAAAGCGGTATGAAAAACGCTGCGTGAAGATCGCCATGTTTCGGGCGCTGTGCAGGCTCTTTCCGGAAGCTAAGCTGCCCTGGGGCTCCCTGACGGGCATCCGGCCCACCCGGCTGCTCCGGGAGCTGGTGGAGGGGGAGGGCCCCGAGGAAGCCAAGCGGATCATGCAGGAGGAATTCGACGTATCCCTGGACAAGCTGCGGCTGTGCGCGGAGATCAACGCCGCCCAGGCCCCGGTGCTGCGGGAGCAGACGCCTAGGGATCTGGACGTATACATCGGCATCCCCTTTTGCGCCACCCGGTGCCTTTATTGCTCTTTTCTGAGCCAGGTCCGGGGCCCCAAAACCGATATGGCGGCCTATCTAGCCGCCTTGCAGGCGGATATCCGCATGGGGGCCGCCTTGATGCGGGAGGCAGGCTATACCCTGCGGGCTATGTATGTGGGCGGGGGTACCCCTACCGTATTGACCCGAGACGAGCTGGCCCAGGTGCTGGAATGCGCCCTGGACGCCTATGGCGGCTACGGCAGAGAGCTGACGGTGGAGGCGGGAAGGCCGGATACTATCACCCGGGAAAAGTTGACCCTGATGCGGGATCTGGGCGTGGGCCGGATCTCCATCAATCCCCAAACCATGAATGAGAAAACCCTCGTCCGCATTGGACGCCAGCACACCCCGGCGGATATCCGGGCCTGTTATGCCATGGCTCGGGAAATCGGATTTGCCAGCATCAATATGGACCTGATCGCCGGCCTGCCTGGGGAGGACGTTGCGGATATGGCCCGCACCCTGGAGGAGATCCAACGCATGGCCCCGGAAAACCTGACGGTGCACACCTTGGCCATCAAGCGTTCCTCCGGCTTGAAAGCCCATCTGGCGGAATACCCCCTGCCAGCGCCCCAGACGGTGGAGCAGATGGTGGGCATGGGCCGTTTGACGGCTGCCCGGATGGGCCTGATCCCCTACTATATGTACCGGCAAAAGTATATGCGGGGAAATTTGGAAAACGTGGGCTATGCCAAGCCCAAGGCCATTTGCTTGTACAATGTGGATATGATGGAGGAGACCACCTCCATCCTGGCCCATGGGGCCGGGGCCATGAGCAAGCGCATCTTCGGCGGGGAGCGCCGGGTGGAGCGGATCCCCAATCCCAAGGACATCGAAACCTATATCGCCAAGCTATCCACCGTGAACCAGCAAAAGCGCAGCCTGTTCGGCCTGGAATAGGCCGCGGGGAACCCTAAGCGTCCCTAGCGGGGGCGTCCCCGGTTTGGACGGGGGGAGGCTGGAAGCGCTGCGTCCCCGGGGGGGGCGGCGGGGGGCGCATAGCGCCCACAAAGCCGGGGCCATGGGCCCCGGCTTTGGTTTGGCAGGCCGGGGGCCCATGGGCCCCCGGCCTGCCAAACGCCGCCGCCCCCCCGCGGCGCCGGAAGCCCACCAAGGCACCGGCGGCCCCCTGGGCAAGAAG
>UQOG01000067.1 GCA_900542615.1 uncultured Eubacteriales bacterium | reverse complement strand
TCGGTTGGGGATCTGGTATTTTACGACGGGGTGCTGTATCAGGTGGATGTGGATGATCCCACCGGCACGCCTGGCAGCTCCGCTGATTTTACCCAGGTTACCGTCACCGGACCCACCGGGCCTACGGGCCCCACCGGCCCTACCGGCCCCACCGGCCCCACCGGGCCCACCGGCCCTACCGGTCCCACGGGTTCTCAGGGCGTGCAGGGGCTCCAGGGCATACAAGGCGCAAAAGGCGATCCCGGCGATGCAGGCCCCACCGGCCCTACAGGCCCTACCGGCCCCACTGGGCCCACAGGCCCCACCGGCCCCACCGGGCCCACAGGACCAACGGGCCCCACGGGTGATGCGGGTGCGCAAGGCATTCAAGGCTTACAGGGCGATGCAGGCCCAACCGGCCCTACAGGCCCTACAGGCCCTACAGGCCCTACTGGCCCCACCGGCGACGCAGGCCCCCAAGGCATCCAAGGGTTGCAGGGCGCCGAGGGCCCCCAAGGGCCGCAGGGCGACGCAGGCCCCAAGGGCGACACCGGGGACACTGGCCCCACTGGCCCCACTGGCCCTACAGGCCCCACTGGGCCCACCGGGCCCGTAACCCCGGCTGCGGCAGTAGAGGACGCCACCGGCCAGGATTCGGTGGTGGATCAATTCAACGAGCTGCTGGCAAACCTGCGGGCCGCCGGCCTGTTGAGCAGCTGATCCCGCCTGCGTAAGACAAACAGATCCAACGAGGCGGCGGCTTGTCCGCCGCCTCCCAGCCTGTCGAAAAACCCCCGGGGGTTCGGGGGCCGCAGCCCCCAGAGGCTATAATCGGATTTGGCGACATGCGCGTCAAATCCGCAAAAAGCCTTGCGTAGCAAGGGTTTCCCTGCATAGCTCCCTGGCCGCGCCGTAGGCGCAAGGGAGCTATGAAAACCTCGAAAAAGTGGCGCAAGCCACTTTTTCGACAGCCTGAGAGCCGCCCCTTTGGGACGGCTCCTGCGCGATCCGTTTGATGGCTGTCCCGCCGGCGCTATGCCGGCTCCGTCAGCGCTTCCACCTGGGCGCCTACCTCTTGGAAATAGGCTTCCAGGGCTTCCGGGTCATCCGCCGGGAAGCTCTCATCCAGCAGGAAGCTGGCGGTGGCGGACACGCTCCCGTCCTCCCCCCGGAGAAAGGAGACCGCAGCGGGGACCCCGTCCCCATAGGTGTATAGATATATGGCGTTCTCGGTCAACTCCTGGCATACAAAGGTTTTGCTTGCGGTACAAATGCTGGAGGCGGCCAGGAGCATGGCGCCCCCCGCCGCGTTGATCTCCGTGGCGATGGCAGCCTGGATCCGCTCCTCCATATAGCTGCGCAGCTTATCGGACATGCTGTCCATGCCCACAGCCTGGGATAGGCTTTGGATCCCCGCCTGAGAAAGGGTGATCCGATACACGGCCTGGGGCTGTCCATAGTCCCCGGTGCGGACCGGCTCCAGGATCTGCTGGAGGTCCAGGCTTTGGGAATAGGTCTGCATATAGGCTTCGCTATTTGCCATTTCCTCCATCAGGGCGATTAGCTCCAGCCCTTGCTGATAGGGGGATTTGCTCTCCTGGGTTGTGGTGGCGGCGCTACTGCAGGCGCTCAGCAGCAAAAGTGTCCCCAACATCAACGCGATGCAGCCCATCCATATGGTTTTTTTCATTCCGTAATACTCCCTTCTAACTGTTGCGTATATGGTATTGATTTTCCAAATCCTCCCCTGCCGTACACACCGTTACCGCCCACACGCTTGCCGCCCCGGCCATGCGCAGCGCCAAGGCGCAGGCGTCCAGGGTGGAGCCAGTGGTGATCACATCGTCCACCAGCAGGATATGGATGCCTTGCAGCCCCCGGCCCGCCAGGAAGGCGTCCCGCACATTGCCCGGCCGCTCCGCATGGGTGCGTTGGGCCTGGCTGGGGGTGTTGCGGATGCGGGTCAAAGCCTTGGTTTGCACGGGGATGCCCGTTTCCCGGGATAGCCGCTGGGCCAAAAGCTGGCTTTGGTTATAGCCCCGCTGCCTGCGGCGAAAGGGGTGCAGCGGCACCGGAATGATCCAATCCGCCGCCGGCGGCCTGGGCAGGAAGGTGCATAGGGATTCCGCCAGGTATTTTGCCCCGGCATACTTGAAGGCATGGATCAGCTGGGCAGCCGCGTCGTTATAGAGCAGCCCGGCCTGGACCCCGTCCAAATAACCGAACGCTTCAGGGGAGGGGGAAACGGGCTGCAGCTTTGCCAAGCAATCCGGGCAAAAGTATGCGCCCGGCCCGGATGGGGCCAGGCGGGTCTCCCGGCCGCACAGGTCGCAGGTCAGCCGCCGGGGATAGAGGGCGTCCAGAAATAGGGAGCGGATGCTCATGGCAGCAGCTCCTTTTGCCGGCACAGGAACCGGGCTAGGCCGCTATAGCGGCGCTTCACCTGGTTGTTGCGCACCATCTGCTGGATGCAGCTTTGCCGGCCCAGGATGCAGACCATATGCCGGGCCCGGGTCACCGCCGTGTACAGCAGGTTCCGGTTGAGCAGCATGGGCGGGCCGCCCAGCAGGGGCAGCAGCACGATGGGGAATTCGCTGCCCTGGCTTTTATGGATGGAGATGCAGTAGGCCAATTCCAGCTCCTCCAGCATGGAGAAGCTATAGACCGCGCTGCGGCCGTCGTCAAAGAGCACCTCCAGGGTCTGGTCATATAAGTCGATGGACATGATGGTGCCCAGATCCCCATTGTAGACCCCCTCCCCCATCTCCGGGGGCTGATGGGGCAGGCTGCGGGTCCAGGCCAGGCGGTAATCGTTTTTGATCTGCATCACCTTGTCCCCTTCCCGGAACACCACGTCGCCATATTTGCGTTCCTTCTTCTTATGGGCGGGGGGATTCAGGGCCTCCTGTAAGCGCTTATTCAAATTATAGACCCCCAAGGGGCCTTTTTTCATGGGGGCTAACACCTGGATATCCTGCAACGGCTCCTGGGCGCCCAGCTTTGCGGCCTTGCCGCTATTGAGGGCAATAAGCCGGCGGATCACCGCCTCCTGTTCCTCCATGGGCTCAAAGCCGAAATCCTCCAAGCCCTCCAGGATGGGCATCTGGCCCTCGTTGATCCGGTGGGCGTTGGTGACGATGGCGCTGCGGCCGGATTGGCGGAAGATCTCCGTAAGGCGCACCACCGGGATCTGGCCGGAATCCACCATATCCCGCAATACGTTCCCCGGCCCCACGGAGGGCAGCTGGTCGCTGTCTCCCACCATGATCAGCCGGGTGCCCGGGGTCAGGGCCCGAAGCAAGGCGGCCATGAGGGGCACGTCCACCATGCTCATCTCGTCCACAATCACCACATCCGCCAGCAAGGTGTTCTCCGTGTTCCGGCCAAAGCCCCCTTCCCCATAGCTGTATTCCAGCAACCGGTGGATGGTGCTGGCATCCCGGCCGGTGGCCTCCCCCATGCGTTTGGCCGCCCGCCCCGTAGGGGCGCATAGAGCATATTCCGTGCCCATCTCCTCCAAAAGGGTGATCACAAAGCGCAAAATGGTGGTTTTGCCGGTGCCGGGGCCGCCGGTGATCACCAAAGCCCCCGCCTTTAACGCCAATTCCACCGCCTGGCGCTGGGCCGGCGCCAGGGTGATATCCAGCTGCTGCTCCAGCCGGGCGATCTGGGCCTTGGGCCGGAAAAAGGGATTGTCCAGGGCGCTTTGGCCCTGGAGCCGCAATAGCCGCAGGGCGCAATCCTGCTCGGTGCGGAACATGCCGGGCAAAAATATCCCGTCCTCTCCCGGCAGCTGCTCCTGGATCAGCTGGCCCTCCAGCAGCAGCTCCGTCAGGGTGCGCTCCACCGGCGCGATGTCCGCCTGAAGCAGCCCGGCCGCCACCTCCACCAGCTTTTCCCGGGGCAGGTAGGTATGCCCCTCCTGCCGGGCCCATTGCAGGGTATATTTCAGCCCGGCCCGAAGCCGGTAGGGGGCGTCCGGCTCCACCCCGCCGTTGCGGGCGATGGCGTCTGCGGTCTTAAAGCCGATCCCCTCCACATCGTCGATGAGCCGATAGGGGTTCTCCTCGATCTTTGCCAGGCAGAGCTCCCCATAAATCTTATATAGCTTCATGGCCTGGCCGATGGTAACCCCATATTTTTGCAGGCCCAGCATGATATCCCGTAGCCCCAGCTGGGCCCCATAGGAAGCGCCAATGGTTTGGGCCCGGATCTGGCCGATCCCCGGCACCTCCGCCAAGCGCGCCGGCTCCTTTTCCAGCACGTCCAGGGTCTCCATGCCAAAGGTCTGTACAATGGCTTGGGCAGTGCTTTCCCCCACCCCTTTGATCAGGCCGCTGGCAAGGTAATTCTTCAGGGCCGTAAGGGTGGCGGGGGCCAGGGTCTTACAGGTCTCGGCCCGGAATTGGCGGCCATAGGTCTTGTGCTCCGTCCATTGGCCCGTCAATTCCACCCGTTCCCCCACCCCGGCCAAGGGCATTTCCCCGATGGCGGTCATGTCTTCGCCGGCTTCATTGGTCAGCTCCAATACGGTGAAACCGGTATCCTCGCTGCGATATATAATGGCTTTCACCGTACCCGTTAGCTCCATGTGCCCCTACGCGTCCTTCTCAATAAGATGCTTCTATTTTAACATACCCTAGATTTTCTGCAAAGTCCGCCCTTGTGCTGCATATATCTAAACATCATCATAAGGGGGAGGTCATCCGCTTTGCGCATCTTCGTAATAACCAAACGCACCCTGATCATCTGGATCTTAATTCTGGCCCTGGTGATTACGGGCATTATCCTGCTGCTCAGCTTCACGCCCAATGCCGCCGCCGTCAGCAGCAGCGCCATGGTGGAAGCATATGAAATGGAAGTTCTGGCAGGCCGGCACAAGGAGGTGCCGGTCTACAGCGTGGACAGGGCGGACAAGAAAATCGCCCTGACCATCGATGCGGCCTGGGAGGACGATAAAACGCCCTTTATCCTGGACACCCTAGCCCAGTATAACGTGAAGGCCACCTTTTTCCTATGCGGTTTCTGGGTGGAAAAATACCCGGACGAGGTAAAGCAGATCGCCGCGGCGGGCCACGAGATCGGCAACCATACCGCCACCCATCCCCATATGAACCAGCTGGACGTCAAGGGCATCGAAAAGGAGCTGGCGGATTTTGAGGCCATGACCACCAAGCTGATCGGCAAAAAAACCGCCCTGTTCCGTCCCCCCTATGGGGAATACAACGATACGGTGATCACCACAGCCCGGGGCCTGGGCTACGAGGTGATCCAGTGGGATATTGATACCGTAGACACGGAATGGATGACAGGGTCTTAAAAGAATGCGGCTCTTTTTGCCGCTGCTTGTTCGCCCCTTATGCCTGCTCCATAAAATTATATTTCCATAGGATTTTCACCTTATCGTTATATATCTGAATCCTTTCGATGAGCAGCTTGGCCGTCTCCCGTTTCTGTTCCAGGTTCATCTGTTCCCACAGGGCCGGCACATCCCCCAACTGCCGCATGTTTTCTTCTCCCATGTTGGCGGCTTTCGCCTGTTGTTGCTCTTGCAGCAGGCTGCGCCGTTCCCCTTCCAGGGCGTTGATCCGCTCGTTCAGGTATTGTACCGTGATCCCCTTTGCCTCCGCTAAGCCGTCCAGCAAATTCTGAATCTGCTGCTCCACCTTGGCGATCTGCACCTTGCGCCGCTTCTCTAGGGCGTCTTCCTCCTGCTGGATCTTTGCCTTGAGCGTCTGCTTTTGCCGTACCGCCCGAAACAGCTCTGCTTCCACCACCGCTTCCAGATCCGCCACCAGCCAACGTTTTTCATATTCCTCACAGGTGCCGTAGTTGGTCTTGCCGGAACAGGAGACCCGGGGGATGCACCGCCCGGAGGCCACAACCCGCATGGCATGGCCGCAGTAGCCGCATTTCATCAGCCCGGTGAGCCAGGTATGCTTCCCTTTCCCTTCGTTGCCCAGCTGCACGTTGTGCATGAGCTTTTGCTGGCAGCGGAGAAATACCGCCGGTTCGATCATGCCGGGATGCAGCCCCAGGGAAAGTGTCAGCTTATCCCACTGGGAAAATTTGCGACGGCTCCGATCCCAGGCCCCATAGGTAACGCAGCCCCGCTCCCCTAAAAAGTCGTCGATCGGATTGGTGATCTTCATGCCGGCGCTTTCATAAAAGCGGTAGATATCCGCGTCCGCCTTTACATAGAGCGGGTTTGTCATGATCCGGCTCAGCTTGCCGGAATCCCATTCCGTTCCATTGGGCGAAGGAATCCCCTTGCGGTTTAGTCCCTTTGCAATGGAGCCCAAGGAAGCATCCGTAAAGGCATAGGCCTGGAATGCCGCCTGGACTATGGCGCTGCTCTCCGGCTCTATTTCCAGGGTACTGATGTGCTTGCCCTGAACCATAGCCTTGGCCTTTTGGTAGCCGTAAGGGGCGGCGGCGTCATAGGCGCCTCGCTGGCTGCGGGCATGGTAGCTATCCTGCACCCGCAGCTGGATGGTCTCCCGCTCCAGCTGGGCGAACACCATCAGGATGGACAGCATAGCGTTGCCGATGGGCGTCCCTGTGTCGAATTTTTCCCGCGTGGATAAGAAGGCTACGTCATGCCGCTTAAAGGTATCGATCATGGCGGCAAAGTCCAACAGGGAACGGCTCAGCCGGTCCAGCTTATAAACGATTACCTTGTCTACCAAGCCCCTTTCTATATCCTCCATCATTTTGGTGAACTGGGGCCTGTTTGTATTTTTCCCGCTGAAGCCCCGGTCGATATATACCTTCACGTCCCCGGTACTTTCCAGCTTGCAGAGTTCTATCTGGGTCTCTATGGATAGGCTGTCCTTTTTATCCAGTGATTGCCGTGCATAAATCGCTTCCATTACGCTCTCCTTTCAATAGCGCAATTCCATCGTTACACAGCTATGGTAATATGGGCATTCTGCTTTTGCAAGGGTATGGCCATGGCGGATAATAGCTTGGCAGCCAGCAAGGCGAGTTCATCCCATTCCTCCTTTGTGGTATGGCTGGGATATGTGTTTTCGATATACATACCATCACCTCCTGCTGCAATATATGTACCCCGGCCAGGGTATATGTGCCCGCCGGGAAGAATCGGCAATATTGGTTGAAGGATAAATCCGTGCCGAATATATGGCGTTTTTGCGTCGGAATTCTGCGCATTAACGGGGAAAATGCTTATTAAACCATGTGCTTTCCCCATAGCCGCATGTTTGTTGGGAACGCAGGCGCTCCATCCGAACTAGAGCTGCGGCATAGTTTATACCGATGATAAGAAAATTGCCCGGACCGGCCGGCTCCGGCCGCGCTGGGATTGCACCACCCCCCTTTCAGCGGGCTGCATTCTGGGACTTAACCTCGACTATGCAGGCGTATCATTATGCCGCTTTACAAGCCGTATCGCTGGCGCCTTGGGTTTTGCCCTGCCCCGATCCGGCTGCGGAGGCGGTCTTGGCGGGCTTGTAAAGCGGGGTTGTTGTATCCAGGCAATCGGTATGTGGTTTTCAAAGTGCTTTTTAAGGACAATGGCGGGGGATACGTCCTGCCTTACACCGGCAAACGCTTCCCCTGTTCACCCAGCGAAATATGTCCCTCTATCTATCCATACATTTTTGGGGCAAATTCGAGGGGGCTAGCACAAATTTTTTTGCAGAAATTTTTCCATGCTTCTTAGCGCCCGGCGAATGCTCTCCTGTATAGAACGTTCCCTTACGTTTTCTAAGCGGGCAATACTGCTATAGCTCATGCCTAAAAAGAAGTGGGCGTATACCCGCTGCCGCTGCTTGTCTGAAAGGGATGCCAAGGCTTGATACAGCTGCTCCTTTTCATTATTTGCCGCCAGAAGGGTATAAGGGTCTGCCGCCGTGCTTGTGGGCAGCTCTCCGCGCGCCTCCGCCCACTCTAAGGAATAGTAGGCTTTGTTCCGAAAAACGCGCACCTGATAGGCAACTTCGCTTGCCTTCCCTTCATGCAGTGCAGACGCCACCGCATCTGGCAAGGAAATCAGATGATCCCGGCGATATATCGTAGGATAATACTCCCGTAAATTGATGGTTTTCATTTGAACCTCCTGTGTCATCTTTGTTTTGGTATCAGAGCTGCAAAGCGCCAGGAGGTGCGCGGGCGCGGCGTAGGAAGGCATAAAATAAGCCACGCAATGGCAATCCGCATTGCGTGGCAAAATAGAAAATTTTCGCCGTCCCTTTCAGAGGGACATACTGAATTGATTTATTGGAAGATCGGCGGCAAACCGTGGGGCGATAGACGCTTCTTTTATGTGGGCATATAGGCGATTTTGCAAAAGAAATCCTGAAAATGACTTTGGTGTGGTGCTAAAAGGGCAAACGAATAGAAGGGCTTGCGAAGGAAGCCTTTTGCAAGCCTCAATGGATTACTCAGAAGTTATTATTTGATTTTCATCATCCTTGCGAACTTGTTCACCACGATCACCGCTGCCTTACGAACCCGACAGGTAGTCGTTCATACATTGCGTTACCTCCGCAGGGGTGGCTGTTGCGGGAAAGATGATCTCCTCCTTGTCGATATAGGCCGTTGCGGATATCCACGCCAGATACACTTTGCTTACATCTTCGTTGGTAAACGCGAAAAGGCGGATATCATAGCCTTTTCCGTTTTCTGCGGTTTCCTGAATTACGGCGTAGTGATAGTATGAAGGGTCCTCCAAATATAACATATCCTGGAAGGAAAGGGGCTCCGCTATCTCGCTTTCCTTTGCCGCGACAATGATTTCCTGTAACAATTCTTCATCGTTGCTGAGCGTTGGCGCGGTGGCGAGCATTTTAGACTCTGGCGGAATGCCATATTCGATCCATGCGGGGAAAAGGGCGTGCCAGGGAGGCATCTCTTTTCGAAACGGCCTTAACCAAAGCATGAGTCCCAGCCCCACGGCTGCTATGACGCACAGAAGAATAAGCACCGTCTTTTTTTTCCGCATCTGTATGACACCTCCCCTTGATCTATATCAAAAACAGGAAGCTGGGCCCGTGGGCTTTGCCTTGCCGCCAATCATATAGAGACAAAGCGGTTTCGAGCCGCTACAGGGCTTTTGATTTCCCCTGCTCCCGAATGGCCTTTTGCCGGCATGTCCGATCCCATACGCTTCGGCCAAGCATATGCGGCCTACTTCATCCGCATCATCCTTGCGAACTTGTTCACTACGACCACCGCCACCACAAATGGTATCTTCTCATGGATCATCATTGGTTGATTCTGCACCCGGACTATCGCCATGCTTTTCCCTTAGTCGCAGTCGTTCCCCAGCGAGCATAGCTTTTCCAGTAGTTTATTCTGCGAAGTAGGCATAATTTGGATCAACAAACGAACCGTCTATGGCATTAATGCACAAAACAGAATTTGCGCTTCCTTTTTCCAGAAAAAATTCATTGCTATATTCAATCACCCAGGTAGGGACGATCAACCCTTGCTCTGTATGGTCCAAGACTGGCACAATGGAATTGGATAGCTTCATGGAATGAATGGTAAATTTTTCCGCCCAATCGGAATTCTGCTCGTCCTCGTTGATCCATGCAAGGCCAATTTTCAAAGCTTGCTTTACCCGCTCCTGAACTTGTGCAAATGGCATCAATATACTGTTTTCCGCAGGAATGGACACAATTTCCAAAGGATTTAACCAGCTCAATTCTCGAATACCGGTTTCATCCACAAACAGGCGGAGTTGCTCGTTCATTAGAGGTGCGGAGAATCGTTCCGTATCGAAGGACAGTAGATTCGTATAATATTTCCCATAATATGTGGGGAAGCGATTTCCATCATTCCGTGTAAAAATTAGGTACCAGCCCTCTGAAATCACTTCGTATGTATAATTCATAATGATTCTTGCTTTTTCTATCTCCGCAAGGCCCAGGTTCGTTATATTCAGCTCCTGTAGCGTTTCGTTGGCAATGGAAACGGCGGCTTCCTGTGAAAGCTGTACATTTTGCAAGGTAGTACCCTCCGGCTCACCAGGATACCCGCCACTCATTACGATGGATTCCGTCTGAATCATGCCGCCATGGTTGGAATAGTTGATAGATTCATCACTGCCGCGTATGCGGCATTTACTGCCGTCCGGCATTTGATAACAGTAGGCGCCAGGCCAAATAAATTCCATCTGAGCGGGGTCGTCATACGTTTCGGGAAGCGCGGCGTCAATTTCCTCCTTAAGCCTTTGTATATCCTCTTCCTGTCCTTTATAGGAGGTCCAGTAAGGCTTCCCCTGGGGGTCATATTGAACCATGCCCTTTTGTACATTAGCTAACTGGGTCATCAACTCTTCCTTTGTGGGCGTATCGATCCGAACCCCGGTGGCTTCTGGGGCAAGAACATGTTCAAATGTCTGGAAATCCGCAAGGTTTAACTGTGCCGATTGAACTAGAATCGTGGGGTAGGTATTCGTATCCGGCATTTCTACGGCTGTATCAATGGAACATGTAATAAAATCATAGGGTTTAAATGTTTCTACCCATCGATCCACGACCTGATAGGATACGCTGGCTTCCGGCTCAGATGTAGGAATTTCCTCCGCATTTAGGGGTTGTATTACGATGTTTTCCTCGGGCGTGGGCTGACAACCAGACATGATCCCTATTACACAAAAAAAGGCGATAAGAATAGATAAAAATCGCATGGTTACCTCCCTGGATAAGGAGGCCGCAAATGCGGCCTCCTTTCAGGCTGTCGAAAAAGTCCAGCAAAAGCTGGGCTTTTTCGTTTATAAGAGGTAA
>UQOG01000066.1 GCA_900542615.1 uncultured Eubacteriales bacterium | reverse complement strand
TACGGGCCCGGGCGGCTTCATCCGCACCGCCGCGGGCTACAATCCTCAGACAACCGCGCCCGCTGGTGCGCGAATCTCGCCGCCCGCGTAGGGCCGCCGTCCGCGTAGGGCCAACCGAGCAGGCGAGCCGAGTGGGCCTTTTTCCGGGGGGCCTGGCCCATGAAACGCTGTCAGGAAGGGGCGCGGCAACGGCCCCACCCCTTGGGCAAAGCCCGGGCCCACGCTCTACGGGCCCGGGCGGCTTCATCCGCACCGCCGCGGGCTACAATCCTCAGACAACCTCGCCCGCTGGTGCGCGAATCTCGCCGCCCGCGTAGGGCCGCCGCCCGCGTAGGGCCGCCGTCCGCGTAGGGCCGCCGTCCGCGTAGGGCCGCGTAGCACGGGGCCTAAGCGTTCAGGTAGCGGGCCAGGAATTCCTTGGTGCGGGGCAGGGAGGGGTTGGTAAAGATGGTTTCCGGGTCTCCCTGTTCAGCGATGATCCCGTTATCCATGAACACCACCTGCTTGGACACGTCCCGGGCAAAGCCCATCTCGTGGGTGACCACCAGCATGGTGAGGCCGCTTTTGGCCAGGTCCCGCATAACGGAGAGCACCTCGCCCACCATTTCCGGATCCAGTGCGGAGGTAGGCTCGTCGAAGAGGAGCACCTCCGGGCCCATGGCCAGGGCCCGGGCGATGGCCACCCGCTGCTTCTGGCCGCCGGAGATCTGCCGGGGCTTGGCGTTGATATAGGGGGCCATACCCACCTTTTCCAGGAAGGACATGGCGATCTTCCGGGCTTCCTCCTTGGGGCGCTTAAGCACCTTCACCTGGCCCACCATGCAGTTATCCAGCACGGAAAGGTTGTTGAACAGGTTAAAGGACTGGAACACCATGCCCACCTTGGCCCGGTAGGCGGAGGCGTCCAGCTTGCCGGTAAGGATGCTCTCCCCGTGGAAGAGAATCTCCCCGCCGGAGGGGGTCTCCAAAAGGTTGATGCAGCGAAGCAGGGTACTTTTGCCGCTGCCGGACGCGCCGATGATGCAGGTCACGTCTCCCACATTCACCTGGAAATCCACGTCCTTGAGCACCTGGTTGGCGCCGAAGCTCTTGCTAAGATGCTGGATCTGTAAAATCTGTTCCGCCATGGCCTATCTCCCTCCGTCCCGAATGTCCAGATTCTGATTGCCCGTTTTGGGCCGCTTGGGATAGCTGTACAGCCCGGTGGTATGGGCCAGGGTATCGGTGGTGGACAGGTCGTAGAGCTCATAGCTGTCCGGGCCGTCCATCTTGCTTTCCCACCAGCGGAGCAGCCGGGAGCAGGTAAAGGTGAGCACAAAGTAGATCACCATGGTGATGGTGAAGGCTTCAAAATAGGTATACAAAGCTCCAGCCACCCCCTTGGTGGCGAAGAAAAGCTCCACAGTACCGATAACGCTCAACACGCAGGTATCCTTGATGTTGATAATCAGGTTGTTGCCGATCTGGGGCATGATGTTCCGGAGAGCCTGGGGCAGGATGACGCTGGTCATGGTCTGGACATGGTTCATACCGATGGCCTTGGCGCCTTCGGTCTGTCCCGGGTCGATTGAAAGAATGCCGCCCCGGACGGTTTCCGCCATATAGGCGCCGGTGTTGACGGAGACGATAAGGAAAGCAGCTTCCCACATGCCCAGGTTGATGCCAAACAAAGCAGCCATGCCGTAATAGATGAACATGGCCTGGACCATCATGGGGGTGCCTCTAAAGATCTCCACATAAGCGTTGAGAAGGAAGCGGACAATGCCCATGAGGGTCCAATGAAGGGGCCGTTTTTTCCGGTCTGTGGGGATGGTCTGAACCACGCCCACGGCGAAGCCGATGATGCAGCCCACAAAGGTGGACACCAGGGCGATGGCCATGGTGACCCCCGCGCCCCGTAAAAAGCTGGGGCCGTATTGCTGGAGCAGGTAGAGGACCCGCTCCCAGAAGTTCATATTTTGCACGGTGGTTTCTCCTTAAAAGCCGGGCAAAGCCGTCCGTACAAACGGGCGGCTTTGCAAAGGGGGGATACGGGGTTACTCGCTCAGGGGCTGCACGGCGATGGCCTGGTTCATCATTTCGGTGAAGTCGTCCACGGTCATCTCAGCCAGCACGCCGTTGATGGCGTCCAGCAGCTCGGTGTTGCCCTTCTGGAGGGAGATGCCGATGTTGATCTCCTCCTCGGACACCTGGAAATCGTCGGAGCTACCGGCAAAGTCCAGCAGGGTGAAGTTGGGATAGGCGATGCAGGCGGCCATGGCGGTGGGCATATCGGTGACCACCAGGTCGCAGCGGCCGCTATTGAGGGCCACCAGCATGGCGGGGGCGCTCTCCTGGGCGGGGAGGATCTCCGCATCCGGGATCTGGGGCAGGCACACATCGTACCAGACGGTATTGATCTGGCTGGTGCAAACCGCGCCTGCCAGGTCCTGCACGCCCTTAGCGGAAGCAAAGGCGCTATCCGAAGGGGTCAGGGCCACGATGGAAGCATAGTAGTAGGGGGTGGTGAAGTCCACCATTTCCATCCGGTCGCTGGTGATGGACTGGCCCGCGATGACGCAATCCACGGTGCCGCTCTGGACGGCGGGCACCAGGGAATCCCAATCCAGCTTCACGATCTCCAGCTCCACGCCCAGGGCCTCTGCGATATGCTGGGCCATCATAACATCGTAGCCATAGGCATAGTCGGGGCTGTCCTTGATCTGGGTGGCGCCGTTGTCGCCGGTGGGCTGGGTCCAGTTATAGGGGGCATAGGCGCACTCCATGGCAACGGAGAGGACGCCGTCCTCCAGGCTGCCCAGGGTGGCAGGGTCGGTGGCGGGCTGATCCGGATCCGCGTCAGCGGGCGCTTCGTCGGCGGGGGCCTCAGCGGCGGGAGCGTCGGCGGCAGGGGTCTCCTCCTGGGCGGGCTGGGAGCAGGCCGCCAGGGACAGGGCCAATACAAGGGCCAGCAAAATGGCTAGGGTTCTACGCATGATGTTTTCCTCCAATGTGATAAAATGTGGCGGGGATTTTCCCCAAAATCAAATGGCGGCTGGAGCATCACTCCAGCCGCGCACCTTTTTTCGGAAACCTTTGGCCCTGAATGATAGCACTCCACAGATACCCTGTGACAGTCGGCGGGATATTTTCCCGTCGCCCAGCGCCCAGGCCCCGCAGCGGCCTTTGCGCTTCGGCAACCTCCCCTTTCTCGCCGGTTCTCCGCCCCTGCGGGGGCTCCCCGGGATACTCCTGTCGGCTGCGCCTCTACCCAGTCGGTCATTCAATTGTTTGCTATGATAAAACCTTTATGCGCCTTTGTCAACAGTTTTTTTCCTGTTTCCAAATTTTTTATCCTACCACTACAAATTCTACCTCCGGCAACCGCCGCTGAAGCCTGGCAATCAGGCTGTCCTTGGGCTGGCTGCCGCTGCTGCCGGCGCCCAGCACCATCACGTGGATGCCGTGGCTGACGGCGTATTCCACCAGGGCGTTCTCCACATCCTTGGCCCGGAGCAGGTCCAGCTGCGCCCCTGCCAGCTGGGCCGCGGTAAACAGGTATTCGATGGCGTCCCCCTCAAAGGGCGTGCCCATAAAGTTATGCCCCGTCTGCACGCAGTGCACCACGTGCAACACCCCTTGGCCTGCCGCCCGTTCCACCCCTTTGGCGATCAGCTTGTCGCAGCTTTTCTGGGTGGTGACGCAGACCATGATCTCAATCCCGTTGCTGGTTTCGAATTCGTTCCTCATCTTGGATGGCGTCCTTTATCTTGTTGGGCAGCTGGGGCGAACGAGCGGTACATAGGGCTTCTACCGCAAGGGCCGGGGTGGGGGCCGCCTGGTAGATATCCCGGCAGGGGGGCGCGGTAAAGTCCTGGGCAATGCAGGTATCCAGCTGGGCCAGCAGCTGGTCGTAATAGCCGTCGGTATTGAGCAGCACCACCGGCGCCTGCAAATACCCCAATTGGTTCAGGGTAATGACCTCCAGCAGCTCCTCCAGGGTGCCAAAGCCCCCGGGCAGCGCCAGAAACCCAAAGCTCAGGGCCTCCATCTTGGCCTTACGGGTATGCATATCCGGCGTGACGATCAATTGGTCGCAATGGGGATAGGCGATGCCCGGCTGGTTCAGCTTCTCCGGGATCACCCCGATCAGCCGGCCGCCCGCGCTCTTTACACCCCGGGCCGCCGCGCCCATCAGGCCGGTGTTTCCGCCGCCGAATACCATGCCCAGGCCCCGCTCCGCCAGAAGGGCCCCGGCCGCAAAGGCTGCGTCCAGATATCCCTTTGCCACGTTGGGACAGGACGCGCCGAAGATACACGCATATCGCATTGGGATATACCCCCTTCCCGTCTGTTTCTCTTTTCAGTATATCATTCCCTGGCCCAATAAAAAACCATATTTTTGCATTTCCCCGGCCGGGGCTGGGCCGGCGCCCGTCCCCGGCGGCGGTCCGCGCCCCAAGGCCCCCGGGGGGGCGGCGGCGTTTGCCTGGGCTGCGCCCAGGCAAACTGGGCGCCGTGCCAGGGCCCGGCGCCCGGGTGGGCTGCGCCCACCCGCCGCCCCCCCGGGGGCCTTGGGGCTATTCCACCCGGGCCACGATCACGCTCATATCGTCCGCCGGGCTGCGCTCCAGCGCCCGGCGCAGCAGGGCGTCCGCCCCGTCCTGGGGGGTGTTGGCGCCCCCTACCTCCTCGATGATGGCGGCCAACAGCTCCTGGCCCAGGGCGTCCCCCAGGCCGTCGGTCATCATCACCACCGCGTCCCCCCGCATGAGCTGGGCGTCCTGGGGGCATACCGGGGCGGCCTCCGGCAGGATGCCCACGGGCAGGGTCTCCGCATGGATGGTATAGACCCGCCCCTTGCGTAGGATATAGCTGGGGGGCGCCCCCTGCTTGAGGAACCGGGCCCGGCAGGTGGAAAGATCCAACAAAAGCACATCCAGGGTGGCATACATATCCTCCTGGCATTTGAGCATCAGCAGCTGGTTGACGCATTCCAGGGCGGCGCTTTCCTCCACCCCGATGCTCAATAGGTCCCCCAAGAGGGCCACTGCCGCCGCGCTTTCCCGGTGGGCCAGTTCCCCGCTGCCCATGCCGTCGGAAAGCAGCAGCAGCCGCAGGTTATCCACTTCCCGCCAGGCCATGCTGTCCCCGGTCTGGTCGCTTTGGGTTTTGGGGCAAGCAGCGGCGCCCAGGGAAAGGGTAAAGGCAGGGGGGAGGGGTTCCCGGTTGGCGCTCAATTCCTCCAGGGCCTTCCCCATGCTGCGCAGCTGCCGTCCGGCAAAGCGTTCCCCTTGGCTTTGGCCGCTAGTTTCCAGCAGCTCCGCCACCCGCTCCATCACCTGGGCCGCGTCCCGGACCCGGCGGCGGCATTGGGCCAGTTGCTTGCCCGCTTCCCCCTGGGCGGTGCCCTGTAGGCTTTTGCGTAGCAGGCGGGTGGCGGCGCCTGGCAGCAGCAGATACCCGCCCGCCCCCAGGGCGGCGTAAAAGAGCATGTTTTCACCGCCGGGGATATAGAGGCCGCACAGTCCGCCGCTCAGGAGGAACAAGCCCGACACCAGCAGCCGGTTACGCCAGGCAGGGGCGGCGCACAGGGTACATAATACCAAACTGCCTACAAAGGGCAGGGAAGCGCCACCCAGCATGGCGCCGGCCCCAACGAAGGCGGCGGCGGCGATGGCCATAAGCCCGGCGGCCCCGGCCCCCCATACCGCGGCAAAGCAGGCGATGGCGCAGCCTAAATATATGCCCTGGTAGCCGATGGCCATCCCCGCCATGGCGGCCATGGCCATGAGCCCGGCCAACCCCCACAAGCCGCCTGGGTCCGGGGGGCGGCGCTGGGAAAGCTGGGCCAGGGCTTGGGCGCCCCGCTGGACCAGGGGGGCGCATAACAGGGATAAGGACGCCTGGGCCAGGCCCAGCATACAGCTGTCTACGGATTCAAAATAAAAAAAGGGTAGGGTCAATAGATGTGCAGCCGCCAGCAGGAGCAGCTTGTCCGGCCGTTGGGCGTCCCCCCGCCATAGGAGCCAAAGCATCCCCAGGGCCCCGTATAGGAAATAGGCTGTGGCCGCCCCATAGCGGCCCAGGAACAGGCTGCCTGCCAGGCCGCCCACCAGGGCAGGCCAGGGAGCATAGCCTGCCATCCACAGGCCGCAGGCGCCGGTGGCGCAAAAGGGGGACAGCCGGCCTGTCCCATCCCCGGCAAAGGACAACAACGCCCCCATCAACAGGCTCAGCAGCCCTGCCCGATCCCGGGCCAGGGCGGTCAGCATCCCCCCGACGCTTACCATCCTCCGTTTGCCTACCAGCCGCACCGTCCCACCCCCCATCGTCCTGCTGCCTTGGGGTAAGGCCGGCGTGCGCCATGGCCAACCCCTCCCGATCGCAGCGCGGTTATAGGCATAAGCCTAAGGGAAATCCCCTGCAAAAAGGGTCGCTTCACAGGCGAGAACCCTGGCGAAGCCTGTGGGAAAACCGTATGCCTCCGGATTGCGAAACTGCGGCAAATATGCTATTGTATTAGGGAGTACAGCCATCAATAAAGGAGTGCAATCATATGCAGAATGTTTACGATACCCTGGCGGAACGGGGCTTTTTGAAGCAATGCTCCCATCCCGAGGAGCTGCGGGAGCTTTTGGGCCGGGAAAAGGTCACTTTTTACATTGGCTTTGACCCCACCGCAGACAGCCTCCATATTGGCCATTACGTGGCCCTGATGACCATGGCCCATATGCAGCGGGCAGGCCACCGGCCCATCGTGCTGCTGGGAGGCGGTACCGCCATGATCGGGGACCCTTCCGGCAAAAGCGATATGCGGCGCATGATGACCAACGAGGAGATCGACCATAACGCCAGCTGCTTCCAAAAGCAGATGGCCCGGCTCATCGATTTTTCCGAAGGCAAGGCCATTGTGGCCAACAACGCCAATTGGCTGCGGTCGTTGAACTATCTCTCCTTTATGCGGGATATCGGGGTGCATTTCTCCGTAAACCGGATGCTAACATTCGAGTGCTATAAGCAGCGGATGGAGCGGGGGCTAACATTCTTTGAATTGGGCTATATGCTGATGCAGAGCTACGACTTCCTGGTGCTGAACCGGGAGTATGGCTGCGTCCTCCAAATGGGCGGGGACGACCAGTGGAGCAACATGCTGGGGGGCGTGGACCTGATCCGGCGCAAGGAGCAAAAGCCCGCCTATTGCCTGACCACCGCCCTGCTTACCACCAGCGAGGGCAAAAAGATGGGCAAAACCGAAAAGGGCGCCCTATGGCTGGATAAGGAAAAATGCAGCCCTTACGATTTCTATCAATATTGGCGGAACGTGGACGATGCGGATGTGGAAAAATGCCTGTCCCTGTTGACCTTCCTGCCCATGGAGGAGATCCGCGCCATGTGCGCCCAGGGGGGCGCGGCCCTGAACCAGGCCAAGGTGACCCTGGCCTACACCCTGACGGCCCAGGTCCATGGCGCCGAGGAAGCGGACAAGGCCAAGCAGGCGGCGGAAGCCCTCTTTGGCGGCGGCGGGGATCTGAGCCATATGCCCACCCTGGCCCTGAGCCAGCAGCAGATAGACGAAACCGGCCTGCGGGTCACGGACCTGCTGGTGCTGGGGAACCTTTGCAAGAGCAAGTCCGACGCCCGGCGCATGATCGAAAGCGGGGCCGTATTCGCCGGCGACGAAAAGATTACCGACGTATATGCGGTCCTGGCCGAGGACAAGCTGGCGGAAGGCATCGTCCTTAGGAAGGGCAAAAAGGGCTTTGTCCGGGTCCTCAGGGGCTAAGGGGATGGCAGGCTATCGCACCCTGGCGGCAAAGGGGGAGGCGGAACTGGTCATCCAGCGTTCCCGCTTCATCGGCCGCGGCTTTCCCGTGGAAAGCGAAGCAGCCGCCCTGGCCATCCTGGCGGATATCCGCAAAGCCCATTGGGACGCCTCCCACAATTGCTTTGCCTACCGGATCGGCCCGGACGGCGGCTACGCCCGCTATAGCGACGACGGGGAGCCCGGCGGTACCGCCGGCCTGCCCATGATGGAAGTGCTCAAAAGCCGGGGCCTTACCGACCTGTTGGTGGTGGTGACCCGGTATTTCGGCGGCATCCTGCTGGGGGCCGGCGGCCTGGTGCGGGCCTATTCCAAGTCCGCTGCCGCCGCCATCCAAGAGGCGGGGGAGGTGGCGGTGTTGCCTGCCCTGCGGTATCATATAACCATCCCTTATAACCGTTATGGCGGGTTGGAGGCCTTGCTCCGGGAGCGGGCCATGGTAGAGGCCGTGGATTTCGGCCAGGACGTCCAGGTGACCGCCCTGGTGGAAGCGGCCCAGGCCCCAGGCTTTTGCAAAGCCGTAACGGAAAAAAGCGACGGCCGCTGCACCCCCGCCCTTCTGGGGGAAGGTTGGCTCCGCCGGCCCTGTCCGCCCCGGGACTAGCCCATCAATTTTTACGATAAGGAAAGAAGTCAAGCCCATGAGAATCCGTTTTAAATCTACGCTGGGATGCCTGTTGGCCCTGCTCCTGTGCTTTGGCCTGTGGGTCCCTGCGGCCCAGGCCGCCCAGATCCAGGCCCAGTCCAGCCCCGCGGCCATGACCACCGGCGGCGAGGTCACCTTCTCCATCACCATCACCAACGATGGGGAGGCCGTAATGGAAAACGTCCAGATCAGCAGCGCCTATTCCGGCATTGCCTTTGACGGCGTTGGCGCTTCCATTGATCCTGGGGCTGAAAAAACCTTTTCCGCCACTGTCATCATCAGCGAAGCGGCGTTGGATCAGCCCATTTCCTTTGACCTGAATTGGTTGGAAAACGGCGAGCTCCGCTCGGATTCCACTGCAATCACCATCCAGCGTCAGGCCGCCGCCGTGCTTTCCGGCTCCGTTTCCGTGGATAAGACCCAGGCCTCCCAGGGGGAGACCGTGAACATCACCTACACCCTCACCAACAGCGGTATGACCCCGGTATCCGTGGTTTCCCTAGCGGATAAGGAAATCAGCAGCAAGCCCATCGCCGAAAACGTGGCGGTGGACCCTGGCGCGCCCCTGGTGCTCACCTACGAATTTACCATGGGCTCCGCCACCGTCACCAGCGCCCCGGTGATCACCTATGACGACGGCCTGGGCAATACCCAGACCCTTAAGCTCAAGGAGACTACCCTGGGCATGGTGATGAACAAGCTGTCCATGGAGGTCTCCCAGGGGGAGGGCACCGTCAACGGCGTCCCCTTCTCCATCAAGCTTACCAACAACGGCAACCAGCGCATCAGCGATATCCAGGTCACCGACGAGCTGGGCAATAAGGTCAACGACGGCACCTTTGCCTTGGCGGTGGGGGAGACCCGGCAGCTTTCTTATACCGTGCTGACGGACACCGAGCGGTATGTGGTATTCCATGTATCCGGCGAGTCCGCTTCCGGTGAAAAATATGAAAACAACACCAAGAGCTTTGTGGTGCGCAAATACATCGATCCCGCCCTATTGGGCATCGATTTCTCCGCCGCGGTGCTGGAGCCCCTTAACAGCGCCGGCAGTATCACCGTGCGCTTTACCATCAACAACACCGGTTCCCTGGATATGACCGACCTGGTCATCAGCGAAAAGACCCAGGGTACCGACGAGGAGGGCAATCCCACCGATGTGCTCACCGAGATCACCCGTAAGGACGTGGTGGGCCCCGGGGAATTCTCCTCCGACCAGGTGATCTTCGTGGGCCAGCCTAGGGAACTGGTCTTCCAGCTGGATATGACCGACCCGGCGGGCAATCCCTACACCTATACCGCCCACATCACCGGGGACAGCATCGGGGTCTATGACCCGGCGGACGCCGAGGAAGCCCAGCAGGATGTGATCCAGGCCCTGGGGGTACAGATCGGCACCGGTATAAGCCGCGCTTTGAGCGTTGCCCTCATCGTTCTGGCGGTGTTGATCGTATTGGCCATCATCGCCCTGATCGTGCTGCGGCGGCTGGAGCGCAAGCAGCGCCGGGAAGCCGCCCGCCGCCGGGCCCGCCGGGAGCGGCAGCGCCAAGAATTGCTCCGGCAGCAGCAGGTGGATCAGGATACCCTTACCGGCCGGCCCTCCCAACCCCTGCGCCAGCAGGAGGATCTAGGCCAAACCCAGATCCATCGCCGCCCTCGGGATTTTGAGCCATGAGCGCCGCCCATACCATCCGTCCCGCCCGGCTGGAGGATGCGCCTGCGTTGCAGCAGATTTACGCCCATTACGTGGAGCAGACCGCCTACAGCTTTGAATACCAGCCTCCCACCCCCCAGGAATTTCAGGCCCGCATAGCGGCCACTCTACAGGCTTATCCCTATCTGGTGGCGGAGGTGGAAGGCACGCCCTTGGGCTATGCCTATGCGGGCCGGATGCGGTCCAGGGAAGCCTATGACTGGGTGGTGGAAACCACCGTTTACCTGGCCCCCCAGGCCATAGGCCAGGGCTTGGGCCGGGCCCTTTACGACGCCCTGCTCCCCCAATTGGCCAGCCAAGGGGTGCAAAAGGCCTATGCCTGTATCACCGCCAATAACACTGGCAGCATCGATTTCCATAAACATCTGGGCTTTGTGGAGGAGGGTTACTTCTTCCGTTGCGGCTATAAGATGGGCCAATGGTGGGATGTGGTCTGGCTGGCCCTGGACCTGGGCGGTTTCCCTTGCCCGCCTCCGGCGCTGCGCCCATGGAGATAGCCTAGGGCCCTACGCCCTTTCGCCGGCGGTGTGCCCAGCGTCCCCGGCGGGGGGGCGGCGGGGGCGCAAAGCGCCCTGAAATCCCCCGGCGGGGGCCGTACGGCCCCC
>UQOG01000065.1 GCA_900542615.1 uncultured Eubacteriales bacterium | reverse complement strand
GGGGGCCTTCTCTTGTCCCTTCGGGACAATTCACCTTGTGCCGCCAAATCCGATGTGCGCCCGGCGCTGCCGGCGGCAGAGGAGGCGAGGCGAACGCCCAGCGGGCAAGGGCGTTGCAGGAAGCCGCTTTCGCGGCGGCGCGCAACGGCCATTGGGCACTGCATTGCGGCCCCCGCACCCCCAGGGGGTGCGGCAAGCGGAACGGTGCCGGCGTTGCCGGCCCCGTTTTCCATCATCCGCACAGGAATATGGTCTGCAATTCCACCGGCGCGTCCCCCGGCAGGGAGGATACCCCTACGGCGGTCCGGGGGCATATGGCCCCCTCCCCCAGCTGCTCATAAAACCACTGGCTAGCCAGATCCGCCACCCGGCTATGGCCCTGGAAGCCTGCCGGGGCGTTCACATAGACCGTCAGGCTCAAGAGCCCCAGCAGCCGCTCCCCGGCTTCCAGGGCCCCCTGGGCGGCGGCCAGGGCGTTTTGCGCCGCCTGGGCCACGGCGGGGGCCAGGGTTTCCAGGGGGGTGTCCGGCCCCACCTAGCCCGTCATCACCAGGACGCCGTTGCGCCTGGGGGTCATGCCCGCCGTATAGATGGCGTTCCCATTGCGCAGGGCGGGCCGGTATTTCCCCTGGGGGATAGGCGTTTGGCTCCTCATGCCCGATACGCCTCCACCAGCGTTAGCAGCCGCTCCATGGCGGCCACGGCCTTTTTATGGTCCTGGGAGAAATTGATGCGGATATGGGCGGTAAATTGGGGCCCAAACTCCGTGCCCGGCGTCACGGTGACCCCGGCCTGCTGCCGGGCGATCCGCACAAAGGTATGCAGGGACACCGTCAGCTCCGGCAGCCGGATGAACAGGTAGCTGCCCCCTCGGTGGGCCGGGCCTCCACCCCCGCCACCGGGGCCAGCAGCGCCAGGATATCGTCCCGGATGGCCTGATGGGCCCGCACCCGTTCCGCCATCCAGCCGGCGGGCTCGTTGAACCAGCTGAAGAATACCCCCTGGTTATACCCGGGGCAGCGCAGGGCCATGATGGCCAGCAGCTTTTCCATGCGCTGGATGATGGCCGCCGAGCCAAAGGCCACCCCCAGGCGATAGCCGCTGAGGGATTCCGTCTTGGAGGGGCCGATGATGGTGAGCATCTCCTCCGGCGCTTCCGGCAGGCTGCACATATGGCAATAGGGCCGGCCGTCAAAGATCTGCCGGGCATACAGGCTATCCGCCAGCTTGCGGATGCCGGTGAAATAATAGTAATTGGCTGTGGCGGTGAACAGCAGGCCGCTCAGGTCCTGCGCTTCCATAAGGGCCCGGGCGTTATCCAGCTTTTTCTGCATTTCCTCCACGGGGAAACCCAAATATTGCATTGCCATGGCATATACTCCTTCTAACATTCGATCTAATTCTGGGAACGCCGGCTTCAGATGGTTTCCACATCCACCGGCAGATAGATACGGGTAACGAAATTTTCCTCGTCGCTGGTGATGGTACGGCCCACGATATACTCCTGAATGGAGACGCCGCAGACCCTATGGCCCTTTGCGGCGGCCCATTCCGCCATGCGGGTATGCAGGGCCTCCATCTGGCGGAAGGGGCCCACGTGCACCGCGCTTACCGCCTGGAACCCGCCGTAATAGCGGATATGGCCGAAGCTGGCGTCGGTCTGGGAAACGTCCTGGTTCAGCTCCAGGTCCCCCAGGGGCTCCCCCCGGGTACGGGCGTGGAATTGCCAGGTATAGTGCTCGTACAGCACCGCCCGGATGGGGCCGAAGCTGGCCAAATGGTGCTCCTCGGCCAGGCGCAGCAGTTCCACATACCGGGGCAGGAACGTGGCCTCCACGTCCGCCTCGCTCCGGTACCGGGTATAGATCACCGGCCGCCTGGGCACCTCCACCAGGCAAATGTCCTTCCGCTCCCGCCGGGCCGCCTCGCCGCCCCCCAGCCGCATGATGCCATCCTGGATGCGCAGCAGGGCGTCCACCAGCTGGTGGTATTGCAGCTGCTTCTGTTCCAGCTCCCGGCGCATCTGCTGCAGGTTCTCCTCCAACATGCTTTTGAGCAGGAACAGCTCCTGGTTCTGCACCAGGGCCACGATGGTCTTAAGGGGGATGCCGAAGCGGTTCAGCTCCTGGATCAGCAGCAGGTCCCCCAGCTGCCGCTCGCTGTAATAGCGGTAGTTGTTGTTTTCATCCCGGATCTCGGGGCTGAAGATGCCGCACTTGTCATAGGCCCGCAGCTGATGGGGCGGGATGTTGCACATCTTGGCGATGCGGCCGATGGTATACAGCTTTTCAGTTTCTTCCATGGCGATCCCGTCCTTTTCCATTTCCCGGGCGCCCGGCCCGGGGAAGGCCGATACCGTTTCCGCCTGAGGGGGCGGCGGGCAGGGGCCTACAGGTCATAATATTGCTCAAACTCCCTGGGATGGGGGCTTTGCTCCACCAGGGCCGCGTCCTTGCGCTTCTTGTCGATCCACTGCTTGATGAGCAGCTCGGAGAACACGCCCCCTTGCAGCAGGTATTCGTGGTCCTCCTCCAGGGCCTTGAGGGCCTCGGGCAGGCTGGCGGGCAGGCAGCCCAGGCTGGCCAGCTGCTCTTTTGGCAGGTCGAACAGGTTGCAGTCGAAGGGGCCCCAATTGTGGTCCTTGGGGTCCAGCTTGCGGCGGATGCCGTCCAGGCCCGCCATGAGGATGGCCGAATAGGCGTAATAGGGGTTGCAGGTGGCGTCCGGATTGCGCAGCTCAAACCGCTTTTTGGAGGGTTCCTTGGCGTAGGCCGGGATCCGGATGGCGGCGCTGCGGTTGGCCATGGCAAAGCCGATGGTCACCGGGGCCTCGAAGCCCGGCACCAGCCGCTTGTAGGAATTGGTGGAGGGGTTGGTAAAGCCGCACAGGGAGCGGATATGGGTGAGCAGGCCGCCGATAAAATACATGGCGGTCTGGCTCAGCATGGCATAGCCCTCCTTGTCGTAGAAGATGTATTCCCCATCCTTCTTGAGCAGCATATGCACGTGCATACCGTTGCCGGGCTGGCCGTACAGGGGTTTGGGCATCAGGGTGGCGGTCTTGCCGGCCCGCACCGCCTCGTTGCGGATCACATACTTGATGGTCATGGTATCGTCCGCCAGCCGGGTCATCTCCCCCAGCTCCACCTCGATCTCCATCTGGCCGGCGCCGCCCACCTCGTGGTGGTGGTACTTGACGTCGATGCCGTATTTGGCCAGCTGCAAGCAGGTCTGGTTCCGGATATCGAAGTTCCGGTCAAAGGGCTGGTCGATGTGGTAGCCCCCGTGGGCGCCGCAATGGAAGCCGCTGTTGGGCGCCGGGTCCCCGGCGCTCCAGGCCGCCTCGCCGGATTCCAGGGCAAAGCCCATGCGGTTGGGCTCCACCTGGTAGCGCAGGGCGTCGAACATATGGTATTCGTATTCCGGCCCGATGATCATCTCGTCTGCGATGCCGGTCTCCCGCATGTAGGCCACGGCCCGGCGGGCCACGTTGCGGGGATATTGGGCAAAGGGGCGGTTGTGGGGCTGCTGGATCACCATCACGTCTCCCACAAAGGACAGGGTGGGGATCTGCACATAGGGGTCCACAATGCCGGTGGCCAGGTCCGGGATGAACACCATATCGCTGTTGTCCACCATGGCATAGCCGTAGTTGGAGCCGTCAAAGCCGATGCCGTGCTCCATGATGCCCTCGTTCAGCCGCTCCGCCGGGATGGTGAGATGCCGCCAACGGCCATCCAGGTCCGTGAGCTTGAAATCCACCATTCGGATGCCGTTCTCCTGAATGAACTGCTTTGCCTCCTGGATGCTCTTGAACATAACGAACGCGTCTCCTTTCAAATTAGGGAATCCAATCAAAGCCCCGCGGGGGGGATGGATTGCTTTGGAAAAAGCGCGCCCCGGCGGCCCGAGGGGCCGAGGCGTCATGGGCCGATGGATCTGCCGTCCCCCGCCCTGGGGCGTGCCGGCTTATTTCCCGCTTCGCCGCTGGGCCACGCCGGCCAGCAGGTACAGGCTCATCCAAACGGCGTTGTGGCTGGAGAGCATTCCGGGGTCGGCGCCATAGTAGATCTCCACATAGTCCAGGGCGCAGGCGCCCTTTAGGCCGCACTGGTGCAGCATCATGCCCAGCTCCCAGGTGGTAAGGCCGCAGGGGTCCGGGGCGCCCGCCGGGTTGAAGGCCACGTCCAGGGCGTCGGAGCAAACGGTCACATAGAAGCCCTCGGTGCCCTCCGAGGCGATGGCGATGGCCTCTTGGATGGCCTCCATATAGCCCATGCGCCGGATGTCCATCATGGTCATCACCCGCACGCCGTATTTCTTGGCCTCCGCCAGCGCCCCATAGTGGTTGCGGGGCCCCCGGATGCCCAGGGTGACCATCTTGGTGGGGTCGAAGCCCTCCATTTCATAGATGCGGTGCATGGGGCAGCAGCGGGCCAGCTTTTCCTCGCCGAAGGTATCCATGTTGTCCATGTGGGCGTCAAAGTGGATCAGGCCGATCTTGCCGGGCTTGCGGCTGACCTGCTCCTTCATCAGGGGGTAGGTGATGGAATGATCCCCGCCGAATACCACCGGGAAGCAGCCCGCGTCCAGGATCTCCCCATAGCGCTGGCCCATGGCGGCGAAGGTAAAGTCGTAATCCCCGTTGCGCACGGCGGTATCCCCATAGTCGCCGCCGAAAAGGTGATCGAAAATATCGATATCCAGCTCCGGCAGGAAGCCGCTGTAGCGCACCGAGGCGGTGCGGATGGTTTTGGTGGCCATTTCGCACATGGTGTAATTGCCCCAGGTGCAAATGCCCTCCCAGGGCACCCCCAGGAACACCACGTCATGGCCGGGCAGCTCCGCCTTGGCCTGGATTTTGGGCAGGCCCATAAAGGTTGGCGTTCCGCTATAAATTTCAGGGTTTTTGATACCGGGCACATAACATACCGGCTTGTTTTTCATATAGCCGGCCTCCTTGATAAAGAAATGAATCATGCGTTTGCCTGCAAAATTGGCGAAAGGGGATCGTTCCATTAGATACGGCAGCTTGATTATAATACATATGCAGGGGCCGAAACAAGCCCTTTTGAAAAAAATCCAATTCTCAGGTGGTTTTTTTGCTATAGGCCCCTGTAATCCCCCTGGCCTTATGCTGGAATATTCACCATAGATTTACTATATAGGTAATTCTTCCTGATATTTTTTCTCTTTTTTCTTTGTGTGTAATTGTATAAATTTGAAAATCAAATTTGATGTTTATTCATTTTGCAGCTTTCATGCTTATAATAACCTTCATTTTTTAACCTTAATCTTTAACGAAATTTATATAAAGTTTTTGAAAGGAGGCGATGTGTGCAGGGCTGTTCCCGCAACAGTTTCCCTGGGTTGCACGGCTTCCAGCCCCTCTGCTTTCCTTCCGGCCCAGCGGCCCCGGTTTCAGGTTGGGCCAGCTGGTTTGCCCCACCTACGCCTGTTTGGACGAAAGCCGCGCCCATGCTTCTTGCATCCTTGGGCCGGCCCGCGGGAGACGGATACGGCGCCTTTTCCCCCGCCAGGTTCATTTTCTTCCGCCCGGCGCTTCCGCCCGTTTGGCCGGCAAGCTGCCCCGGCGGCCCACTTCCCTGTTCCCAAGCGATTACAACATTATAAAAGGAGGCACATCCATGCGCAGTACGAAAGTCATCTTAGCAATTCTGTTATCCATCGCCATGCTCTTCGCCTGTACCGGTTGCGGCGAAAAGGAAGTAACCGAGTATGTCATCGGCTTTGTGGGCCCGCTGACCGGCGCTTCCGCCCAGGATGGGCAGGACGCCCTGGAGGGTGCCCAGCTTTACGTGGATCAGATCAACGCCGCCGGCGGCATCGACGGCATCCCCCTGACCCTAAACGTCCAGGACGATAAGGGCGATCCCAAGGAGGCGGCCATCGTGGCCAACATGCTGGCCCAGGATGAATCCGTGCTGGCCATCGTGGGCCATTACAACAGCTCCTGCACCCTGGCCGGCGCCCCCATTTATAATGAAGCCGGCGTAGCGGCCATCGCCTACGGCTCCTCCTCCCCGGCTGTAACCGAGGCCGGCCCCTACATCTACCGCACCATCCCCTCCGACGACGTGGGCGGCCGCATGGTGGCCCAATGGGCGTTTGCGGACCTTTCCCCCACCAAGGCGGCCATCGTATATGAAAACAACGACTACGGCCTGGGCACCGCCACCATCTATAAGGAGGAGTGCGAAGCCGCCGGCGTTGAGGTGGTTGCCTATGAAAACTACATCCCCGACGAGACCACGGACTTCACCACCATGCTCACCAAAATCAAGGAGAGCGGCGCCGAGGTGATGCTGCTGGCCACCCTCTACAACGAGACCGCCATGTTTGCCAAGCAGGCCCAGCTTCTGGGCTTGAGCCTCCCCATGTACGGCGTGGACGCCCTGTATCAGCCGGCGCTGATCGAGCTGGGCGGCGACGCGGTGGAGGGCCTGACCATTTCCGCCTTCTTCTCCATGGACAATCCCGATCCGGCGGTGCAGGAATTTGTAGAGGCCTTCCGGGCGAAATACGATTCCGACCCCGCCACCTATCACGCCTATGCCTATGACGCCACCATGTGCATTGTGGAGGCCATCAAGGCCAGCGGCCCCGACCGGGAGAAGATCAACGAATACCTGACCACCCTTAGCGGCTTGAGCGGCGCCAGCGGCGTCAACAGCTTCGATGAAAACGGCGACGTGCTCAAGGACGCCATCCGCATCGTCATCCAGGACGGCAAGTTCACCGTGGTCCAATAGCTTCGTACCGTTCCCACGCCAACAGCAATTTGTACATTAGGAAGCGGCGGCGGGCGCCGCCGCTTCCCCATGGAAGGATGGTTCAATGTTTGCGCAACAACTTATCAACGGCTTGACCATCGGCTGCGTGTACGCGTTGATCGCGGTGGGCTATTCGATGGTCTATGGCATTTTACGCATCGTCAATTTCGCCCATGGCGACATCTTCATGATGGGCGCCTTCTTCGGCCTGATCCTCACCCAGGCCATGGGCGTTTCGGTTCTGATCACCTTCCCGCTGGCTTGCTTGTGCACGGCCGTATTGGGCATGGCCATCGAGCGCTTTGCCTACCGGCCCATCTGGGGCGGCGGCAACACCAGCCGCATGGCGGCCCTGATCTGCGCCATGGGCGTCTCCATCATGCTGCAAAACCTGGCGCAGCTGATCTTCGGCACGGAGACCCACCCCTTTTCCGGCACGGACATCCAGCTGGTCACCTATAATTTCGGCTCCGTCACCGTGACCAACCTGCAATTCATCATGCTGGGCCTCACGGTGGCCCTCATGGTCGCCCTGCTGCTGCTCGTTTACAAAACCAAGTTCGGCGTAGCCATGCGGGCCACCTCCAACAACCTTAACACCGCCCGCCTGCTGGGCATCAACACCAACCTGATCATCTCGGTCACCTTTGCCATCGGCTCCATTCTGGCCTGCGCCTCCGGCTTGATGGTGGGCGTATACTTTGACGCCGTGTTCCCCACCATGGGCTACAGCTACGGCATCAAGGCCTTTGCCGCGGCGGTATTGGGCGGCATCGGCAGCCTGCCCGGGGCCATGGTGGGCGGCCTGACCATCGGGCTGATCGAATCCCTGGGCGCGGCCTACATTTCCTCGGGCTACCGCAACGCCTTTGCCTTCGGCATCATGATCATCGTATTGATCTTCCGGCCGGGCGGCATTTTCGGCAAGGCGACCCGGGAGAAAGTATAGGAGGTTCCCCATGATCGATAAAATCCTAAGCAAGCTGCCCCCCCCCGCGGTACCCCCCAGTACGTCCGCACAAAGCGGATCACCCTCATCGTAGCCGCCATTCTATTGCTGGGCCTGCCCTGGGTGGTCACCAATAAATACTATATCCACATCCTGATCTCCGTGGGCCTCTACAGCATCCTGGCCCTGAGCCTAAACCTGGTCACCGGCTACGCGGGGCAGCTTTCCTTCTGCCACGTGGCCTTCTACGGGATCGGCGCCTATACCGGGGGCCTGCTGATGCTCCGGCTGGGGGTGTCCTTCTGGCTGGCCATTCTGGCCGGCGCGCTGATGGCCGCCTTCTTCGGCCTGATCCTGGGCCTGCCCACCCTGCGGCTGCGGGGGGACTATCTGGCCATTGTCACCCTGGGCTTCGGGGAGATCGTCCGCCTGGTGCTCATCAATTCCACCGAGCTTACCCGGGGGCCCTTGGGCCTGCCCGGCATCCCCAGCCCCAACCTGTTCGGCTATCAGTTCAGCGGCCGGGTCCCCTATTATTACCTGATCCTGGCCTTCCTACTGCTGACCCTGTTCTTGATGCGGCGCATCACCAATTCCGGCATCGGCCTGTCCATGCTGGCGGTGAAGCACGACGAGATCGCCGCCGAATCCATCGGCATTGCCCCCATAAAGTATAAGCTGCTGGCCTTCGTGCTTTCCGCCGCCTTTGCCGGCGCTGTAGGCGTATTTTATGCCAGCTATGTTTCCTTCATCAGCCCGGACACCTTCGTTTATACCGACTCGGTCACCATCCTGGCCATGGTGGTGCTGGGCGGCATGGCCAGCCTGCCCGGGGCGGTGCTGGGCGCCCTGGTGCTCTCGGCGGTGCCGGAGATCCTGCGGGCCATCAACGACTACCGCATGGTGCTCTACGGCCTGCTGATGGTGCTGATGATGATCTACCGGCCCCAGGGCTTCTGGGGGATGCAGCGGCGGCTGAAAAACGCCTACAAGTATTCGGTAGGAGGGAAAGACCATGCCTAATATCCTGGAGGTAAAGGATGCCACCATCCGATTTGGCGGCCTGACCGCGGTGGATCACGTATCCCTGCACCATACCGGCCAGGAGATCCTCTCCCTGATCGGCCCCAACGGCGCAGGCAAGACCACCTTCTTCAACCTGCTCACCGGCATGTACATGCTGGACGAGGGCTCCATCACCTTCATGGGCCAGGACATCTCCAAGGCCAAGCCCCATGAACGGGTCCGCGCCGGCATTGCCCGCACCTTCCAAAACATCCGCCTCTTCTCCGAGCTGACGGTGCTGGAAAACCTGATGCTGGCCCATCCCGCCTGCAACCGGGAGCGACTTTTGCCCGCCATCCTCATGGGCAAGGGGCTGCGGGCCTCCCGCAAGCGGGTGGTGGAGGATTGCGAAGCCATTCTGGAGGCGGTGGGCTTGCAGGACCTGGAAGGCCATATGTCCACCAGCCTGCCCTATGGCAAGCAGCGGCTGCTGGAGATCGCCCGGGCTTTGGCCACGGATCCCAAGCTGGTGCTGCTGGATGAGCCCGGCGCGGGCATGAACAACGTGGAAAAGGACGAGCTGACCGCCGTGATCTACCACATGACCCACAAGATGAACAAGCATGTGCTGCTGATCGAGCACGACATGCGGTTCATTATGAACATATCCGACCGGATCGTGGTGCTGGATTACGGCAAGAACATCGCGGAAGGCGTACCCGAGGAGATCCAAAATAACCAGGACGTGATCGAGGCGTATCTTGGCAAGACCAAGTTCTTCGAGGAGATGGACGAATTGGAGCATCCCCACGGGCAGGCGCCGGATGGAAGCGGAGGTCGATAGGATGCTAGAAATCAAGGATCTACATGTTCACTATGGGGTGATCCCCGCCCTCAAGGGCATATCCCTGCACATCGAGGAGGGGGAAGTGGTATCCATGATCGGCGCCAACGGCGCGGGCAAAACCACCACCCTGCATACCATTTCCGGCCTAAAGCAGCCCACCTCCGGCCAGGTGACCTTCCAGGGCCAGGATATCACCAAGACCCCCGCCCAGAACATCGCCCGGCTGGGGATCTGCCAGATCCCGGAGGGCCGGGGGGTTTTCAACAACCTGACGGTGGTGGAAAACCTATACCTGGGGGCTTACCTGCGCAAGGACAAGGCCGGAATCGAGGCGGACGCCGAATGGGCCTATTCCGTGTTCCCCCGGCTGCGGGAGCGGCAAAAGCAACGGGCCGGCACCCTGTCCGGCGGCGAGTTGCAGATGCTGGCCATGGCCCGGGCCATGATGTCCCGTCCCAAGCTGCTGCTGATGGACGAGCCTTCCATGGGCCTGTCCCCCATCCTGGTGGATGAGATCTTCCGCACCATCATCAAGCTGAACCGGGAGCGGGGGGTCACCATCCTGCTGGTGGAGCAAAACGCCCAGATGGCCCTGTATGTATCCAACCGGGCCTATGTAATGGAGACCGGGGAAATCACCACCTCCGGCTCCGCCCGGGAGCTCCTCCACAACGACGAGATCAAAAAGGCCTATCTGGGGATCTGACCCCCGGCCATATGGATGCAGGGCCCTGATGGCGCCCCTCCCACGGGGCGCCATCAGGGCCCTATGAAACCAGCCGCCACGGCAACCGGCCCCCAAAGGGGCGGTGACATAAGAAACCATCGGGCCATTGCAGCCCCATTCGCCCCGGCGCTGGGTTGGCCGGCCTTGGAAGGGGAGCCGCTCCGGTTGCGTCCTTCTTGCTTTGCGCCAAAACCAATGGGACGGAACTGGACGCTGCGCCCCGGAAGGGGGCAGATTTGCGGCAGATGCGCGAAAGAGAAAGGAGGCATACCCGCTGTGGTATTCCTCCCGACGATGACCATGCAGCTGCTCAAATCTGCCCCTTTCCGGGCGATGGTTTCCTATGCCACCGCCCCCAAAGGCAGACGGTTGCTTTTTTCTTCCCTTGCACAAAAAGAAGGCGGCAGAATACGCTGCCGCCACCCCTTGGCGAAAAAGCGGCTTAACGCCACCTTTTCGAGACTTCCATGGCGCCCTTGCGCCTACGGCGCGGGCGGGGAGCCATGCAGGGAACCCCCTGGAGCGCAAGGCTTTTTGCGGATTAGCCGCACACCCCCCAGGGGGCCTTCTCTTGTCCCTTCGGGACAATTCACCTTGCGCCGCC
>UQOG01000064.1 GCA_900542615.1 uncultured Eubacteriales bacterium | reverse complement strand
AATTTCAGCAAGAGATCATCGGTATTCCTCTTTTTTAAGGGCCGGCTTTGCCGGCCTTTTTCTTTTCTGAAGCCCTGTGTGTAAAGGGCATATTCCGGCGCACATGTCATACAATGTCTCTTTTTCCCGTTCGCAGCGATATCCCCCCATATAAATGTCAAAAAAAACAATATTCACTTCATTTCAAAATTCCCATTGCGTTTTTTATTCTATAATGGTAAAATATGTTAAATTTCAGAGAATTTCTTTGTGTTTCCCTTCTGTTCCTTCTTTTCCCAAGCCATCCGCATGTTCCGAAAGGTCGCCGCCTATGAAATGCCTTTTTACACGAATCGTTAATTGCCTTGCCCTTTGCTTATTATTTTGTTTGCTGGCAGGTTGCCAGCAGGACCCCACCATTGTGGAAATCGTCTATGTGCAGGAGGGAGCGGACGCCAAGCCGCAGGCGCCGTCCCAGGCCCGGCCGGAGGTAAACGCTGCCGACGCGAATACCCCTGGTTCCGCCCTTTCGCCATCCTCTGAAGAGCCGGCGCCGGCGCCGGAAGAAACAAAGAATCCCCTACTGGACATCCAGATCCCTACGCCATCGTTTCTTCCCTTTCCGACCCCCTCGCCTATGCCAACGCCAACTCTGTTTCCCACCCCCACGCCTGCGGTGAAAACCCCTGCCCCCACCACGCCCCCTCCCACAACCACGCCGGCGGCTACCCCCGTTCCAGAGCCCACCATCTCACAAAATAATGACCTGGAGCGGGAACGATTGGCGGCCGCCTACGCCCAGGAGGTGGAATCCATCCAGCGTAAATACGATAGCAAAGCCGCCGACTTGCAAAGCATGTTATCCAGCATGGAGGCAAGCCTGGCCGCCAACCCGGAATATGCCGCCGAGATCCAGCAGGAGATTCAGTCGGTCCAATCCCAGCTCCAGCAGGTGGAAGCCCAGCGGGCCCAGGAGTTGCAAGCCGCCCAGATAACGTATCAACAGGCCCTGGCGGCGCTGGATTAAGCCCACAGCGCTCTTTTCGCTGCGGCTTGCGCCCGGACGTTTCCGTTGGCGTGCGCCCAGCGTCCCGCCGGGGGGGCGGCGGGCGTGCGAAGCGGGTACCCCCAAGGGGGGCGGGGCCATTGGCCTCGCCCCCCTTGGTTGTCGAAAAACTGGCTTGCCGCCACTTTTTCCAAATAATCATGGCACCCTTGGGCCTAAGCCGCGGCCAGGAAGCCATGCAGGGAAACCCCTTGCTGCGCAAGACTTTTTGCGGATTTGCCGTACACGCCGCCAAATCCGATTGAAGCGAATCAGGGGTTCAGCCCCCGACCCCCCCCAAGGGGTTTTCCACAGGCTGGGGTGGTGTTGCGTACCGTGGCTGGCCGCAAAACGCCGCCGCTCCCCGGGCCGCCACCCCGAAAGGCGCTGCGGTATGGAAAAGCGGCGTCTTTCGCAGGCGAAGGAGCAACCCCTCCCGGCAACAAAAAAGCAGGCGCAGCCTTTGCCGCCCTGCCAAATGTGCCATGGCCCAAAGCGGGCCATGGCTTATGCTTTTTTTGCAGCCTTAAAGGGAGGCGTCCGGCCCCATGAGCTTCACCATGACGGCCTTTTGGGCGTGCAGCCGGTTTTCCGCCTCATCGAAGATCTCCCCCGCATGGGCTTCGAACACCTTGGTGGTGATCTCCTCCTCCCGATGGGCGGGCAGGCAATGCTGCACCATACAATCCGGCTTGGCGGCTTCCATCACCTGATCGTTCACCTGGTAAATGCCTGCAAAGGCCGCCCGGCGCTTTTTCGCCTCTTCCTCCTGGCCCATGGAAGCCCATACGTCCGTGAAGATCACATCCGCGTCCTTGGCCGCCTCCATCGGCGACTGGGTATACTGGAACCGGTCGCTTTCCTGGGCCCAGGCTAGGATCTTCCCATCCGGCGCGTAATCCGCCGGGGTAGCCACGGCCACCTGCATCCCGGTTTTGATGCCTCCCACGATCAGGGAGTTTGCCATGTTGTGTCCGTCGCCGATAAAGCACAGCTTCAAGCCGCTCAGGCTGCCCTTGTGCTCCCGGATGGTCATCAGGTCCGCCAGCACCTGGCAGGGATGGCAATAATCCGTCAGGCCGTTGATCACGGGAATGGTGCCGTAAGCAGCCAGGTCCTCCACCTCCTGCTGGGCAAAGGTACGGATCATAATGCCGTCCAGATACCGGGACAGCACCCGGGCGGTATCCTGCACCGGTTCTCCCCGGCCGATCTGCAAATCGTTGGCGCTGAGAAACAGGGCCATGCCCCCCAGCTGATACATGCCCACCTCGAAGGAAACCCGGGTCCGGGTGGAGGATTTTTGAAAGATCATCCCCAAGGTCTTGCCCTTGAGATGGGGGTGGGCAATGCCGTTTTTCTGCTCGTATTTCAGCTGATCCGCCAGGTTCAGGATATCGATGATCTCCTGGCCGGTAAGATCCCATAGCTTTAGCAGGTGCTTCATTTGCCGATTATCTCCAGCAGGATGTCAATGCCCCGGTCCAATAGCTCCATGGGGATATTCAGGGCGGGAAGCAAGCGTACCTTCTCCTTGGCGCTGAGAATGATCAAGCCCTTATCCCGGCATTCCGCGATGATATCCTGTACCTTGCGATCCGTATCCACGCCGATCATCAGCCCTAAGCCGGCTACGCTTTTTACCCCCTTTGCCCCTTCCAGGCGTTGGCGCAGATGCCGGCCCTTTTCCGTGACCTGTTGCAGCAGCGCCTCGTCGATCCGGGAGACGATGCTCACCCCCGCCGCCGCGCATACCGGATTGCCGCCATAGGTGGAACCATGGGTGCCTGGGGTCAGCACATGCTGGGTGCGGGGGCCAAAGAGGGTGGCGCCCATGGGCAGGCCCCCCGCCAGGGCTTTGGCGGTGGAAACGATATCCGGCTCCACCCCGGGATGGTGCATATAGGCAAAGTATTTCCCCGTGCGGCCGTTTCCGCACTGGACCTCGTCTGCGATCAGGAGGATATCCTGCTCCCGGCACAGCTTGGCAACCGCCTGGACGTAATCGTCCGCCAAGGGCTGCACACCGCCTTCCCCCTGGACCATTTCCATCATGACGGCGCATACGCCTCCCTTCTCCACCTCCTGCTGGACGGCGGAAACGTCGTTGGCAGGCACGTGGACAAAGCCCTCTAAAAAGGGCGCGAAATGGACGTGGAGGGCGTCCTGGCCGGTGGCGCTCAGGGTGGCCATGGTGCGGCCATGGAAACTATTGTACAGGGTGATGATCCGGTAGCGGCCCGCCCCATACTTATCGTTGGAATACTTCCGAGCCGCCTTGATGGCGCACTCGTTGGCCTCCGCGCCGGAATTACAAAAGAATACCGCCTTTAAGCCGCTTTTCTCGCACAAAAGCTCCGCCAAGCGGGCCTGGGGCTGGGTGTAATAATAGTTGGAGCAATGCTGCAATTTCCCCGCCTGTTCGCAAACCGCCTTTTCCCATTCCGGGTCTGCGACGCCAAATACGTTTACGGCGATGCCGCTGCCAAAGTCGATGTATTCCTTCCCCGCCTCGTCATACAGGAGGGAGCCCTTCCCGTGGGTCAGGGCCAAGGGGGTCCTGGCGTAGGTGTTGGCGATGTATTGGTTTGTGGTTTCTACCGTCGTATGCATAAGCTCTCCTTTACACGAACATGGTCCCAATGCCTTCGTCGGTGAGGATCTCCATCAATATGGCGTGGGGGATCCGGCCGTCGATGATGAATACCTTCTTCACACCCCGGCGGATGGCTTCGATGCAGCATTCCACCTTGGGGATCATGCCGCCGGATATAACCCCTTCGTGCACCAGCTGGGGCGCTTCGCTCACATGGAGCCGGGGGATCAGGGAAGCCGGATCGTCCTTATCCCGCATGATGCCGGCGATATCCGTCAGGCTGATGAGGCACTCCGCCTTGAGCACCCCCGCCAGGCGGGAGGCTGCGGTATCCGCGTTGATGTTGTATACGTTCCCGGCATCGTCGTAGCCCACCGTGGCCACCACCGGGATATAGCCCATGGCCAGCACGTCCAGCACCGGCTGGGGGTCCACCTGGGTGATGTTGCCCACATAGCCCCATCGGTCCATATCCAGGGCCTCCGCCCGGATCATCCTGCCGTCCAGGCCGCAAAGGCCCATGGCCTTGCCGCCGATGGCGCCGATCCGGTTTACCAGGCTCTTGTTGATCTTGCCGGCCAGCACCATCTGCACCACGCCTGCGGTCTCCTCGTCGGTGACCCGCCGGCCCTCCACAAAGGTGGAGGTCTTGCCCATGGCCTTGAGGGTCTCGGTAATCTCCGGGCCGCCCCCATGCACCAGCACCACCCGGATGCCGATCAGGGATAGAAGCACGATGTCGTTCATGACGGCGCTTTTAAGCTCTTCGTTCAGCATGGCGTTGCCGCCATATTTGACCACAATGATCTTATTGGCATATTTTTGAATGTAGGGCAGGGCGTGTACCAGCACCTGTGCCCGCTGCGCATTATCCATCTGCTGGCTCATGTCCGGTAATCTCCGTTGATCTTCACATAATCATAGGTCAGGTCGCAGCCCCAGGCGGTGGCCTCGCAGGCCCCGCTGTTGAGCTGGATCTCCACCCGGATCTCATCCTGGGAGAGGACCGCCTTGGCCGCCTCCTCGCTAAAGGGGATCCCCGCCCCATCCTTGCATACCGCCACCGTGCCAGCTTGGGAGGTGAATTGCACGTCCACCCGGCCCATATCCAGGGGTGCGCCGCTGTAGCCCAGGGCGCACAGCACCCGGCCCCAGTTGGCGTCCGCGCCGAACATGGCGGCCTTGAACAGGTTGGAGCAGATCACCGCCTTGGCGGCGGTGCGGGCGGTATCCCGGCTATCGGCGCCAACCACATGGCACTCGATGAGCTTGGTGGCCCCTTCCCCATCCTTGGCGATGGACCGGCAAAGGTAGGCGGTCACCTGGCGCAGGGCCTGGCAAAAGGCCGTATACCCTGGACCCGGCCCCTGGATGATGGGATTTTCCGCCGCGCCGTTGGCCAGGATGCTCACCATGTCGTTGGTGGAGGTGTCCCCATCCACGCTGATCATGTTGAAGGTATCCTGCACGTCCCCCAAAAGGGCCTTATGAAGCATTTGGGGATCAATGGCCACATCCGTGGTAAGGAACACCAGCATGGTGGCCATATTGGGATGGATCATGCCGCTGCCCTTGGCGATGCCCCCCAGGTGGCAGGTCTTGCCCTCCACCTCAAAGGCCACGGCCAGCTCCTTTTTCTTCAGGTCCGTGGTCATGATGGCTTCCGCCGCGTCGTCGCTGTGATTCCCCAGGGCCTGCACCAGGGCGGGCATCCCCGCCTGGATGGGCGCAAGGGGCAAAGGCTGGCCGATCACACCGGTGGAGCCGATGATCACGTCCGTAGGCTGTATGCCGCATTCCGCGGCCAGCAGGCTGCACATGGCCTCTGCGATCTCCACCCCGTCGGCGTTGCAGGTGTTGGCGTTGCCGCTGTTGCACAAAATGGCCCGGGCATACCCATCCTGCACATGGGCCCGGGTCACGGCGATGGGGGCGCCCTGCACCAGGTTGGTGGTATATACGCAGGCCGCTGCCGCCGGCCGGTCGCTGAGGATCAAGGCCAGGTCTTTTTTTACCTTATTCTTGCGAATGCCGCAGTGTACGCCTGCGGCTGTGAATCCTTTTGCAGCGCAAACGCCGCCGGGTATGGTTTTCATAGGCGATGCATCCTTATTCTTTCTATCCATGGCGCTCCATGGTTTTTTACAAATTCAAGCCTTCCGTTTCATCCAGCCCCAGCATGATGTTCATGCATTGCAGGGCCGCCCCGGAAGCCCCTTTGCCCAGGTTATCGAAGCGGGCGTGTACCAATAGCCGCGCATCGTTGCCGGTGACCAGCAGCTCCATGTTGTCCTTTCCCGCCTTGGCGTTGGCGCTGAGGAAGCCGGCTTCAGCCGCCTCCGCCCCCACGGGCAGCACCTGCACCACAGGGCTTTCCCCATAATGGGCCGCGTAGATCTCCCGGACGTCGCCGGGGGTTGCCGCCTTGGTAAAAAAGGATTTATGCAAGGGTAAGGTCACCAGCATCCCCCGGGGAAAATCCCCCACCACCGGCAAAAAGGCGGGCGGGATGGCCAATCCGCATTGGGCGCACACCTCGGGCAGATGCTTGTGGGCCTGGCCCAGGGCATATTGCCGGGGGGCGTCCAGCTGGGGGGAGCGGCCAGGGTCCGTATACTGGGCGATCATTTGATTGCCTCCCCCAGTATACCCGGTTATGGATACAAATGACAAGGGGGCGTCCAAAGAAAGGATGCCCGCCTGGATCAGGGGATAGGCCAGGGCGATCATGCCGCTGGCATGACAGCCCGGCACGGCGATCCGATCCCCTCCGGCAACAGCGGCCCGCCGGGCTTCGGACAGCTCCGGGAACCCATAGGCCCAGCCCGGGGCGGTGCGGTGGGCGGTGGAGGCGTCCAGGAGCCGCACCCGGCAATCCGCCGCCAAGGCCGCCGCTTCCCGGGCCGCCTGATCCGGCAGGCACAGGAAAGCGATATCCGCCGCCTGGAACATGGCCTTGCGGGCCGCATCGTCCTTGCGCAGCTGGGGGTCGATTTCCAACAATTCCACTGCCGGATGCTGCAACAGCCGCTGGCGGATGCCCAGGCCGGTGGTGCCCGCCTGGCCATCGATAAACGCTTTGACCATGGTCAATTCCTCTCCCTTACCCACGCGATCTGGGCCCGGACCTGCGCCGGGGCCGTGCCCCCTTGGCTGCTGCGCTTATGCACGCAGGTCTCCAGGCTGATGGCCTCATAAATGTCCGCTGCAAACAGCGGGGACGCCGCCTGGTATTCTTCCAGGGGAAGGCTTTCCAGGGTATTTCCCGTCTCCATGCACCGGGCCACCAGGTCGCCGGTGATCTGATAGGCGTCCCGGAAGGGCATCCCCTTGGCGGTCAGGTAGTCCGCGCAGTCCGTGGCGTTGATAAAGCCCCCAGCCGCCGCCCGGCGCATGTTGTCCGGCCGGGGCTGCATGGTCTCCACCATGGGGGCCATCATGGAAAGGCAGGCCTTGGCGGTATCCACCGCGTCGAAAATGGCCTCCTTATCCTCCTGCATATCCTTATTGTAAGCCAAGGGCAAGCCCTTGAGCACGGTCAAAAGCCCCATCAGGTCCCCATAGACCCGGCCCGTCTTGCCCCGGATCAGCTCCGCGATATCGGGATTTTTCTTCTGAGGCATGATGGAAGAGCCTGTGGAATAGGCGTCCGATAGGGCAACAAAGCCAAATTCCCAGGAGCACCACAGGATGATCTCCTCGCTCATCCGAGACAGGTGCATCATCAAAATGGAAAGGTCCGCCGCCAGCTCCAGGCAAAAATCCCGGTCGCTGACCCCGTCCAGGCTGTTCTGGCAGATGCCGTCCATATCCAGCAGCCGGGCGGCCAGCAGCCGGTCCGTATCGTAAGTGGTGCCTGCCAAGGCGCAGCAGCCCAAGGGGGATACGTTCATCCGGGCCGCGCATTGGCCCAACCGCTCCTTATCCCGGAGCAGCATCATGGCATAAGCCATCAGATGCTGGCCAAAGGTGATGGGTTGGGCCCGCTGCATATGGGTATAGCCGGGCATGATGGTATCCGCATAGGCCTCCGCCTTGTCGCAGAGCACCTGGATCAGCTTGGCGATGGCGGCTTGCAGCTGGCTGCAATCCTCCCGCAGGGCGAGCCGCAGGTCCAGGGCAACCTGGTCGTTGCGGCTCCTGGCGGTATGCAGGCGCTTACCCGCATCCCCGATGCGGCGGGTCAACTCCGCTTCGATAAAGGTATGGATATCCTCACAGCCTGTATCCACCTGAAGCCGGCCGCTTTCCAGATCTTTTGCGATGGACTCCAGCCCCTTGGCGATGGCCGCGCCGTCTGCCTGGGACAGGATGCCCTGCCGGGCCAGCATGGCCCCATGGGCCAGGGAGCCTTGGATATCCTGGGCCGCCATACGGCGATCCACCCGGATGGAGGCGTTGAAATCATCCGCCGCCTGATCCAGCTGCCCGTGAAACTTACCTGCCCATAGCTTTTCCATACCCTTGTTTCTCCTATGCGTTACGCCTTTTTGTGCTTTTGCTCCATCAGGGCCTTGGTCTTGATCTGGAGGCCGAAGAGAGTGATGAAGCCCGCGCTGTCCTTCTGATCGTACACGTGGTCCTCGCCAAAGGTGGCGATCTCCTCGCTGTAGAGGGAATAGGGAGAGGTGACGCCGGCGGGGATGATGTTGCCCTTGTAGAGCTTGAGGGTCACTTCGCCGGTGACGGTCTCCTGGGTCTTATCCACAAAGGCTGCCAGAGCCTCATGGAGGGTGGTGAACCACTTGCCGTCATAGACCAGCTCCGCCATCTTGGAGGCGACCAGCTCCTTATAATGCATGGTATCCCGATCCAGGCAGATGGTCTCCAGGATCTTATGGGCCTTGTAGAGGATGCTGCCGCCCGGGGTCTCGTATACGCCCCGGCACTTGATGCCCACCAGCCGGTTTTCCACGATGTCCGCGATGCCGCAGCCATTGGCCCCGCCCAGGGCGTTGAGCTTTTCGATGAGGCTGACCCCATCCATCTCGACCCCGTCCAGGGAAACCGGCACGCCCTTTTCAAAGCCGATCTTCACATAGGTGGGCACGTCCGGCGCGTCCTGGGGCAGCACGCCCATCTCCAGGAAGCTGTTGGCCCAGTTGGGCTCGTTGGCGGGATCCTCCAGCTCCAGCCCCTCGTGGGACAGATGCCACAGGTTCTTATCCTTGGAATAGTTGGTCTCCCGGCTGATCTTCAGGGGGATGTCATGGGCTTCCGCATAGGCGATCTCATCCTCCCGGCTCTTCATCTCCCAGGTCCGCCAGGGGGCGATGATCTGCATATTGGGGGCCAGGGCCTTGATGGTGAGCTCGAAACGCACCTGGTCGTTGCCCTTGCCGGTGCAGCCATGGGCAATGGCGTCTGCGCCCTCGGCGAGGGCGATCTCCGCAATCCGCTTGGCGATCACCGGCCGGGCAATGGAGGTACCCAATAAATATTCACCCTCGTAGATGGCGCCCGCCTTCAGGGTGGGGAATATATAATCCTCTACAAATTCCTTTTTCAAATCCTCGATATACAGCTTGGACGCCCCGGTCTTCAGGGCCTTCTCCTCCAGGCCGTCCAGCTCGGTACCCTGGCCGACGTCGCCGGAAACAGCGATAACTTCGCAATTATCATAGTTCTCCTTGAGCCAGGGGATGATTACGGATGTATCCAATCCGCCGGAATAGGCGAGGACGACTTTCTTGATGGGCTTGCTCATAATTATTCCTCCGTAGCCGTTGATTTTTGTATATTATATCCACATACATTTCCTTTGTCAATGGATAAATATAAATTATTTTTGCATATTTCATATATAATATCCATATGGCCGTCGGCCCGGGCCCTGTGATATAATCAAGGCGGTGGCAAAGGCCCTTTGCCCCGTCACAAAATACCGCGAGGAGATACGGCATTGCGTACCATTTTAGCAAGCGACATCACCCAAGCCGTGCGGGCGGCCTGCATTGAAGCCTGCTGCGTGCTGCCCGGCCCGGTGGTCCAGGCCCTGGAGCTGGCCAAGGAGCGGGAGCAGGGCCATGCCCGGGCGATATTGGAGCAGCTGCTGCAAAACGCCCGGCTGGCCCGGGAGGCCATGCGGCCCTGCTGCCAGGACACGGGCATGGCGGTAGCCTTTGTGGAGCTGGGGCAGGAGGTTTATATCCAGGGCAGCCTGGAGGAAGCCGTCCAGGCGGGAATCGCCGCCGGCTATACGGAGGGCTATCTTCGCAAGAGCGTGGTTAGCGCCCTGTCCCGGGAAAACACCGGGGATAATACCCCCGGCGTTATCCACCTGCGCCTGGTGGAAGGGGATGGGCTTACCATCACCATCGCCCCCAAGGGCTTTGGCAGCGAAAATATGAGCCGGGTCTATATGCTGACCCCGGCCCAAGGGGTGGAGGGTGTGCTGGAGGCGTTGGTGGATACCGTGGTTTCCGCCGGAGCCTGCGCCTGCCCGCCCTGTGTGGTGGGAGTGGGCATCGGGGGCACCATGGAGCAGGCCGCCCTGCTGGCAAAGGCCCAGCTTTTGCGGCCCCTGGGCCAGCCCAGCCCCGACCCGGCGCTGATCCCCCTGGAGCAGGAGGCTCTGCGCCGCATCAACCAGAGCGGCATCGGCCCCATGGGGTTGGGGGGAAACACCACCGCCCTGGCGGTGCATATGGCCCAAACCCCCACCCACATCGCCGGCTTGCCGGTGGCAATCAATATGCAATGCCACGCCTGCCGCCACGCCACAAGGAGGCTGTAACCATGGAAAGCTATCGTTCCGTTTCCCTGCCCCTTTCCCAGGAGGCGGTGCTGTCCCTATCCGCCGGGGATGCGGTGCTGCTTTCCGGGGTATTGTACACCGCCCGGGACGCGGCCCACAAGCGGCTTTTTTCCCTGCTGCAATCCCAAGGGCCAGGCTCCCTGCCGGCTGCCTGGCCCCTGCCCGCCCCCTGCGCCATCTACTACGCCGGGCCCTGCCCCGCAGCCCCTGGGGAGGTCATCGGCCCCTGCGGCCCCACCACCAGCGCCCGCATGGACCCCTATACCCCCGCCATGCTGGACGCAGGAATAAACGTCCTCATCGGCAAGGGTCCCCGATCCCCCCAGGTGCTGGAGGCCCTACGGGGCCGGGCCGTGTACTTCGCGGTCACCGGCGGGGCGGGGATGCTCATCGCCAACAGCATTAAAAAGGTAGAAATGGTGGCCTTCCCCGACCTGGGCACCGAGGCCATCCGGCGCTTTTATGTGGAAGCCATGCCCGCCATCGTGGCAGCAGACGCCCATGGAGGCAACCTGTATGCCTGGCCCCTCCCCCGATAGCCCGGACGTTCGGAAAAGCCTTGCGCAGCAAGGCTTGCAGCAAGGCTTTCAGCTTGTCGAAAAACCCCGGGGGTTCGGGGGGCCGCAATGCAGTTCGCAAAGGTCGCGCTGCGTCGGCCCGTGGGGCCTTCC
>UQOG01000063.1 GCA_900542615.1 uncultured Eubacteriales bacterium | reverse complement strand
GGCGCAAGGGGGGGCTTGTTCAGGGTTTCAAACAGGGCGGTGGCGTCACTGGTAAGCCAGCCTGCCAGCCCGCCTACTGCCTCGGGGATGACCAGGCACAGAAGCAATTGCTTCCAACGGATGGATTTCATACTTGCATCCTACTCTATATTCTCCCTATAGCATATGCGGCAAGTGGTTCTTCATCCGTCAAATGTTTCGCTGCATTAGCTTTGCGCAGCATTATCTTGAAGCGGCATGCTTCCCTCCTCGTTTGCCTGCGCACCAAGGATGCTTGCCTACCCATGCAGACAAACAGGCGCACCCAAAGTTTGGTCCCAGCATAGTGGAAAGGGATTGAGAGATTGGAGCTTATAATCCTCTTATTTGGAATACAGCATATGAACAGAGATTTTAGCTCCAAAACGTTACTCCAATCCAGGGCATTGCTAGGTGTGTCTCTCCGCATCCAAGGCGTTGGAGATCAAGAAAATATTAAATACCCACATTAGCTGCTTTGGCAAGCAAAAAAACGGGCCGGTCGCAGGGCGGCCGGCCGGTGGGAAGCCCGAAGGGGGATTCCCGGACAAGGGTTAATCGTAGTAAACGTAGGCGGGGTCCGCCGTGGCGGGGTCATGGTAGTAGGCCCCGGGGCCGTTGGCCATGATCTCCTCATAGGAGGGGATCCCCTCGATCAGGATGGTCTGATCCGGGTGCACCATGTTGTTCACCTCGATGATGGTGGTGGCGGTTTCAACATGCCGAGCGATCCGCTTCTCGATGGGCCAACCGTTCTCGTCGATGGGCGCGTACAGCAGCCCGTGCTCGCCCGCCTTCATCACGAACCGGTCCTTACCGCTCATCAGCAGCTCTTCGTCCGTTATGCCACGGATCCGGTCCAGCATGGGCTCCGCCACTTCCACCAGCATGGACGCAGCGTCCGAGAAGTCGCCGATCTCACGGTGGCTTAACCCGTGCAGCTCCGTGGGCGAGAATTCCATGCCGATCGCCACGTCGAATACCTGGCTCGTCAGCAGCATGGACGTCATCGCCGCCACCTCGTTGGCCTTCTCATGGGCCACGATGGTGTTCTCCACCGCATACTCCAGCTCCGCCTCGTGGAAGTCCAGGGTCATGTCCACCCCTTCCTGCTTGATCAGCTCCATGGCCGCATACGCCGTCCGCTCCGTCAGCAGCCCGTCCGCCTTGCCCGGCCAGTTCCGGTTGATGTTCCGGATGTCCACATACGCCAGGTTCTGGCCGCTGGGATAGTGGATGTATACCTCGGGATCCGGCCAGGAATCCAACGGGCTCGCCGCTCGATCCCCAAACCGGAAGGTCTTTTCTCCCCACGGCGTATCAATGCTGTAGAACCGGGGATACGCTTCTCCCATGCGGGTCGCCAGGGAGCCGCTGGTGTTGATCCGGTCGATCACGATCACCTTCCCCTGGGTCACCTTCAGGTTCTCCGTGAACAGCAGCGCCGCTGTGTTGCACGCCGGCTCCTCCGCATGGGTGCCGCCGTAGATCAGCATGGTGCCGCCTTCTACGCCACTGTCAAAGATGTATACGTTGCAGTCGTTGACCGTCCCTTTTACCACATCGCTGTAGTCGCTCAGCTTCTTCACTTCCGTCACATACGGGCTGACTACCACCGCTTCCTTGTACGTCCGGTGCTCGTAAAACAAATACCCCGCTATGCCTACCGCGCAGAAGATGACAGCCAAAATCAGCGCCTTGATGGATCTCATGCTCATTTTCATCTGTCTACCTCCTTATTTCAGCCGCAGCAGCCGCAGGATGAACGGCATCATGATCAAGCTGTACAGGATCGCATCCTGTACCTTCTGGGACTTTACAAATACCTTCGCCAGCGCAAACAGGAAAAACGCCGCGATGCCATAATATAGTACGGTGATCACCGTGTTGATTACCTGGAGAACGCTCATATCCTTAACCTCCAATAAATGCGCCGATTTGCTTGCTGAAGATCATGACCACGGTGGACATGGCCAGGATGAACAGCATCGGTACCAGGGCGGTCTTTACAAACCCCTTATAGTAGTTCCCCTTGTAATCCAGCTCCATCACGGCAGCCCGGCCCACCACCGCGGTCGGCGGCAGGCAGTCCCCCAAGGGCAGCATTACCGCCCAGGTGGACAGCGCCACGATGGGGTCATACCCCAACATATTGAACAGCATGATCAGCGGCACGCCGAACAGGGGCGCCACCGCGTATTGCAATACGCCTTCCGCCACCGGCAGGATGATCCACAGGGTGGCGAACAGCACCGCCACCGGCAGCGTCACCACCGCCAGGGACAGCAGGCCCCGGGCGCCGGTCAGGGTCATGATCTGGTTCAGCATACCTACCACCACCATGATGCCCACCAGGCCCTGGAGGTTCTTCACCGTGGTGCACGCCACGTCGATCACGTTGATCTTGGTGCCCTTAGGCGCCACCAGCAGCACCGTGCCCGCGCACAGCATGAAGGTGAGGGGCAGTCCCACCACCGGGAAGGACTCCGGAATCACACGGCCGCACAGGATGATCACGATCAGTACCAGGAAGGGCAATGCCGCACGCAGCCCGTTCCAGCCCTTAGGCGGTTCCGGCAAGGTGGCCATGGCCTCGTCCAGATGGATCTTTTCGCCCTTGCCCGCCAGGTAGAAGGTGGCGAACAACGCCCCCACGATGGACAGGAAGCCCAGGGGAATCGTGAAGCCCACATAGGGCATATTGGAGCCTGCCGCCGCCATCATGGCCCACAGGTTGATGGGCGGGCAGGCCGCGCTCATGGCCGCCAGGATGAAGATCAGCGCCACCCGCCGGTCTTCCGGCACCCCCATGGCTACCAGCACTGCGCTTACCAGGCCGCCTACGGTCAATACCGTGGTCGCCCCGGAACCCGTGATGGCCCCAGGCACCAGCATCACCGCCGTCAGCAGGATCAAGCAGACGAACCGATGGGCGTGGAAGGTCTTTACGATCACCCGCACGATGTACGCTACGCCGCCGCTCTCCTTGTAGATCGTCATGAAGAACGTGGCCGTCAGGAACAATAAACAAATATCCAGATACGTTACCGAACCTTCTACCAGGTGCCGTACGATCTCCACAAAGGGCAGGGGGGAACGGGGATCCTCCCCCTGGGGTAGGATAAGATGGATTAGGACAGCGGCGATGGTCGCCGTAAGCATGGACAGCTCGGTGGTCAGCCGCAACTTCTTTGCCAATGCGAATACCACAACCAGTGCCACCAGCACCAGTGTGGAATGGGTAAACATAGTCACGAAAAATTCCTCCTCTATGACAGCGGGGGGTCGGCCCCGGCCCGCCGGCGGTTGCCGGCAGGCCGTAGGGGGGCGTTATCCCGCCCCCCGGCCGCTTATCTTCCGAAATGGACTTACTCCGTGATCACGCTGGCGATGTCCAGCGCTTCGGACACCTTGATCAGGGGCTTGTTGTTCTGGGCCGCGTAATCGGTGAAGAAGCCGTCGCTGTCGCTATCCTCTACCACCAGGATCACGTCCGCCATGCCCATGACCGCCTCAATGGACTTTTCGTCGGAATTATCCGTGCGGCGGGACATGCCCTCGATGTGGGCGCCGACCACTACCATGCCGGCGTCCTTGGCCGCCTGCATCAGGGCGGTGCAGCGCTCAATCTCGGTATCCACGTCCGTGCCGGCCGCGCCCATGCCCTTCATGCTGGTGCCCGCGGTGACCACCAGGGTCTTGTAGGCGCTGGTGTCCAGGGTCTCAGCGGTGAGGCTGTTGTCGCTGGCGGAGGTGAAGCCGGACTGTACGGCTACCATGTTCAGCATGACCGCGCCGGGGCTCTGGCCGCAGGTGGTCACGATCATGGGCGCCTGGATGGAATCCCCGGAAACCTCCGTGGCAGGCGCGGCCTCGCCGGTCTCGGCAGGGGCTTCCTCCGTGGCGGGGGCCTCCTCAGCGGGGGCCTCAGCAGGGGCCTCGGCAGCGGGCTCTTCCGCAGCGGGGGCTTCCTCGGCCGGCGCGCTGCACGCGCTCAGCGCCAGGGCGAGGACCAACATCAGGGCGATGATGGAAAGAATCTTTTTCATTGTTACAGGTACCTCCTGAAAGTATTCGGTTCGCACGACAGGGCCTGCGATTGACAGGCCCTGTGCGCTTACGTTACGTGTGGTTACAAACCAGGGCTTGGGGGGCTGTTACTTGCTCTCCGTGCCCTTCTTCTTGCTGAAGTACACCACAGCGGCGATCACGATCACCACCAGCACGATGATGCCGATCACCGCGCCGGAGCTCATGCCAGTGCTCTCCGTGGCCGCAGGTTCTGCGGGCGCTTCTTCAGCTGGCGCTTCCGTGGCTGCGGGGGCCTCTTCTGCCGGCGCTTCCTCTACGGGGGCTTCCTCAGCAGCGGTGCCCTTGCCCAGCTTCTCCAGGTCGCGCAGGGAGGTGCCGCCGAAGTCTACCGCCTCCAGCCACTCCGTGGGATAGCCCAAGGTGGTCTGGGAACCATCTTCGTTGATCATGTAGCCGTCCGCATACCGGCCCACCAGGTGCCAGGCGAAATCCCACCAGCCTTCAAAGACGGTGTCCATGCATTCGCCGGTGTACTCGGTCAGGTAAGCGACCGCCTTTTCGGGGCTCTCTTCATACAGCTTGACAGCCTCGGCCTCGATGGCCTCCTGGTTGGCGAAGAACTCGTCCTCAAAGGTAGCCTTCTTGGCCCGGATCTCCTCATACATGGCGTCCCAACGCAGGTTGGCCCAGTTGTTCACGAAGTTGAATGCCCAGAAAGCGGAATCCGGATCGAACACATGGCGTTCGCCGCTGGACCATTCCTCGGGGATCTCGGTGACGCCGCAGTAAATGGGCACGTAAACGGTGGTATCCGGGGAATCCTCGCCAAACCACAGCACGCCGCCAACGGGATCGGGCAGCCAGCTACGGCTCTGGGAAACGAAGCTGTAGGAGCAGCGGTAGGAAGCGATGCAGCGCTCCCAATCCTGGGCTTCGGTGCCCTCGGGCTTCTGGTCGGTATTCAGCGCCCAACGGGTGGGGTTGCCGAAGGGACCGGCAGCCAGGCCCTGGGTCAGATCATACTCGGTGCCTTCCAGATGGTCGCTAAAAATGTTCATCACGTCCTGGATGGAGACCTTCTCATCGGGCTTGATGGAGAAAGGATAGGCCTCGGTATCGTCCTTGAGCTCAAATTCCTGGGAGGGGGCCAGCAAGCTGAAGGCCCGCCACTCGCGGCGGCTCTGATAGAAGGGATAGCCATAGGGATCCGGATTGAAGATCTTCTCGAAGTTGAAGTCCTCGCCCTCAGACCACCAGCCCATCTGCTGGGGCAGCACGGTCAAATCGGTGGACCACATGAAGTTTTCGGTATCGTTGAAGTCCACTACGCCGATGCGGGCGCGGTTGGCGCCAACGAACACTTCGTCGTCGGGTACCCGCTGGGCCACCCAGTGGGCGCCTACGGCGCCGCTATCCGCCGTCCACAGCATGCCGGGGCCGCATACCTCGAATACCCACAGCTCGTTCTCATCGCCCACCACCAGGGTCTCGCCGCCATCGCCGTAACCATACTGCTCAGCCATGGCGCCCATCACCTGGATGGCTTCCCGGGCGGTAGCCGCGCGGGCCAGGCCCAGCTCTTCCAGGTTGGCGATCATGAGCATTCCGTCGCCATTATAGACCTCGTCCCGGCCGCTCCAGGTGAATTCACCCATCATGACCTGTTGGTCGTTCATGAAGGGATAACCCACATGGAAATAGGTATAGGTCTTTTCAGCCTGGGGGATCTCGCCTACCTTTACAGGCTCCCGATCAGGCCGTGTGGCAACGCAGGGGTCCTTGTAAATATCCACCATCTCGCCTTCGGCATGGGTGCCGCCGGGGATGATGACGATCCGCTGGTCATACCAGCCGTCGCAGGTATGGGAGACCATGACGGAACCATCGACAGACGCGTCTTTACCTACGCCCAAGGGCGTACATGCCAGCGCAGTTGCCGCAAAAAAAAGAACCGCTAACATGGCAATGAGAGCAATGCTCCAGAATCCAATACGTTTCATTACTTACATCTCCATTATTTAAGTTGATTTTACAAGAGTGTCCAGAGTCGATCTACGCCTTTGCTATTTGGAAAGGCATCCCCCCTTATATGTGCATGATATCTTGCCATAATTTGCCATAAATAATGCCAACTGCTTCACAATTATGACATATTATTATTTTATCATTCTTTAAATAATTGTCAACATGAATAAAAATTAGCTATTATTTCATTTATACAATGTGCAGGGAATACATGGCAACGGATAATTCTTATAATTCGCTTTGATCTAAAAGATTTGGTATAAGTAAGAATTATATTATTCAAACGAACAGCGTCCCGCAAAATTGGCCGTTTGTGGGACGCCCTTTCATCGTATTCCCCTTGTCCGCTGCCTGCGCGAATTGAAAAAGCGTTAGGAAGCCGGCGGCCTATGCAACGTCCGCCCGGCCCGCCGGATCCCGTACGCCAGCCCGCACAGGGCCGCCATGCCGCCGAGGGCCACCGGCCAGGCGTAGATAGTTTCATAATATATGGTGCTTTCCCCAGGCGAAGGAAGCTGGGGGGGATCAAAGGACAGGCCATAGTCTGCCACCAGCTTTTTGATGTTCAGCAGGTTGATCACCGGCAGGCCCGCCGCGCTGTAGCGCTCCACCAAGCCGCTGTAGGGCAGCACCCGGTGGTTCCAGCGGGGGGAGATCAGGCCCTGGCCCAGGGAGGTCGCCCCCTCCGTAAGGCCCAGGGAGGTGGTGTTCCCCCCCACGGCGATAAAGGCCTGTATGGGGCCGTTGGCTTCATAGAGGGCTATGCGGGCTTCTATGTTGGCGGTATAATCCGGCTCGTAAAACAGGGGAATTGGCAGTTCGGCTTTTAACCGTGCCAGGGTTGTTTCCAGCATATCCGGGTTCATTTCCAGGCCCACGTCGTAGTCCCCGCCGATAGAATAGCAGATGGGCGGGCTTTTTAGATATCCGTCCTCGTACAGCATCCAGGCCATTTCTGGGAAGGTTAGATCCGGGTTATTGGCCCCGTAGACCGAGGCGCCCATAGAGGCGATGTACACCACCCGGACCCCCATGGCGTCGCAGGCGGCCAAAACCGCCAGGTTCATGGCGGGAAAGGAGCCGGAAAACCCCGCCCCCACCGTATCCCCCGGCTGGATGCCCGCCTGGTGCAGCAGCTTCACCGCCAGGGCGGCCATATCGCTGTTGGCGGTGGTGCGCTTGGCGCCGATCTCCCCCAGGGTGGTGGTAAGCAAGTTGAATTCCTCCCCGATCATGCCGGTTTGATGGAGATCCTCCGGGCTCAGGGGGATGTCCCGCTCCGCCTTATAGACCTTGACCGCGTCCATACAGGCCTGCATCCGGCCCGCCGCGTCCAGCTGCATCTGGTAATAGGAGGTGGGGGCGGCGCGGCCGGTGGCGGCGGTGGCGCCCACGGCCAGCAGGGCCACGGCTGCGCAAAGCCCCAGCAGGCGGGTTTGTTTTTTGGTTATGCCCGGCGTTTGGTACATGGCAGCCTCCTAAAATACCGGGATCCCGGCCAGAAACATGAGCAGGGCCAAAAAGCCCACCACCACCGTCAGGGCCAGCAGGGTCTTGAGCGGCCCCTGGCGCACAAATTGGTTGGCCATGATCCCCGGCACCAGGTAGCCGATGATCCCGGGATCGTAGGGGAGGAGCAGGCCCAGCAGCTGGGCCAGGGCAAAGGAGACCAGGATCATCACGGCGAACTGCCGCCGGCCAAAAAGCAGCATGTAGCGGGAGAGCAGCTTAAAGGCCCCCCAGGTCAGCAGCACGATCAGCAGGGTATAGGCGATGCGCAAAGGGGTTTGCAGGCTCAGGGCGATATAGCCGGCCACCACCAGCCCCGCAGGAGAAACCCCGGTAAACTCCGCGAACAAGAGGCTCAGGAGCACCCCCAGCACGATGATTTCATTATACATAAAGCGCCGCCTCCTTCCGCACCCGTTCCATGATCTCCATGCCCGGCCCTGCGATATTGCCTGCCGCCAGCACCAGGTCCTCCGGCCCCAGGGCGTCGAAAGGGGCTTGCGCAGGCTTGTCCAGGCAGCGTATGGGGACTTGCATGTCCCCTAGGGCCCTGCGGGCAAAGCTCCGGGACCCGCCGCACAGCCAGATCTCCCCTGGCGCCAGCTCCCGGGCCAGGGCCAGCATATCCCGGGTGCGATAGCCCCGGTCCTGCCGGTTGTTCAGCAGCAAGACCAGCCGCCGGTTTTGAAAGCCATACCGCTCCACCACGCGGGTCAGGGCCAGCTTGGTGGAGACGGGATCGTTTACGGATAGGGCGTTGATAAATACCGCTCCTTTGGGGAACCGGTGGACGGATAGGGCAAAGGGGTCCGGCACAAAATCCGCCATACCCCGGCAAGCGGTTTCCCGGCTCACCCCCAGGGCCTGGCATACCGCCAAGGCCAACCCCTGGTTTTCCGGAAAAAGGGACATGGCCTCCAGCCCGGCCCCCTCCGTAAGCACGGCCCGGCTGCCCAGGGCCGCCGCCCGGGCCTGGATCTGGGGGAAGAAGGCCGCATCCCCTGTAAAGACCTGGCCATGGGCCGGGATGGTGCCGCACAGGGCCTCGCATACCTGGGGAAGGGTCGCTCCCATTTCCGCCGCATGGTCCGGCCGCACGTTGGTGATGACCCCAATGTCCGCCTGGAGCATAGCGTGCTGGGAATACCATTGCAGATAGGGGTCCAGCGCCATGCATTCGATGACCAACACCTGCGCCTTTTGCCGGCACGCCTGGCGCAGGATATGAACCTGCTCCAGAATGTTTGCGCTGCCCCAGCGGCGGATGGGCCGCTCCACCCCGTCCACCCCGATGGTCATGGGCAGGGTGCCGGTGGTCTTGCAGAAGACCCGCAGGCCCCCCGCCCGCAAGCCCCCGTCGATGAGCCGGGTCACGGTGGATTTCCCCCGGGTTCCGTTTACATATATAATATGAAGGATCTCTCGCCGCCAACGGCGGACAGCTGTCCGCTCCCATTGGAGATAGGCCAGATACGCGCAGGTGAAAATTAAAATAATGTTTCGTAACATCATAATACCACTTTATAGCAAACAGCCGTCCTAAAAAAATGATCGCCCATCGCCAAGAATACTTTCGAAAGAAACAAAATGCATATACGAATAAAAATTCATATATCGCTTTTCCAAGGAATTTTGCGGCGCATCCCGCCACGGCGCGGCCGCGGCAGCGGAGCCGGAGGGCTTGGCAAGGATGGGGCGAATCCTATTGTAACAAGCCTGGCGCAAGATTGCAACCTAGGCCCCAGGCACAAATCTCCGGCCCTTTGCATACCATAATCCCAGGGCGTATGCACAGGCGCGTTCCAGCCTTGGCCCGGCCGGCCTCTCCCCGGCGGAGGCTGGGCCCTGCGGGTACGCTCTTTTTTGCAGGAGGTGGGACATGGCAACCATTAGCTTATGCATGATCGTAAAAAACGAGGAAACCGTGCTTGCGCGCTGTCTGGACAGCGTAAAGGCGGCAATGGACGAGATCATCATCCTGGATACCGGCAGCACGGACGCCACCAAGGAGATCGCCGCCCGCTATACGGAGCGGGTGTATGATTTCCCTTGGATCGACGACTTTTCCGCCGCCCGGAACGCCAGCTTTGCCAAGGCCCGCATGGAGTTTGCCATGTGGCTGGACGCGGATGATGTGCTGCTGCCCCAGGATCTGGAGGCGCTGCTCCAGCTGAAATCCCGGCTGGATACCCTGGAGGCGGATGTGATCATGCTGCCCTATCATACCGGGGTGGATGAGACCGGCGCGCCTGCCTGCCGTTTTTTCCGGGAGCGGCTCCTGCGCACCAGCATCCCCTTCGCCTGGAAGGGCCGGGTCCATGAGGCCATCCAGCACCAGGGCCGCTCCATCCGCCTGGAAGCGCCTGCCATAACCCACCGCTCCATCAAAACCGTTTATACGGACCGCAACCTGAGGATCTATCAAGCTCAAGCTGCCGCCGGCGAGCCCTTTACCCCCCGGGACAGCTTCTACTATGGCCGGGAATTGTATTATCACAAGCGCTACCAGGAGGCCGTAAAGGTGCTGGAGGATTTTTTGCGGGCCGGCCGGGGCTGGGTGGAAAACAACGTGGAGGCCTGCAAAATCCTTTCCTATTGTTATGAGGGGCTGGAGGACGATATGGGGGCCTTTGGCGCCCTGACCGCGTCCTTTTTCTTCACGCCCCCCAGGGCTGAGATCTGCTGCGAGCTGGGCCGGCTGTTCATGAAGCGAAACCGCTACCCAAACGCCGTTTTCTGGTATGAGCTGGCCCTCTCCTGCAAGCCGTCGGATCAGACGGGGGCGTTCATGAACCAGGATTGTTACGGCTACCTGCCCTGCATCCAGCTGTGCGTTTGCTACGACGCCCTGGGAGACCATGCCGCCGCGGAGGCCTACAACCGCAGGGCGGGCGGCTATAAGGACACCAAAGCCTACCGGCATAATTTAGCCTATTTTGCCGCCCTGGCCCAGCACCAGGAGGCTCCTCCCCGCATATAATGCAGGGAGGTGGGGCGGATATGTGCCCCTCCATATCCCATTAGAAGGAGTACATGCACATGAATTTCAATTCTTGCAATAACAGACAACGGTGCTGTCCCCAGTGCGGAAAGCCCACATCCTGCTGTTGCTGCTGCGTCGGCCCCACCGGCCCTACCGGCCCCACCGGCCCCATGGGATTCCCTGGCATTCCAGGCCCCACTGGACCCACCGGCCCCACCGGCCCCACCGGCGCAACGGGCATCGGGCTGGATTCGGTGACGCCCTTTGTACCGGGTACGCCCTATGCGGCCGGCACCTTGGTCACCTATCAGGGCAGTCTGTACCGGGTGAACGTGGATAATCCCACCGGCACCCCCGGTTCATCCAGCGACTTTACCCAGCTTGCCGTCACCGGCCCCACCGGCCCCACCGGCCCCACCGGGCCCACCGGCGCAACGGGCCCTGCGGGCCCCACCGGCCCCACCGGCGCCAGCGGCCTTAACGGCCAGATGGGCCCCACCGGGCCTACCGGCCCCACTGGCCAGGCGGGCGAAAACGGGCGCATGGGCCCCACCGGCCCCAC
>UQOG01000062.1 GCA_900542615.1 uncultured Eubacteriales bacterium | reverse complement strand
ACCCCCGGCCCCATGCTCCCAAAGCACGTGCGCTACCAGACTGCGCTACACCCCGCTGCATTACTTTGTGCGTCACGCGACGTTTACAAATATACAGCATTTTTTTGCCGTTGTCAATATCGTTTTTTAAAAAATTGGCAGCTTTTTTATTTTTCCGAGGCCCGGTTTTTCAGGATTTCCTTATAATTATAGCTTTTAGCCGGACGTTTGTCCATCATGGTTTTATAGGGCGTTTTCCTGGATTTTTCCAGGGGATTCCCCAGGGGAAATGGGGGGACGCCTGCTTGCGTGACGTGGGGAAAGCGGCTATAATAATCATGGATGATTCTGTAAAAAGGAGTTTATATGCGAGAACCTGTTTTTGTTTCCCAAGAAGCCCTTGCCCAAAGCCGGGCCGCCGTCCTGCGGCTGCGCGAAGCCCTTAAGGGCAAGCTGCTCCGTTATTATATCGAATCCTACGGCTGCCAGATGAACGACCACGACAGCGAAAAGCTGGCAGGAATGCTGTGGGAAGCCGGGTTTCAGCCCGCCGCCTCCAAGGAAGCGGCGGACGTTATCCTGTTCAATACCTGTTGCATCCGGGAGCACGCGGAAAAGCGGGTCTTTGGCAACGTGGGGGCCCTGAAAAAGCAAAAGGAGGAGAACCCCTCCCTGTGCATTGCCGTTTGCGGCTGCATGATGCAGCAAAAGGATGTGGCCGCCCGGCTGTATAAGCGCTTCCCCTTTGTGGATATGGTGTTCGGCACCCATGAGCTGCACCGTTTCCCGGTCCTGCTGGAGGAGGCTCTGTCCGGCAAGCGGGTGCTTTCGGTGACCCAAAGCGACGGGGAGATCGCCGAAGGGCTGCCCGTCCTGCGGGAGAGCCGCTTTTCCACCAATGTGACCATCATGTATGGGTGCGACAACTTCTGCACCTATTGCATCGTCCCCTATGTGCGGGGCCGGGAGCGCTCCAGGCGCAGCGACAGCATCCTGGAGGAGGTCCAGGGCCTGGCGAAGGCCGGCTATCAGGAGATCACCCTGCTGGGGCAAAATGTCAACTCCTACCAGGGGGACGGCGGGGAAATGGATTTTCCCGCCCTGCTCCATAAGCTTCATCCGGTGGAGGGCATCTCCCGGATCCGGTTCATGACCTCCCATCCCAAGGACCTGTCGCCCGCCCTCATCGAGGCCATGGGAAGCCTGCCTAAGGTCTGCAACCACATCCATCTGCCGGTCCAATCCGGCAGCAACGGGATCCTGCAGGCCATGAACCGCCGCTATACCCGGGAGAAATACCTGGGCCTGGTGGACGCCCTGCGCAAGCGGGTGGAGGGGATCGAGATCACCACGGATTTCATCGTGGGATTCCCGGGGGAGACCGAGGCGGATTTCCAGGATACCCTGCGCCTGGTGGAGGAGGTGGGCTTCAGCGCCGCCTATACCTTCATGTATTCACCCAGGGAAGGCACGGTGGCCGCCCGCATGGAGGGCCAGATTCCCGAGGCGATCAAAAAGGAGCGGCTGGCCCGGCTCAATGAAGCCATCGCCGCCACCCTGCAGCGCCACAACCCCCATTTCCTGGGCCAGGAGGGGGAGGTGCTGGTGGAGGGCTATGACCGGCGCGGCACGCAGATCATGGCCTTTGGCAAGCTGCCCTGCTTCAAAATGGTCTACTTCCCAGGGGACGAATCCATGTTGGGCCAGCTACGGCGGGTCCGCATTACCGCAACCCAGGCAAATTCGCTCCTTGGCGAGCTGCTATAATATTAAGGTATCTTCAGAAAGGGAACAAGGTTTATGATTATAGAAAAAGCCCAGGAATTGGGCCTTGCGTTAAGCGAATCCGAAGAATTCCGCGCCATGATGGACGCCCAGGCTGCCGTGGATACGAATCCGGATATCCAAGCTTTGATGGAGCAATATGCCCAAAAGCGGGAGACCATCGTTTCCATGATGGAGCAGGATAAAGGGGATAAGGAGATCCTCATGGAGCTGGGCCGGGAATTGGATGAGATCCAAAGCGCCCTGTTGGCGGATCCCGCCTTTCAGGCTTTGGTGGAGGCCCAGCAGAATTTTCAATTCCTCATGCGGCAGGTGAATAAGACCATCGCCGCCTGCATCGGCATGGAGGATCCCGACCTGGACGCCGGCCAGGAGGAAGCCGGCTGCACCGGCAGCTGCGCTACCTGCCCGGGCTGCAAGCACTGAAACTGAGAATAGGAGACCTATGCCCGCAAAGCTAACCCCTATGATGCAGCAATACATGCAGGTCAAGGAGCAATATCCGGACTGCATCCTGATGTATCGGCTGGGAGATTTCTATGAGATGTTTTTCGAGGACGCCCTCACCGCCTCCAAGGAGCTGGAAATCGTGCTCACGGGGCGGGATTGCGGCCTTGCCGAGCGTGCGCCCATGTGCGGCGTGCCCTTCCACGCGGTGGAAATGTATGTAAACCGGCTCATTTCCAAGGGCTATAAGGTGGCCATCTGCGAACAGATGACCGACCCCAAGGAAAGCAAAGGCCTGGTGGAACGGGATGTGATCCGGGTGATCACCCCGGGAACGGTCATCGAGGAAAGTATGCTTTCCGAGCGGGAAAACAATTATCTCGCCGCCCTGTATCTGTCCGAACGGGACCTGGGCATGGCTTATTGCGACGTTTCCACCGGCGGGTTTTACGTGCTGGAGCTCCATGGGGACAATTGGGCGGGGGAGTTGATGGACGAGCTGGCCCGGATCCAGCCTACGGAGCTGGTGGCCAACGACGCCTTATTTTTGCAGGAGCTGCTGGTGAAGCGGCTGCAAAGCAGCTATTATCTCCAGTGCCTGGGAAGCGACGCCTTTGATGAAAGCCTGGCCCGCAGCCGTACGCTGCGGCACTTTCAAAAGGCCAGCCTCAAAGAGCTGGGCTGCGAGGGGCTTAGCTGCGGCGTTTCCGCCGCCGGAGCCCTGCTGTCCTATCTGGAGGAGACCCAAAAGAATGCCCTGGCCCACATCCGGAACGTCCGGGTGGTTTCCCCAGGCAAATATATGCGCATCAACGCCGCCTCCCGCCGGAATCTGGAGCTGACCACCCCGTTACGGGCGGATGGAAGCAAAAAGCATACCTTGCTCTACCTGCTGGATCAGACCGCCACCGCCATGGGCGGCCGTAAGCTGCGGGCCTGGATCGAACAGCCCTTACAGAATATTGCCATCATCAACAGCCGGCTGGACGCGGTGGAGGCCCTCTATTCCAATCCCGTGGAACGGGAGGACCTGGGGAAGGCCCTGTCCGCCATCTATGATATCGAGCGGCTGTGCAGCCGCATTGCCTATGGCTCCGTAAACGCCAGGGATTGCCAGGCTTTGACCCGCTCCCTGGAGCGGATCCCCGAACTGCTGCCCATCCTGGGGGCGCTGCATTCCCGGGAATTGGGGCGGATCCGGGATGCCCTGGATCCCATGGAGGATATTGCAACCCTGCTGCGCCGGGCCATCGACGACGATGTGCCGGTGAGCGTAAAGGAAGGGGGCTTTATCCGGGACGGCTACGATGAAAAGCTGGATGCCTACCGGGCCGCCTCCCGCAACGGCAAGGACTGGCTTTCTAAAATGGAGGCAGACGAGCGGGCCAGCACCGGCATCAAGACCCTGAAGATCGGCTATAACCGGGTATTCGGTTACTATATCGAAGTGAGCCGGGCCGCTGCGGACCAGGTACCCTACTCCTACCAACGCAAGCAGACCCTGGCCAATTGCGAGCGCTACATCACCCCGGAGCTGAAGGAGCTGGAGGATACCATCCTGGGAGCGGAGGAAAAGTCCATCGCCCTGGAATATACCCTTTTCCTGGAGATCCGCCAGACCCTTGGCGCCTGCATAGAACGCTTACAGGAGAACGCCCGGCTGCTTTCCACCCTGGACGCCTACTATAGCCTGGCCCAGGCGGCGTTCCTGCACGGCTATACCCGGCCCCAGCTGCAAATGAAGGGCCGGCTGGAGATCACAGGCGGCCGCCATCCTGTGGTGGAGCAGGGGATGAAGGGGGGCTTTATCCCCAACAACACCCTGCTGGACAAGCGGGATAACCGGCTTTTGATCCTTACAGGCCCCAATATGGCGGGTAAGAGCACCTATATGCGGCAGGTGGCCCTGATCACCCTTATGGCCCATATCGGCAGCTTCGTTCCCGCCGCCGCCGCGTCCATTCCCATCACGGACCGGATCTTTACCCGGATCGGCGCTTCGGATAGCCTGGCCGCAGGACAAAGCACCTTTATGGTGGAAATGAGCGAGATGAGCAACATCCTGCGCCATGCCACGGAAAATAGCCTCCTCATTATCGATGAGATCGGCCGGGGCACCAGCACCTTCGATGGCTTGAGCATCGCCTGGGCGGTGCTGGAGCACATTGCCGACCGGGGAAAGTGCGGGGCCAAGACCCTGTTCGCCACCCACTACCACGAGCTGACAGAGCTGGAAGGCAAGATCCCAGGCGTTAAAAACTATCGGGTCTCGGTGAAAGAGGTGGGGGAGGATATCATCTTCCTGCGCAAAATCGTCCGGGGCGGGGCGGATAAGAGCTTCGGCATCCAGGTGGCCAGGCTGGCCGGGCTGCCCGACGAGGTGATCGCCCGGGCCAAGGAGATCCTGGTCCAGCTTGAGGCTTCGGATATCAACCACCGGGCCATTTTGGAATCCGCCCAAGAGGAGGAACCGGATCAGCAATTGACCCTGTTCGGCTCCGCCGGCTCCGACGACATCATCCAGGACCTTCAGGGGCTGGATATCAACGCCCTGACCCCCATGGAGGCCCTCAATACCCTTTACGACCTGCACATGCGTGCAAAGCTGCGATAACCCATGCAAAAGATCCAGGTTTTGAGCCAACAGATCGCCAACCAGATCGCCGCCGGCGAGGTGGTGGAACGGCCAGCTTCCATTGTGAAGGAGCTGGTGGAAAACGCCATCGACGCCGGGGCCACCGCCATTACGGTGGAGATCCAGGAGGGCGGCATATCCTATTTGCGGGTGACGGACAATGGCTCCGGCATCGAAGCCGACCAGGTGCCCGTGGCCTTTTTACGCCATGCCACCAGCAAGATCGCCAATGCGGCGGATCTGGACCAGATCCAGACCCTGGGGTTCCGCGGGGAAGCCCTGGCGTCCATTGCAGCGGTGTCTAAGGTATCCTTGACCACCCGCACCCAGCAGGCGGAATCCGGCACCAACATCGTGATCCACGGGGGCGAGGTGCGCTCCTGCCAACCGGCTGCCTGCGCCGGGGGCACCAGCATCGAGGTGGAGGACGTTTTTTACAACGTGCCTGCCCGCAGGAAGTTCTTGAAAAGCCAGCGGGCGGAGGCCGCGGCCATTGGGGATCTAATATCCCGCATCATCCTGGCCAAGCCCCATATTTCCTTCCGCTTCCTGAACAGCGGCAAGCAGGTCTATCAAAGCGCCGGGGACGGCCAGCTGAAACATGCCATACACTGCGTATACGGCAGCGAGGTGTTGGCCAACCTTCGGCCCGTAAGCTATCGGTACGGCCAGCTGGAGGTAACCGGCTTCGTGGGCGCCGAGCAGCTGGCCCGGCCCAACCGCTTGCACCAATCCCTGTTTGTGAACGGCCGGTATATTCGTTCCCAGCGGATCTCTTTTGCGGTGCAGCGGGCCTTTGAAACCCGGCTCATGAGCGGGAAGTTCCCCTTTTATGTGTTGGATCTTTGCATCCCCTGGGAAGCCGTGGATGTAAACGTGCATCCCCAAAAGCTGGAGGTCCGCTTCCGGGACGAGGAGCAGGTATTCCGGGCTGTAACCGTTGCCACCCGCATGGCCCTGGGGGATACCGTTGCCCCCTTGGTTCGGGAAACGGACGTTGCCCCCTTCCGCAGAATGGTCAGCCATTTCCCCGAAGAAAACAAGGAGAAGCCAACACCTGGCGCCGCCTTTTCCACCATGTCCGCCGCAGAGCTGAAGGAATTGCAGGGCAAGCTGGGGCTCCATACCGGCGCGTCCGCCTCCCTGTCCCTGGGGGAGCCTGGGGCTGCTCCAGGGTGGAAGCTTTCTACGGCTTTACATCCTGCCCACCAGGCGCCCCTTGGGGTGTGGCAGGGGGAAGCATCGGCCCAGGAACCCCCTCTTGCCCAGGGCGGGGAAGGCCAAGCAGCCCTTGTCCAGGCCCCTGTGCAACGGGAACGTTCGGCCCAGGAAGCCATGGACTTTGGCGTTGAACCTTATCGGGTGATCGGGCAATTGTTCGAATGCTACTGGGCGGTACAGCAAGGGGATCGGGTATTTTTCATCGACCAGCACGCGGCCCATGAACGCCGGCTGTATGAGTCCCTTATGGCCGGAAAGCTGGCCGGCGCGTCTCAGATGCTGTTGCTGCCCATCCAGGTCAAACTCCAGCCGGGCCCCTTTGCCCTGCTGCTGGATAACCTGGCTGCCTTTGAGGAGCTGGGATTCCAGCTCCAGGAGTTTGGCGCCCTTACCGTGCGGATCCTGGCGGTGCCTTCCTTCATGGGAGAAGGGGCAGATGCCGGGGATTTCCTGCGGGAGGCGTTGGCGTATCTGGAGCGGCAGGGCAGCGTGCGGGCAACGGATCTTAAGCGCAGCGCCCTCATCCAGATGGCCTGTAAACATGCCGTCAAGGCGGGGGACAGGTTGGCGTCGGATGAGATCGAAGCCCTGCTGGCCCAATATACGGCCCAGGGCGTCCCCATGACTTGCCCCCATGGCAGGCCGGTGATGGTGCAGATGACCCGGCAGGAATTTGAAAAGCTCTTCAAGCGGGTATGATAGCCATATGGAACAGATAAAAAAACCGCCCCTGGGGATCATCCTGGGGCCTACCGCCAGCGGCAAGACCGCCCTGGGGGTGCAGGTAGCCAAGCGCCTGGGCGCACAGATCCTCTCTGCGGATTCCATCCAGATCTACCGGGGCCTGGATATCGGCTCCGCCAAGCCTACCCGGGAGGAGATGGAAGGGGTCCCTCACCATATGCTGGATATCGCGGAGGTGGACGGCCCCACGTTCAGCGTGGCGGCCTATCAACAGCAGGCCCGGGCTATCATCCACAGCCTGCAGCAGGCCCATATTCTGCCCTTGGTGGTGGGAGGGACGGGGCTGTATATCTCCGCCCTGACCAGCCCCCTGGATTTTACCGAAACGGCAGGGGATGCAAGCCTGCGCCAGGCCCTGCTGGAGCAGGAACGGCAGCGGCCGGGGAGCCTGTACGCAAGCCTGCAGGAAGAGGACCCCGCCTCTGCTCAACGGCTGCACCCTAACGACATAAAGCGGATCGTTCGCGCGTTGGAGGTCAAACGGCTCACCGGCAAGCCCATTGGCGCGGCCTTTGCCCAGTCGGCGTCCGCTCCATGCCCATATGAGCTTACCATGGTGGGGCTCACCATGCCAAGGCCCCTGCTTTATGCCCGCATCGAGCAGCGGGTGGATCAGATGCTGGAACAGGGACTTGTGGAGGAAGCCCGTTCCATCTGGGAAAAGGGCTTGGATCCCGCCTTGCCCGCCCTGCAAGGATTGGGCTATAAGCAGCTGTTCGCCTATTTTGCGGGGAACACAAGCTTTGCAGAGGCTGTGGCGGCCATCAAGCAGGAGACCCGCCGCTTCGCCAAGCGGCAGATGACCTGGTTCCGCCGGGATGCGCGCATCCATTGGCTGGACATTACCCAATATACACCGGAAGCGCTGGTGGATACCGCCTGCGGGCTGTTCCGGAAGGAGGCTTGACCATGCCCAAACCCATCAATTTGCAGGATACTTTCCTGAATACCGCCCGGCGGGAGCGGATCCCCGTCACCATACATGTAACCAATGGGTATCAGATCAACCACGCCGTTGTGCTGGGCTATGATAGCTTTGTGATCCTGGCGGAGGTGGAGGGCCAACAGATGCTCATCTACAAGCACGCCGTTTCCACCATTACGCCCCAGCGGCGCATCGTTTTCACCAACCAGGAACCCGCGAAGGAGGAAGAATAAACCATGGAATACCGCCCTGACACCGCGCCCTATCGATCCTTGGGCGTGGGGGAGAAGAGCATCGCGTTCGTATTGGATACCGAGGCAAGCCTTGCCCCGGTATTCGCCCGTATAGAGGCCGTGGAGGCGGAAACATCCGCCCGGGTCCTGACCGCCTTCCAAAAGGAAGGGGTCGCCCAGCGGCATTTCGCCCCCACCTCCGGCTATGGCTACGACGACATCGGCCGGGATACCCTGGACCGGGTCTTTGCCCATAGCCTCCAATGCCAGGACGCCTTGGTGCGGCCCCATTTTACCAGCGGCACCCACGCGATCTTCACCGCCCTTTCCGGCCTGCTGGAGCCGGGGGATACCCTGTTGTCCATCACCGGCAAGCCCTACGATACCTTGGAGGCTGCCATCGGCATTTCCGGGGACGAGCCGGGTTCCCTAAAGCGCCAGGGCATCCGATACCAACAGGTGGACCTCAAGGAAGACGCCATCGACCTGCCAAGGGTTTTGGAGGCCCTGGACGATCCTTCCGTTGCCGTGGTGTATGTGCAGCGATCCCGGGGCTATGCCTGGCGCAACGCCCTATTGCCCCAGGAAATGGCGCCAATTTTCCAGGCGATCCGGCAAAAAAAATCCACCCCGTTTATCGTGGTGGACAATTGCTATGGGGAATTTACCCAGCCCAATGAGCCCAGCGCCTATGGGGCGGACGTGCTGATCGGCTCCCTAATCAAAAACCCCGGCGGCGGCATCGCGCCCACCGGCGGTTACATCGCCGGCACCAGCGCCGCCATCGGCCGGATCCAGGGCCGTTTGACCGTGCCGGGCATGGGACGGGAAGTGGGCAGCTATGACGCCAGCTACCGGCCGTTTTACCAGGGGCTGTTTTTGGCGCCCCATACGGTGGCGCAAAGCCTAAAGTCCGCCGTGCTGTTTGCAGGCGTATTTGAGCGGGCCGGGCTAGTCAGTATGCCCGCAAGCGATGCGCCCCGCAGCGACATCGTGCAGGCGCTGCGCTTCCAGGAGGCCGATGGGCTGATCGCTTTTTGCAAGAGCATCCAGCAAGCGGCGCCCATCGATAGCTTCGTGACCCCGGAGCCCTGGGATATGCCGGGCTATCAGAGCCAGGTGATCATGGCCGCCGGCGCGTTTGTACAGGGCTCGTCCATCGAGTTGAGCGCAGACGGCCCCATTACCGCCCCGTATACCGCCTATGTACAGGGCGGCCTCACCTATGCCCATGGCCGCATGGGCGCCATGTTCGCCGTGGACGCCCTGGTAAGGGCAGGGGAGATGCGCCTTTAATACCGCCGCAGCAGGGCGATGACCTTGCCTGCGATGGCCACATCCTGATAGTCCGCGTAGATCGGCTCCATGTACGGGTTTTCCGGCTGGAGCCGGATGGCCCCATCCTCAAAGAAGATCCGCTTTACCGTGGCGGAATCCTCGCCCACGCGGGCCACCACGATATCGCCGTTTTCCGCCTTCAGCCCCCGGTGCACCACCAGCAGATCCCCATGGTTGATGCCCGCCAGGATCATGCTTTCGCCATTGACCTGGAGCAGAAAGGCTTCTTCCTCATTCGCCCCATGAAGCAGGCCGGTGGGGAGGGAGATGTACTCCTGGATGTTCTCCACCGCTAGGATGGGGGAGCCCGCCGCCACCGCGCCTACCAGGGGCAGGTTCCGGCATAGGTCCGGCTTTGGCTCGCATAGCTCAATGGAGCGCTGCATGGAAGGGTTGCGTTTGATCTTGCCTTCCTCCTCCAGCTTTTGCAAATGCATGTGGGCGGTGGAGGTGGATTTTAGGTTGAGGGCGGTGCAGATTTCCCGGACGGTGGGCGGAAAGGCGTGGGTGGAACTGTAGGAGCGGATGTAATCGTAAACTGCTTGTCGCGTAACGCCGGCCTTTGCCATAGAAACCTCCCTATGGTCAAGATTTGTGGTATACTATTATGAAAGAGGACCCGTTGTGGAAAGTATAACATATAGCACATTTGTTTGCAACATGGAGGAGCGCAATGGAACGGGAAAATGATTGGGATTCGGATTTTTGTGATCTGGAGCCTGGGAAGATATGCGACAATTGCTGCCGCTGTCTGGACATGGATCGGGATTATAACGAGGTAGAGGTCAGCCTGCTGCGCACCGATGCGGTGGTTTCCATCGGCGATTGGGAGGACGAAGGGGATGAATATGGCTTCGGATCCTGGGAGGATCCTGCGGAACCGGAACATGACGAGATCGAACCCATTCAGATCGACCCGGCCCTGATGGCGGAATGGGAAGCCCGTTTGCGGGCGTATGAAGCGGAGCAGCGGCTTACCTACATGCGCTCCCTGCATGGGATCCGCAAGCGCCGCCAGCCCCAGGAGGGGGACGGCGGTGCGGAGTGAAGCGGCTCAATCCTCCCGCAGCTTGATCACATGGGCTGCGATGCGGCGGTTATCCTGGGAGGTAGCCGCGTAATGCTTGCGGGTGGTATTGACGTCCTTGTGGCCCAATACGTCCGCCACCAGATAGATATCCCCGGTTTCTTTATAGAGTTCGGTACCGTAGGTACTGCGTAGTTTATGGGGTGTAATTTTCTTTAAGGTGGTTACCCGGGAGGCATATTTTTTTACCAGATTCTCTACGGAGCGGACGGCCATTCGGCGATTCTGCAGGGACAGGAACAGAGCATTCTCATGTCCTTCGGCTGGAATGATATGTTCCCTTTGCTCCAGATAGTCGAGCAGAGCGGTTTCTACTTCATCGCCGAAGTAGACGATTGCTTCATAACCACCTTTTCTCCGGATCTTGATGCCGCCGTTATTGAAATCCACGTCGTTAATATCCAGACCTACACATTCCGATACACGGATGCCGGTTCCCAATAGAAGCGTCAGGAGGGCAATATCCCGGAGCTTTGTTTTCTTGTGGTATTCCAGTTCCTTTTTGGTCAGCTTGGTGCCGTCCTCCACCTGATCTAACAGAATAGCCACCTCATTGGGTTCCAGACGGATGATCTCTTTTTCATGACGCTTCGGCAGAGGAACCAGTGCCGCTGTGTTTTTCTCGATACGTTCGCTCTGAAAATAGTAATTATAGAAACTCCGTAGAGCGGCAAGCTTTCTTGCCTTACCACGTTCATCGTTGGTGATATCTTTTCCGTCCTTCTGATACAGGCTCATATAGTCCAGATATTCTTCGATATCCGTCCGCTGTACCATATCCAGAACTGAAAGGGGAAATTCAGTAATCTCCATTTTATGGCAATAACTGTTTTTCTCATGGAGAAATTCAAAG
>UQOG01000061.1 GCA_900542615.1 uncultured Eubacteriales bacterium | reverse complement strand
GAGGCGGTGCCGGCGGAGGAATTCGCGCAGGTGACGGTGGTGACGCAGTACGATGCCGCCGCGGCGCTGGCAGAGGAATTCGGCTTCACGGTGGTGCGGAACGACCGTCCGGAGGACGGACTGAGCCGCACGGTGCGTCTGGGCACCGAGGCCATGGCGGGCTGCGGCGCTATTCTATATCAGGTGGCGGACCAGCCGCTTCTGGAGCAGGAGACGGTGCGGCGGGAGCTCGAATATTTCCGGACGCATCCGGACCATATCGTGGGCCTGGCCCATAACGGCGTGCGGGGCAACCCGTGCATCTTTCCCCGGAAGTTTTTCCCGGAGCTGATGGCGCTGGAGGGCGATGTGGGCGGCAACGTGGTCATCAAGGCCCACCCGGACGCGCTGCTGCTGTATGAGACGTCCGCGGCGGAGCTGCGGGATGTGGATACGGTGGAGGCGCTGGCCGCGGTACAAGAGGATAGACAGATATGAAAGAGCACCCCAAAGGGGTGCTCTTTTACGTTTATTTCTTGGGTGCGTAGGGGGTGTTCTTCAGCGGCAGACTGAATTCCCGTTCGCCGGTGAGGCGGTAATAGGCGTCGGCAATGGCGGGGGCGGTGGGGATGGAGGTGATCTCGCCTAGGCCGATGGCGCCATAGGCTTGGCGGATGCCGGGCTTTTCCACGATGACCGCCTGGACCTCCGGGATCATATCCGCCCGGAACAGGCCCAGGGTGCCGTATTTGGCCGTGGGCTTGCAGTTTTCCAGGGGATAGGCTTCCGTAAGGGCAAAGCCCATGCTCATCACCACGCCGCCTTCGATTTGGCCCTCTACGGATAGGGGATTGACCGCCTTGCCCACGTCGTGGGCGGCGATGAGCTTTTGCAGCCTGCCGTCCTCCCCCAGGATGGCCACCTGGGTGGCGTAGCCGTAGGCCACATGGCTCACCGGGTTGGGCTTGTCGCTGCCCAGGGGGTCGGTGCGGGCCAGGTAATGGCCATAGTATTCCTCCCCGTCCATCTCCTCCAAGGAGCGGTCATACCGGGCGTCGTTGAACAACAGGCAGGCCCGGCGGGCCGCCTCGCCGGTGATGAGGGTCTGGCGGGAACCGGAGGTGGTGCCGCTGTCCGGGGAATCGTAGGTGTTGGCGGGCATATAGACCACCTGCTCCCGGGGGAGCCCCGTAGCCTCGCATACGATCTGCACCAGCACCGTGCCCAGGCCCTGGCCGATGCAGCTGGCCCCTGCGTGGATCTCCAGCTTGCCGTCCTTCACATAGAGCCGCACCCGGCCCGTATCCGGAATGCCCACGCCTACGCCGGCGTTTTTCATGGCGCAGGCGATGCCCGCATATTTGGCGCTTTCGAATTGTTCCTTTACCGCCTCCAGGGTCTCCGCCAAGCCGGTGGAATCATCCACGATCTGGCCGTTGGGGAGGGTCTGGCCGGGACGGATGGCGTTGCGGTAGCGGATCTCCCAGGGGGAGATGCCTACTTTTTCCGCCATTTCGTTGAGCAGGGTCTCGATGGCAAAGCAGGTCTGGGTCACCCCAAAGCCTCGGAAAGCCCCAGCGGGCGGATTGTTGGTATACCAGGCATAGCCGTCGATCTCGAAGTTCTGATAGTTGTAGGGGCCGGCCGCATGGGTACAGGCCCGCTCCAGCACCGGGCCGCCCAGGCTGGCGTAGGCGCCGGTATCCGCCACCACCTTGGCCTTTACCCCCTGGATGATGCCGTTTTCATCGCAGCCCAGGGTGAATTCCATATCCATGGGGTGGCGCTTGGGATGGACCAGGATGCTTTCCTGGCGGGTGAGCTTGCACTTCACCGGCCGGCCGGTCAACAGGGCGCATAGGGCCGCATGGTGCTGCACCGTTACGTCCTCCTTGCCGCCAAAGCCGCCGCCTACCAGCTTGTTTTCCACCATCACCTGCTCCTTGCCCATGGCCAACATGGGGGCGGTTTCGTGTTGGGTGTCGTAGGTGCCCTGGTCCGAGGTGTAGATCAGCACCCCGTCCCCCTTGGGCAGGGCTACCGCGCATTCCGGCTCCAGGAAGGCGTGCTCCGTAAAGGGGGTATGGAAGGTGCCTCCCACCACATAGCGGGAATTGGCGATGGCTTTGCGGGCGTCTCCCCGGTGTACCTGCTTATGGGCCAGCAGGTTGCCGCCGGGATGCAGCTGGGGGGCGTCGTCCGCCATGGCTTCCGCCGGGCAGGTGACGGGTACAAGCGCCTCGTAATCCACCTTCACCAGGGCCTTGGCCTGCTGGAGGATCTCCGGGGTCTCCGCCACCACCAGACAGATGGCGTCCCCCAGGTAATGGGTGATCTCCCCTACGGGCACCAGGGCGAACCAGTCCCGCTTCAGGTGGCCCACCTTTACCAGGCCGGGGATATCGTCGGCAGTGAACACCCCCAATACCCCGGGTAAGGCCAGGGCTTCTTCCTTATGGATGGCCAACACCCGGGCCCGGGGGTAGGCGGAGCGCACGGCGCTGGCATGGACCATGCCGGGCAGGTACAGGTCGTCGGTATATTCCCCATAGCCCAGCACCTTTTCCCGCACATCCAGCCGGTGTACCCGGGCGCCCACCTTCCATTCCTGGGGGACTTGGGGGATCTTGCCTTCCCGCAAAATCTTGGCGGCCAGCTCCACCGCGTCCATGATTTTCACATAGCCGGTGCAGCGGCAGATGTTATTGCGCAGGGCGTGGGCGATTTCCTGCCGGGTAGGGCTAGGGTTTTGATCCAGCAGGGCCTTGGCGCACATGACCATGCCTGGGATGCAGAAACCGCACTGCACGGCCCCTGCCTCGCCAAAGGCATAGGTGTACGCGTCCTTTTCAAAGTCCGAAAGGCCTTCCACCGTCAGGATGGTCTTGCCCTCCATGCGGTCGGTCTGCTGGACGCAGCATTTGACGGCCTTGCCGTCGATGAGGATGGTGCAGGTGCCGCAAGCGCCTTCGCTGCAACCGTCCTTCACAGAGGTCAGGTGCAGGGTGTCCCGCAGATAGCGCATGAGTTTTTGATTTTGTTCCACGGTCACGGTCTGACCGTTTACGGTGAAGGTTGCCATGGTTTGAGAATCCTTTCGTCATTCAATCATACTCGGCAAGGGCGGGGCCCAAAACCGGAAGGGGTCTATATGCCGGCAGGCGCCCAGGCCGGCGGCCTGGGCGCAAAAGGGGGGGATCAAAGCAGATAGGCGTAATCCTTGAGCACGGTGAGGATAAGCACCTCCAAGCCCTTGTAAAGACCGTTGTCCGGCTTGCTCAGGTCGTATTCCTCCACCTTGCCGCCAAGGCGTACTTTCACCACCGGGCACTTGGGGCATACCACCATAAAGCCCTGGTTTTCGCTGTCGTTAAAGTCGGCTTCGTTGGCAAAATAGGTGAATTTATCCTTGTAGGGAGCGCTGTCATAGGGGCAGAAGGCAGCGCAGTTGCCGCACTCGTTGCACAGGTAATCCACATGTAGGATCTGCCGCATGGCGTGCCCCGGCACCTGGATGGCCACGTTGGCCCGGTTGGGGCACACGGTGACGCAGGCCTCGCACACGGTATGGCAATTGAGGCAGCGTTCGGCCTCGCAGCCGGCGTTCCGGGCGTATTGGAGATGGCCCTTGCGCGCCAGGCAGTCGGCATAGGGCACCTGGGCTTCCGCAGGGATGCCATAGGCATGGGCTTCGCCCAGCACCACCTCGGCAAAGGCCTTGGCGTCCGCGATGGCCTCCACCACCGTGGCGGGGCCCCGGTGGGCGTCTCCGGCCACGAATACGTTGCCGTTCCGGAAGGGGGCCCGGCCCTTGGCGTCCACGGCTACCCCGTATGCTGCCAGCAGGTCGGCGTCCACCCCTTCGCCCAGGGCGGCGATGACCGAATCCGCAGGGATCTGTACCCGCTCCTCGGTCTCCACCGGCCGGCGGCGGCCGCTCTCATCCGGATCTCCCAGCACCATGCGCCGGCAGGTGAGGGCCCCGGCTTCCTGCTTTTCGGGGGAAAGCAGCTCCGCGAATTCCACCCCGTCCCGGATGGCCAGTTCCAGCTCCTCCGCGTCGGCGGGCATGTACTTCTTGGTGCGGCGGTATACCAGGGTCACCCGCTCCACCCCGGGGGCGGCTTTGGCGGCCCGGGCCGCGTCCATGGCGGTATTGCCGCCGCCCACCACGGCCACGGACTTGCCTAGGGCCAGGCTGGCGGGATCCTGCTTATAGGCCCGCAGGAATTCGACGGCGTTATATACCCGGCCGGGGATGGTCAGGCGGCTGGGCTTTTCCGCGCCCACGGCCAGCAGGATGTATTCGTAGCCCTGGGCTTCCAGCTCCGCCCGGGAAGGGGCGGGCTTGCCGCAGACGAATTCCGCGCCCATGGCTTTGGCCAGGGCCACGTCCTTTTCGATGGCGTCCAGGCCAATGCGGAAGGAGGGGATCACATACCGCACCACGCCGCCGGGCTGGGCTTCCTTTTCAAACACCGTCACCGGCAAGCCGGCCCGGGCCAGGAAATAGCCTGCGGCAATGCCCCCCGGGCCCCCGCCGATAACGGCGCACTTGGGGCCCTGCTTCTTTTCCGGAGCCTTTAGGCCGGCCATCAGGGCGTCGTAGCCGCCCTGGGCGGCCTGGAGCTTGGCGGCCCGGATCTGCACCGGCTCCTCGTAGAAGTGGCGGGTACATTTATCCATGCACCGGTGGGCGCAGATGGTGCCGGTGATAAAGGGCAAGGGGTTCTTTTCCGTGATGACCTCCAAGGCTTCCCGGTATTTCCCTTGGCCGCACAGCTGGATATATTCCGGGATATCCTGGCCGATGGGGCAGCCGTCCTTGCAGGGGGCGGTAAAGCAATCCAGCAGGGGCACCTGCTCACCCAGCTTCCGGGAGGGCAAGGGCTTGACGGGCTTTTGGTAATGGGGGTCTCCGTATACGCTGTCGCTCAGGCGGCCCAGGGCCAGGAAGTCCACCCCGGTAAAGGGCTGGAAGGGCTTTTCATCGAACATTAGGCCCATATCCCGGAATCGGCTATAGCCGCCGGGCTTTAGCAGGGTGGTGGCCATGGTGATGGGCCAGATCCCCGCGTCGTAGAGCTGGGCGATGTTGAAATAGTCCGCCCCGCCGGAATAGGAGAGGCGAAGGCTGCCCTGGAATTCCGTGGCAAAGCGGCGGGCCATTTCCACGGTGAGGGGGAATTCCGCCCGGCCGCTCATATACATTTCCTGGCTGGGCAACTCCCCAGCCTTCACGTCCACGGGGAAGGTATTGGACAGCTTCAGGCCGAATTCTAGTCCATGTTCCTTGGCCAGCTTCTGGAGCCGGCGGAACATGGGCACCGCGTCCTCCCATTGGAGGTCCTCCCTAAAGTGCAGGTCCGTAAAGGATACGTAGTCGTAGCCCATATCGTCCATGCGCTTGCGGGCCCATTCGTAGCCCAGGATGGTGGGGTTGCACTTGACAAAGGTATTGAGACCCTTTTCCGTGATAAGATAGGAGGCGATGGCCTCGATCTCCCCTGGCGGGCAGCCGTGGAGGGTGGATACGGTGACCCCGGTGACGATGCGGGCGGGGGTATTGCGGTAAAAATCCGCGTCCTCGGGGAACAGGCGGCACATGACCTCCACGCATTCCTGGAAGATGGCGGTGCGGGAGGCGTCCTTCATGCCGTCGATGAAGGCCTGAAGCTTGGGGGTTTGGATGCCGGCCAGGTCGTAGCCCACGCTGATGTTGAACATGAACCCGTCCGGGGCGCCCAGGCCCCAGGCATGGGCCATGAACCGCAGGGCGAACCAGGCCTTGATGTATTCCTCCATGGCCTGGGGCACGGTGAGCTCGGTGGACCATTCGCAGTTATAGCCCTCGTCCGCGGCCAGGATACAAGGCCGGGCGATGCAGGCGGCCAGCTCCTCGCCGTCCATCTTCTGGACGGTCTTGAGCTCGAAGAAGCGGGCGCCGGCGTAATAGGAGGCAATCAGGTTCTGGGCCAGCTGGGTGTTGGGGCCCGCCGCCGGGCCGAAGGGGGTCTCCAGCTTTTCCCCAAACAGGGGCAGCACCTTGGCGGTATCCTTTTTTACATAGGGGGCAGGCACGCCAAAGGCCGCGCCTGTGGCTTTATGCTCCGCAAGGAGCCAGGCCATCAGCTTTTCAAAGGGGATGGGGGTCATGCGTTCGGACATGGGATCTACCTCCTTGGTGGCTTAATATTCGCAGTGGTTCAGCCGGCCCCAGAGCTTCTTGGATACCTCCAGGGTCCGGGCGTTGACGGCTTCCTCGTCGATGCCGATCAGCTGCCGGTCCTTCATGAGCAGTCGGCCGTTGCACATGGTGGTCTCGCATTGACGGCCCGTCATGCCGAAGATCATATGGCCGTCGATGTTGTCCCCGCCAAAGGGGGTGAAGGGCTTGTAATCCATCACGATCACGTCCGCCGCAGCCCCGGCCTTGAGGATACCCAGGGGGTCGGGGAAGTATTTGGCGCAGATCTCCCGGTTGTTCTTAAAGAGCATATCCGTCACCTCGCACCAGGCCACGTTGGGCAGGCAGGCGTGGTGCCGCTGGATGATCAGGGCCACCTTCAGGCTCTCCAGCATGTCGAAGGTATAGGCGTCGGTACCCATGCCCACCAGGATGCCCTTTTGGATCATCTGAAGGATCGGGGAGCAGCCCACCGCATTGCCCATGTTGGATTCCGGGTTGTTCACCACCATGGTGCCGGTTTCCTTTATAATGTCCATTTCCGCCGGGTTTACGTGGATGCAATGGCCCAATAGGGTCTTGGGCCCCAGGATGCCCTGGTTCAGCAGCCGGTTCACGCTGCGGGTGCCGTATTTTTGCAGGGAATCGTATACGTCGTTCATGCCCTCGGCCACGTGGATGTGGAAGCCGGTGCGGCCGTCGTTGGCCTTGACCATCTTCTCAAAGGTCCGGTCCGAAATGGTGAAGAGGGCGTGGCCGCCGAACATGGCCTTGACCATGGGGTCCTGCTCCTTTTCACAGTGGGCGATAAAGTCGGCGTTCTCCTGGATGGCTGCGTCGCACTTGGCCTCCCCGTCCCGGTCGGACACCTCGTAGCACAGGCAGGTGCGCACCCCCAGCTCCTTGGCCACCTCCTCGATGGCGAACAGGCTCCCTTCGATCTCGCAATAGCTGGCGTGGTGGTCGAATACGGTGGTGCAGCCGGTCTTGATGGAATCGATGTAGGTGGTATAGGCGCTGCGGCGGGTATCCTCTAGGGTCAGGTGCCGGTCGATGTTCCACCACATGCCGTCCAGCACCTCGAAGAAGTTGGTGGGGTTGTGGCCCTTGATGGAAAGGCCCCTGGCCAGGCCGCTGTAGATGTGGGAATGGGCGTTGATGAAGGCGGGCATGATGACCATACCCTTGGCGTCGATAAATTCCGCCTGGGGGTATTTGGCCTTAAGGGCGGCGGTTTCCCCGACCTCCAGGATCTTGGCGCCCTCCACAGCTACGCCGCCGTTTTCCAGATAGGGCAGGGCGCTGTCCCGGGTGATGAGTTTTCCGTTTGCGATCAGATACATGAGCCGAAACCTCCTTGACGATGCAGTAAATTGGGATGGATGTCCTGGGGGATGGGTGCTGCCTTCCCCGGGGGGCAGGCGGGCTGGACGCTGTGACGATCAGGGTTGGGATGGGAAGGAAGGGCTGGCCAAAGGTTGACAGCCAGGGCAGGGAACGAATATGCCAGAAACGCGCACGAGGACGAAAGGATCTTCGTCAGCCCGTGCGCGCAGCACTCCCTTACAGCTTAACAGAATGGAAAAAACGGAATTTCCCTTGAATTGCCTTTATTTTACCACACAAACAGGGCGCTTTCAATACCCAGGCCGGGCCAGACAAAAAATTTTTAGATAGCAAAAAAACTTTTTCGGGTTTCTATTGATTTCCGCGCCGGATATGGTATCATGGAAACTAAGAGAGCAATCGACCAAATCGGGGTGACCAGGGCCAAGACGGGCCTTTTGGGCGGGAAAAAGGAGGACGGATATGCAACGGGATGTGCTGGAGCTGCTCAAGCGGATCGCCAACGCACTGGCGCTGCAGTTTGGGGCCAATTGCGAGGTGGTGATCCACGATCTGACCGGGGACGACCCGGAGAATACCATCGCCTGCATTGAAAACGGCCACGTATCCAAGCGGGACGCCAAGGCAGGGCCCAGCCGCATCGTATTGGACGCCATGCGGGAAGGCCGGCGGGATCTGCCGGACCATTACAACTACCTGACCAAGACCAACGATGGAAGGATCCTTCGATCCAGCTCAGTTTACATCAAAGACGAATCCGGAAAAGCCACAGGAATCTTCTGCATCAATTACGACCTGACCGACCTGATGATGGCCCAGTCCGTCATCAACAACTTCGTGCAGCGGGGGGGCCCGGGCAAGGAGCCCGAGCGGATCCCCACCAACGTGAATGAATTGCTGGACGACCTGCTGGAAAAAAGCGTGCAGCTGGTAGGCAAGCCGGTGGCCATGATGAACAAAGACGACAAGGTGCGGGCCATCGCCTTTTTGAACGAGGCGGGGGCATTGCTCATCACCAAGAGCGGCGACAAGATCGCCAAATATTTCGGCATCAGCAAATACAGCCTGTACGCCTATCTGGACAGCAGCTCGGACTCCAAATGAAACACCCCATTTTCCCCATTTAGCAAATCAAACAGGAGGACAGAACCGTGGATTTTGAAAAGATCAAGCAAGCCGCCCAAAACTATTTGCCCGACATGACCAAGTTCCTGCGGGATCTGATCGCCATCCCCAGCGAGAGCTGCGAGGAGGAGGGCGTCATCCGCCGCACCATCGAAGAAATGAACAAGCTGGGCTTTGACCGGGCCGAGATCGACCCCCAGGGCAACGCCCTTGGCTTCATGGGCAACGGCCCCCGTTTGATCGCCTTTGACGGCCACATCGACACCGTGGGCGTCGGCAACCGGGACAATTGGAAGTTCGACCCCTATGCAGGCTTTGAGACCGAAACCGAGATCGGCGGCCGGGGCGGTTCCGACCAGGAGGGCGGCATCGTCTCCGCCGTATACGGCGCCAAGATCATGAAGGACCTGGGCCTGATCCCCGCGGACGTGACCGTGCTGGTGGCGGCCACCGTCCAGGAGGAGGATTGCGACGGCCTGTGCTGGCAATATATCCACAACGAGGATGGCCTCACCCCTGAGTTCGTGGTATCCACCGAGCCCACCGACGGCGGCATTTACCGGGGCCACCGGGGCCGCATGGAGATCCGGGTGGACGTGCAGGGCGTCTCCTGCCACGGCTCCGCGCCGGAGCGGGGCGAAAACGCCATCTACAAGATGGCGGATATCCTCAAGGAAGTGGAAGCCCTCAACGAAAACGGCTGCGGCCCCGAGGACGAGATCAAGGGCCTGGTGAAGATGCTGGAGCCGGAATTCAACCCCGAGCATTATGAGGACGCCCGCTTCCTGGGCCGGGGTACCATCACCACCAGCCAGATCTTTTATACCTCCCCCAGCCGCTGCGCGGTGGCGGATTCCTGCTCCGTTTCCCTGGACCGCCGCATGACCGCCGGCGAAACCTGGGATTCCTGCATCCGGGAGATCGAAGCCCTGCCCTCCGTCAAAAAGCACGGCGCCAAGGTTTCCATGTATATGTACGACCGTCCCGCCTGGACCGGCCTGGTCTATGAGACGGAGTGCTACTTCCCCACCTGGATCAATAAGGAGACCGCGCCCCACGTCCAGGCGGTGGTGGACGCCCACAAGGCCCTTTACGGCGATAAGCGGGTGGGCGACCCGGCTTCCATGCACCTGCGCAACCGCCCCCTGACGGACAAGTGGACCTTCTCCACCAACGGCGTATCCATCCAGGGCCGCTACGGCATTCCCTGCGTGGGCTTTGGCCCCGGCGCCGAGTCCCAGGCCCATGCCCCCAACGAGATCACCTGGAAGCAGGACCTGGTTACCTGCGCCGCAGTATACGCCGCCATCCCCGGCCTTTACAAGGGCAAGGGGGAAGAGGACGTGTGCCAGTTCCGGGCCGGCAAGACCAACAACGACATCAAATAAATTAGAACATAGCAGGAGAGGGGAAAAACCATGAGCAATGTAAAACAGTACACCGACAAACTGCAGAAGCTGAACTTCCAGGATATGTATGAAGGCGACTTTTTCCTCACCTGGGAAAAGAGCCGGGAAGAGCTGGAGGCGGTATTCACCGTTGCCGATGCGCTGCGGCACCTGCGGGAGAACAACATCTCCACCAAGATCTTCGATAGCGGGCTGGGCATCAGCCTGTTCCGGGACAATTCCACCCGCACCCGCTTCTCCTTCGCTTCCGCCTGCAACCTGCTGGGCCTGGAAGTGCAGGACCTGGACGAGGGCAAGAGCCAGATCGCCCATGGGGAAACCGTGCGGGAGACCGCCAACATGATCTCCTTCATGGCGGACGTGATCGGCATCCGGGACGACATGTACATCGGCAAGGGCAACACCTACATGCACGAGGTGGTTGACGCGGTTACCGCCGGCAACAAGGACGGGGTATTGGAGCAAAAGCCCACCCTGGTAAACCTCCAGTGCGATATCGACCACCCCACCCAGGTCATGGCGGACGCCCTGCACCTGATCAACCTCTTTGGCGGCGTCGAAAACCTCAAGGGCAAGAAGCTGGCCATGACCTGGGCCTATAGCCCCAGCTACGGCAAGCCCCTGTCCGTGCCCCAGGGCGTCATCGGCCTGATGACCCGCCTTGGCATGGACGTGACGCTGGCCTATCCCGAAGGCTACGAGGTCATGGAGGACGTGGTGGAGGTGGCCAAGAAGAACGCTGCCGAGCAGGGCGGCAAATTCGAGATCACCAACTCCATGGCGGAAGCCTTCCAGGATGCGGACGTGGTCTACCCCAAGAGCTGGGCTCCCTTCAAGGCCATGGAAGAGCGCACGGAGCTCTACGGCAAGGGGGATATGGAGGGCATCAAGGCCCTGGAGAAGCGGCTTCTGGCCCAGAACGCCCAGCATAAGGACTGGGAGTGCACCGAGGAGATGATGAAGCTTACCAAGGATGGCAAGGCCATGTATCTCCACTGCCTGCCTGCGGACATCACCGACGTTTCCTGCGAGGCGGGCGAGGTGGCGGCCAGCGTGTTCGACCGCTATCGGGATCCCCTGTACAAGGAGGCCTCCTACAAGCCCTACATCATCGCCGCCATGATCTTCCTGGCCAAGGTGAAGGACCCCGTGGCCAAGCTCCAGGAGCTGGAGGCACGGGCGGCCAAGCGCCACGACGGTTAAAAACAAACCCCAAGCACGCTGCCGGAAAGGCGGCGGGTATGGAGCAGGGACGGGTATATGCCTGTCCTTGCTTTTTTTGGTTGCGCCCGGGCCCGGCGATGGCGGTCGTCCGGCCC
>UQOG01000060.1 GCA_900542615.1 uncultured Eubacteriales bacterium | reverse complement strand
GACTGGGCGCGGAGCGCCCCGCCGCCGCCCCCCGGGGCCGCTGGGGTTGCCGCCAACGCAAAAGGGCATAAAAAAGCCCGGCCCCACGCGATATGGGGCCGGGCGGAACAAAACGATGGGAAAAGGGGGCAAGGTGCCGTCGCCGCAACCTTGGGCAACGCCCGGGACCACGGCCGATGGGGCCGGGCGGAACAAACCGTCCGCCCCAGGCTCCCGCCCAGAGGTAACCGTTCGCCCCCTGTTGCGCGACGCTGGCGCCCGTTCAGAATTTTAGGCGTCCAGGGCCCGTTTTTTGACCCGGGCCTTTTGCACCAGGATGATGGCCACCAGCAGCGCCAGGCCGATGGCGTCGGTGACGAGGCCGGGAATGATCATGGCCAAGCCGCCGCCCACGAGGATGACCCGCTCATACCAGGTGCAGTGATCCGCCACAAAGCCGGTAAGGCCGCCGGACAGGGCGTACATGCCCAAAAGGGCGGTAAAGGCGCTCAGGAGGATCTCCCAAATCGTGGCGTCGATCATGAGCATCACCGGGTTGAGCACGAAGATATAGGGCACGATGAACGCCCCGATGGCAATCCGGGTGGCGGTGACGCCGGTTTTAAAGGGATCTCCCTTGGCAATGGCGGAGCCAGCCATGGCGGCCAGGGCCACCGGGGGGGTGATGTCCGCGATGATGCCGAAGTAGAACACGAACAGGTGGGCGCTCATGATGATGGCCATGGTGGGTTCGCTCAGGCCGTTCATGGCCACCAGCACGTTGATCAGGGCGGAGGCGCAAATGGTGGAGGTGATCAGGTAGTTGGCGGTGGTGGGCACGCCCATACCCAGCACGATGGAGGAGAGCATGGTGAAGAACATCAGCAGGAAAATGTTATTGCCTGCGATGCTGGCAAGCCCCGTGGCAAACTTCAGGCCAATGCCCGTAAGGGTGACGGTGCCTACGATCATGCCGGCCATGGCGCAGGCCACGGCCACGGACAGTACGCTGCGGGCGCCGCCCTTGAGTGCATCCACGATGTCCATGGGGTCAAAGCCCAGCTTATCCTTCAGTTTGGGCCCCCGCTTCCAGTTGACGATGGGAGCTAGCACCAGCCACAATACCAGGGCCCATACCGCGTATTGGGTAAACTTGATCTCCCCTACGCCGAATTGGGCCAAAAGGCCAGGGAACCAGTGATGGGCGTTCATGGAGGTGAGCATCAGCGCCATGGGGATCAGGGAATACCAGCGGATGCTGTAGGCCATCAGGGAGGTGAGGATGGCGCCCAGGGCCGCATAGGAGGGGGTGGTCTTGCTGGAAAGCATGTAGATCATGAAGGCCAGGGGCAGCAGCAGATGGCCGCCTTCGGCCATGACCTTGCCCAGCTTGGGGATCTCGTCCTCCCGCATGCCCTTTAGGCCGATCTTGTGGGCTTCGTGGTGGACGCTGATGAGGATGCCAGAGAAATACAGGATGGCGGGGATGATGGCGGCTTTTACCACCTGGGAATAGGGGAAGCCGGTGCTGTCCGCCATCAGGAAGGCGGCGGCCCCCATGATGGGCGGCATGAGCTGGCCGCCGGTGGAAGCGGCGGCCTCCACGGCGCCGGCGAATTCCGGGCTATAGCCCAGCTTTTTCATGGTGGGGATGGTAAAGGAGCCGGAACCAACGGTATTGGCCACAGAGGAACCCGAGACGGTGCCTTCCAGGGCGGAGGCGATGACCGCCACCTTGGCGGGGCCGCCGATGCGCTTGCCGGCCAGGGCGTTGGCCAGGTCGATAAACAGCTTGCCCACGCCGGTTTTTTCCAGGAAGGAGCCAAAGAGGATAAACAGGAAAATGTAGGTGGAGGATACCCCTAGAGGCGTACCGAACACCCCGTTGAGGGTAAAGTACATATGGGTGACCACCTGCTTGACGCTGTAGCCCCGGTGGCCAAAGGAGCCGGGGATATATTTGCCAAACACCGCGTAGGCCAGGAACACCAGCACGATGATCAGGATGGGCAGGCCCACCACCCGGCGGCAGGCCTCCATGAGCAACACCATGCCCAAGAGGCCGGCGATGATCTCCATGGTGCCGAAATTGCCCACGCTTTTCACGATATATTCGTAGTTAAAGGGGATGTACAATACGGCGGCCAGGGCCAAAAGGCCCAATACCACGTCATACCAGGCGATCTTATCCTTCCGAAGGCCCTTATGGGCGGGATAGAGCAGATACACCAGGATCAGCACGAAGGCCAGGTGGATGGACCGCAGGATCTGGGGGGGTATGGTCCAGATGCTGGTATAGATCTGGAACAGGGAAAAGGCGATCATGATCAGGCCCAGCACAAAAGCCACGGGGCCTTTGATCTTGTTGCGGTAGGCGGATTCCTTGTCGTATTTTTCCAGCACCGCTTCGGCTTCCAGCCGTGCGATTTCCTCTTCGCTCATACCCTCTGTGCCGATATTGAGTTCGTCCAGGGTATAGACCTTGCTGGGTGCTTTCTGTTTCTTTTTAAATAAGGCCATATGGTTTCCTCCCAATGCAATGAGATGCTTGCTGCCTGGCCGGGCAATGGCCCCTGGACGGCCAGGACACACGAAAAAATGCCGGTTCAATCAATATGGGTCTTCCATCGGGCGGCCAGGCTGAACCGGCCTGGCAAAAGCCGAATAAAGGTGCCGGGCTCCAGCACATCCAGCAGCCGGATTTCCCGTCCATTCAGCAGCAGCCGGTGATCCGGCACCTGCTGAAGCAGGATGGGGATCTGGGACTGGACCTTGTGGATGCCGGAGATATAAAATCCTTCCGGGGTATTTTCAAAGCTGTCGCCGATCCCATCGGCCAGCACCGGCATACCCCACCCATAGGCGGAAAACAGGGTGCTTTCCAGCACCAGGGCGTCGCCGGTAAAATACAGGGTATCCGTAACAGGGCTCAGGTTTACGGAATGGGTATAGCGGATGGAAAAGGCGTCCCCTTTTTTCATGGGGAACAGAAGGAGGGGTTCGCCGGTGCGGCCGTCCTCCAGGATCAGGCCCGGGAACAGGGGCGCCCATAGGAGTACGCCCAGGGCCAACAGCAGGCCCAAAGCGATAAGCAGGGGAACAAGCCTCCTGCCCCCCTGCCTGACTTGTAGGTTCCAAGGTTTCATGGGCAATGCCGGCAAAAAGGGTTATTCTACGGTAATGCCCTGCTCCTGGTAATAGCGGATGGCCCCGGGATGGAAGGGGATGGTGATGCCGTCCGCCACCTTGTTGATATCCAGGTCGTTGCCCCGGGCATGGCTGGCAGCCAGGGCATCCTTCTGCTCAAACATGGCCTTGGTGATCTGGTAGACCACTTCTTCATCCAGATCCTCGGTGCAGGCCAGGGTGGCGATGATGGCTACGCTCTCCGCCTCCTGGGCGTCGTATACGTCGGCGCCGATGGTGGTACGGGCATAGAAGGGATGGGCCTCGATCAGGGCGTCGGCAGTGGCGCCGTCAATGGGGACCACCACGATCTCCGTGGTGTTGGCCAGCTCCACGATGGCGGTATTGGGCAGGGCCGAGGTGGCAAAGGCCGCATCCACGGTGCCGTTCTGCATGGCGGTGGAAGCATCGGAGAAGCTCAGGTACTGTACGTCGAAATCATCGTAGGAAAGGCCGGCGGCTTCCAGGATCTGCTTGGCATTTACCTCGGAGCCGGAGCCCGCGTCGCCAACGCAAACCTTTTTGCCCTTCAGGTCCGCAATGGTATTGATGTTGGAGGACTTGAGGGCCACCAGCTGGATCACCTCGGGATACATGCCTGCAATGGCCCGCAGCTTGGGCATGGCCCCGTCTTCCGCCATGGAGTCTATGCCCTCATAGGCATATCCCAGCACGTCGTTTTGCAAAATGGCCAGCTCCGCTTCCCCGTTGTTGAGGGAACGGGCGTTGGCGGCAGAGGCGCCGGAGGTGGTGGCGGTGATCTCCAGATTGTTTACGCTTTCCGTAAGCACATTGGCCAATACGCCGCCCAGGGCGTAATAGGTGCCTGCATCGCCGCCGGTGACCATCAGCAACCGCTGAAGGGTGGCAAGGCCGCCTTCGGCCGCGGCTTCACCCTCGGCTGCAGGGGCCTCGGCAGGAGCTTCGGCCTGCTGGGCGCAACCCACCATGCCCACTACCAAAAGGGCCGTTAGAAGCAGAGAAAGCAGCTTTTTCATCATGATATGGTTTCCTCCTTTATAAAAGTGGCGGTACCAGGGCATTCCCCGCGCCCTGTGCCGCAGGATAGCAAAGATTCGATACGTGTATACGTGTATACAAGAACATAAACTTATTTATAAGGATACTATACTTTGTCTTTCTTTTCAAGGGGTTTTGAAATTTTCCCGAAAAACAGGCATTCTACCCATTTGCCCATGGTAGGGCCGTCTAGCGGGCAAAGGCGTTTGACGGCCTAGTTTGCTGCCGGGTCCCCGGCGGGGGCGACCGCCTTGCGGCCCCTGGCCCTGCATGTTACAATAAACAAATAAAAAGAACAGACCCTGTAAAAAGGAGGCCCTATTTGCCATCTGCCTGTGACCTTCCCCGGCAGCTTTCGGCTGCCTGCCGGTTGGCCTTGGCAGGGCGGCGGCGCAGCCGGCCCTAGGCCCTGGCGGGGCGCCAGGGGAAACGCCAAGATGGCCCTGTGTCCGGCAGGGCGCAGGGAGACCTTTTCCATAGGAGGCATGTCCAAACCCATGTACATCGCAGACCTACACATTCATTCCAAATATTCCCGGGCTACCAGCCGGGATTGCGACGCATTGCACCTGGAGCTTTGGGCCCGATACAAGGGGCTGGGACTGATCGGCACCGGGGATTTCACCCATCCCGCCTGGCGGCAGGCCCTGCAGGAGGCCCTGGAGCCTGCGGAGGAAGGCCTGTATACCCTCAAGGAGGAAGCCCGGCTGCCGGAAAGCAGGGGCTTTTGCGGCCAGGCGCCCCGGTTCGTGGTAAGCGGGGAGATCAGCTGCATCTATAAGCGCCACGGCCGCACCCGTAAGGTCCATAACCTCATCCTGTTGCCCAGCCTGGAGGCGGCGGACGCTCTGTCCGGCAGGCTGGAAGCCATCGGCAACATTCGTTCCGACGGCCGGCCCATCCTGGGTCTGGACAGCCGGGACCTGTTGGAGATCACACTTTCCTGTTGCCCGGAGGCCCTGTTTATCCCCGCCCATATCTGGACGCCTCATTTTTCCCTATTTGGGGCCTTTTCCGGGTTTGATTCCATAGAGGAATGCTTTGGCGACCTATCCGGCCATATCCGGGCTTTGGAAACCGGCCTATCCTCCGATCCGCCGATGAATTGGCGGGTCAGCGCCCTGGACGGCCTGACCCTGGTCTCCCATTCCGACGCCCATTCCCCCGCCAAGCTGGCCCGGGAGGCGGATCTATTGGAAGGCCCCCTGTCTTATCCCGGCCTGTATCAAGCCATCACCACGGGGGCAGGCTTCCTGGGCACCCTGGAATTTTTCCCGGAGGAAGGAAAATACCATCTGGACGGCCACCGGGTCTGCGGGATATGCCTATCCCCCCAGGAGACCCTGGCCTATGGCGGCCGGTGCCCCATCTGCGGCAAGAAGATCACCATCGGGGTGGAGCATCGGGTGGAGGAGCTGGCGGACCGGCCGCTGGGCTATCAGCCTTCGGAGGCCAAACCCTTTTCCTCCCTGGTGCCCCTGCCGGAGATCATCGCCGCCAGCACCGGGTTGACCCCTGCCTCCAAAAAGGTAACCCAGGCCTATTTTTCCCTGCTTCAGACCCTGGGCCCGGAATTGTATATTCTCAGGGAGGCCCCCTTGCAGGATATCCAGCAGGCGGCGGGCCCTCTGCTGGCCGAGGGCATCCGCAGGCTGCGGGCCGGGCTGGTGCAGCGCACCGGCGGCTTTGACGGACAATATGGCAAAATCGCCCTGTTCGCCCCCGGAGAGCGGGAAGCCCTGGGCGGACAGACCTCCCTTTTGGCCCCGGAACGGCTGCATACGCCCGCCCAGGCCCAGCCCGGGCCGTTACCGCACCCCATCGTTCCTGCTCCCGACCCGGCTCCCGTCCGGGCGGCCGGGCTCAACCCGGAGCAGGCCGAGGCGATTCAGAGCGATCAGGCGGCCATTGCCGTGACCGCCGGCCCGGGTACCGGCAAAACCAGCACCCTGGTGGCCCGGATCCTGCATTTGATCCAGGTACAGGGGGTAAAGCCCCAGGCCATAACGGCGGTGACCTTCACCAACCTGGCCGCCCAGGAATTGCATAGCCGCATCGCCCAGGCCCTGGGGAGCCGGGCGGCCCGGGGGCTCCACGCGGGCACCTTCCACGCCGTAAGCAAAGGGCTCCTGCCCCCCAAAGCCATCCTCTCCCGGGAAGAAGCCCTCTTGCTGCTGCCGCCCCTTTTGCAGGCCCGGGGGGATGCCCGCACCCCTGCCCAGGCCCTGGAGGAGATCGGCCGGATAAAGAACGGCCTGTTGCCCATGCCCGGCCCGGACAGCCTATACGGGGACTATCAGGCCGCCTTGGCCAGGCTGGGCGCCCGGGATCTGGACGACCTGCTGCTGGAGGCCCTGAATCAGGATGCCACGGGCCACCGGCCCTTTACCCATCTGCTGGTGGACGAGGTGCAGGACATCAATCCCATCCAGCGCAAGCTGATCCGCCATTGGATGCAGCCCGGCGGGAGCCTGTTTCTCATTGGGGACCCGGATCAATCCATCTATGGGTTCCGGGGCGCCAGCGCCGACTGCTTTCACCAGCTGGCCCAGGAGATCCCCGGGCTGCAGATCTATACCCTCCGGGAAAATTACCGCTCCACCCCCCAGATCCTGGAGGCCGCCCAAAAGGCCCTGCAGCGGCCCGGCCAGCTGCGTCCCAACCAGCCGGCAGGTTGTCCGGTGCGGCAGCTTTTGGCCCCCACGCCCTTTGCCGAAGCCTGCTGGATCGCCGAGGAGATCGGCAGGCTGGCCGGCGGCCTGGATATGCTGGCCGCCGGCGGCGGCGCCCCGGAGCAGCCCCGGGCCTTTTCGGATATGGCGGTATTATGCCGCACCCACCGGCAGCTCAACGTGCTGGAAGCCTGCCTTGCCCGCCAAGGGATCCCCTGCGTGGTACGGGGCCGGGAGGATTATTTGGCGGATCCGGCGGTTCAGGGCGCCATTGGCTTTTTCCGGTCCCTGTACCAGCCCGCCGACCAGGCTGCCCTCACCGCCTGCCTGACCCATGTGTTTCAGTGCCCGCCGGATCTGATCCAGCAGGCCGTGCGCATCTACTGCCCCATGGCCCAGCCGGAGCCTGCCATTCTCACGGATGTTTTCGGCCGAAGCGGCCACTTGGCCCTCTGGGCGGAGGAAATGGCCGCGTATTTGCCCCGTTTCGCCCGCCACAAGCCCCGTAAGCTGTTCCAAGACTGGGCCAAAGCCCATGGCCCCAGCCCCGCCTTAAACCGGCTGGCCAACCTGGCCGCCTTCCACGATACCTTGGGGGACTTCTTGGACGCCTTGGTACAGGGAGAAGAAGGGGATCTGCGCCGGCCCGCCGGCAAGGGCTATGCCTCCGGCGCGGTGGAGCTGATGACCCTGCACGGGGCGAAGGGCTTGGAATTCCCGGTGGTGTTCCTGGCCGGGTTCCACCAGGGTTCCCTGCCCCTGGAGCGGGCGGACTGCTCGGTGGATTTGGCCGAGGAACGCCGGCTACTGTATGTGGGCATGACCCGGGCCCGGGAGATCCTGATCCTCACCGGCGGCGGTCCCGCCTCTCCCTTTGCAGAGGATATTGCCATACCGTATGCCGCCATCCCAGCCAGGGAACGCAGGCCGGAGCAGCTCTCTTTGCTCTAACGCAGCGCTGCGCGCACGGTGGTCCTGCGCGGACGGCGATATTCGCGCAACAGCGGTTCAGGGCGCCCCAGGGCGGCAGCCCGCGGCGGGCGGGATTGTGCCGCCGCCGCCCCCCTGAAGGCTCCAATAAATTGCAGCGGATAGTTTTCCAAACCGTACCATACTTTTTGTTTGCACCGCCAAAAAAATTTCGGCAAGATTTTCCCAGGCCTTTTCTCCTTAGAACATGTATGCTATAATATTTCCAGGCTGTCGAAAAAGTGGCTTGCGCCACTTTTTCGAGGTTTTCATACCTCCCTTGCGCCTACGGCGCGGCCAGGGAGCTATGCAGGGAAACCCTTGCTACGCAAGGCTTTTTGCGGATTTGCCGTACATGCCGCCAAATCCGATGAAAGCCTAAAAGGGCTGCGATCTTCTATTCGTCAGAGGTTTCTCGACAAGCTGATATTTCTTAACATACCTTGGTAAATACTTACGCCAAGGTTTCCCATTTCCTTTTTCGTTTTGCCCAAAATACAAGCCTATACGGAAATACCATTTTAGAAAGGGAATCATACATATGGAAACGCAGCTACAAAAACGTTACGGCCTATTAACAGCCATCTGCATGGTGGTAGGCATTGTGATCGGATCCGGCGTCTTTTTCAAGGCCACCCGGGTATTGTCCAGCACCGGCGGCAGCATGAGCCAGAGCTTGCTCACCGTGGGGATCGTAGGTTTGATCATGATCATCTGCTCCTACGTATTCGCCACCCTGGCCACCCGCTATGAAAAGGTGAACGGCATCGTGGACTACGCGGAGGTCACCATTGGCCGCACCTATGCCTATTATGTAGGCTGGTTCCTTTCCATCATCTATTATCCGGCTCTCACCTCCTGTCTGGCCTGGGTCAGCGCCCAATATACCTGCACCCTCTTCGGACTGCCTGTGGCCGGCAGCACCCATGTGGCCATTGGTGCGCTGTATCTGGTGTGCGGCTATGTGGTCAATGCCCTATCCCCCCGGCTGGCCGGTAAGTTCCAGGTTTCCACCACCATCATCAAACTCATTCCCTTGGCTCTGATCGCGGTAGTGGGTACCATTGCTGGCCTAGCCAACGGCCTGACTATACAGGCCTTCTCCGAAACCAGCGCCAGCATAGCAGGATCCGGCGGCGGCATCTTCGGCGCCATCGTGGCCTTTGCTTTTGCCTATGAGGGTTGGATCATCGCCACCTCCATCAACGCGGAATTGAAGGACTCCAAAAAGAACCTGCCCATTGCCCTCATTATCGGCGCGCTGATCGTGGTGCTGGTGTATCTGGGTTACTTCCTGGGGCTCACCGGCGCCCTGTCCGTGCCGGACATCATCGCAGCCGGGGACGATCTGCCCCGCCATGCTTTTACCAGCCTCTTTGGCAATGTGGCGGGCACGCTGGTATTTGTGTTTATCGTCATCTCCTGCCTGGGCACCATGAACGGCTTGATGCTGGGCTGCTGCCGGGGTATGTATTCCCTGGCGGTACGTGGCCTGGGGCCTGCCCCCAAGGTTTTTGCCCAGGTGGATGCGGAAACCAATATGCCCACCAATTCCTCGGTGCTGGGCCTGCTCATGTGCGGCATCCTGTTCTGCTATTGGCAAGCCTGCTTCTTTGAGACCCGGGTGCTGGGCACCGCAACCCTGCCCGCCTTTGTGAGCTGGGAGCCGGATGAGCTTCCCATTATCACCCTGTATGCGGCCTATATCCCCATTTTCCTGGTGATGATGAAACGGGAAAAGGATCTGCCTGCGTTCAAGCGGATCGTTATGCCGCTGTTGGGGATCCTCAGCTGCGTGTTTATGGTATTCTGCGCTTTCTATGCCTATCGGATGGACGCCGTGTACTACCTGATCTTCTTTGCCATCATCATGGTGATCGGCGGATTGTTCAACCGGCCTAAATCCAACGCATAATCGCCCCCCTCCCTACGCCGCCCCGGAAGCCTTGGGGCGGCGTATTTTCTAAAGCGCCATCCCCTTCATTTGCGCCCGCCGCCCTGCCTGGAGGTATTATGGAACGGACCCACCGGGATCAGCTTTTGTGCTTCTGGTTTATGCCCTTATTCAGCCTGGCCTTCCTATTGGTGGCCTGGCTGGCCGGCGATCCTTTGCCGGGCCTATGGTCCATCTGGCAAACCGCCGCTCCCTTCCTTACGGATCCCGTCGCCACGGTAGGGCTGAGCGCCGCCTTATTCAACAGCGGCACCATGGGCCTATTGGCCTGGGGCGCCCTTTGCCTTTCCCGGATCCGCCCCACCGGCCGGGCCTTTGCCCCCTTTTTCTTATGCATGGGCACCGGCCTGCTGGGCGGCGACCTGCTGTCCGGCCTGCCCATCACCCTGGGCGGCTTCCTGTATGCGGCCCTGCGCAAAGAACCCCCTGCCAAATCGGTGCTCTTTGCCCTCTATGGCTGCGCCCTTTCCCCGGCGGTGGCTTCCTTTTATATGGGTCTCCACGGCCCCACGCCCTGGAGTATCATGCTGGGGCTTGTATTGGCCATCTTCATCGGGTTCCTTTGTACGCCCCTGACTTTGGGCATCCGCCCCCTGCACCATGGCTTTAACCTGCACAGCATGGGTATCCCCCTGGGGGTGATCTCCGTGGTGCTCTATGCCGTATACCGTAGCGCCATCCTCCATATGATCAGCTGGACCGATACCCAAGCCCTCCCTCTGCTCCTGGGGGATAGCTGCCACGCTTTCCTCTATCCCTTTTTCGCCTGCCTGTTCCTAGCCCTGCTTCTCCTGGGCCGGGCCATGCGCCGGCCCCAGGATCCCGCCTATAAGGAATTGTTTGCCCATTCCGGCCTGGAGGCGGATTTCATCTCCCTCTTCGGCATGGCCAACGTGCTTCAAAATATGGGCTGGATGGGCCTGATGTTCCTATCCTATTTCTTCCTGATCTCCGCCCCCTTTAACGGGGCGGCTGCCAGCTCCCTGCTCTTCGCCCTGTGCTGGAGCGCCGCCGGCGCCCATCCCCGCAATACCGCCCCCATCCTGGTCACCTATTCCCTCATGTCCCTGCTGCCCGGCCTGAACCTGAACGCGCCCGAACTGGTGGTGGGCGTTGGGTTTGCCGTGGGCCTTGCCCCGATCTATGGCCGGCTGGGCTGGGCTTACGGCTTGCTGGCTTCCGGCCTCCATGCCTGCCTTATGCCCCTGGTGCTGCACACCGGCGGCGGCTTTAACCTGGCGACCGGCGCCCTGGCCGCAGGCATTGTGGCCCTAGCCCTATATCCCATCCTGAGCCAGCAGGCCCGCCGGCAGGAGGAAGGCCCCATCCATACCGCCCACGCCAGCGTGGCCAGCGAGCTGCTCCACAGCGCCGCCCACATTGTGGATGGCATGGACGAAGCCCTCTCCCACGTGGCGGACCCTGAAGCCGCCCCTCCAGCGCATCCCCAAAAAGAGCGTTTTCTGCTGCTGCGCAACATATTCGCCTGCGTAGCCGCCGGTCTCTTCCTTTTGACGCTTTTATCCCTACCCTTTGTTTCCCATAGCCATGTGCTCCGCTTTGTCGCCTATATCCTGGGCGCCCTGGCCTATGGCTCGGAGATCCTGGCCTTAACCCATGGATTCCATAAAAAACAGCCCCTAGACGAAATGCTTATGCCCTATCTGTTTGGCATTTTGTATATCGCCCTAGGCTTCAGCTATCTGTTGGGGCATTGATGGATTGCGCGCCCGGCGG
>UQOG01000059.1 GCA_900542615.1 uncultured Eubacteriales bacterium | reverse complement strand
CCCCGCCCATGCTTTGTGCGCGCTGTGCGCGCCCGCCGCCCCCCCGGGCCGCTGGGATCTTCCACCGGCCAAACGATCCATCCGCCAACCTTTCCCACCTCAACTTCCTACAAACAAAACGAGCCCGCCGCTCCCGATGAGCGGCGGGCCAGCATAATCCGTTGCAAACCCAGAAAAGTTTTCCAGCAGGTTTTCCCCCGCTTTTTTCAAAAGCGGGCTAGGGGGTGTGGGGGGCGCGTAGCCCCCCACACAACGACCCTTGCGAACTGCGGAAGGGGGGCGGGCAGCCCCCCACATGGCGACGCGCAGCGAAGCGCGGGGCAAAGCCCCGTTAAACCAAGAGAAGCCATATCATGCCCAGCAACAGGGCCAAGAGCCCGGCCGCTAGAATGGATTCCCACCGGCGGAAGCGTTGGAAACTCCGGTTGCGCCAGGGCGCTTGGCGGGTCACGTGGCGATAGAGGCCCCGCCGGTCCCAGAACAGGAAGCAGGCGCTGATCGCCAGGACCAGCAGCGCGGCGTCGATGAGCAAAAGGGGGGGCTGAACCCCTGCGTAAGCCATGAAGGGGATGGTGGTAAAAAGGGCGGCCAGCAGCAGAACTGTCCAGATGATCCACCAGCGCAGGGTGGTATGATAGGCCCTGTGGGCGTATTGGAAATCGATGACCGCATCCGGCTCCAGGGCTACCGCGTCCGGGTCCTGGGTATAGAAGTAAAGCCGCCGCCGGGCGGGCAAAAGGCTTTCCAAATCGCCGATGCATAGAAGCTGCCATTTTTTTCCCAGGGCGATCTGGATGTATTCATCCACCTGTTCGTCGCCGATGGGATTACGCTGGGTGCATTCGGTGGTAACTGCCAGCAGCCGGGCCCGGGGCAGGGGGCGGCGCTGAAAGGTCAGAAAGTTTCCCTTGCAATGGGAGATGACCCAGCCCTGATCCAGCATGGCGGACAGGTACTGGCAAAGCTCCCCGTTGCTGTAGATCCGCAGGAACAGGTGGCGCAGGGTGGATTGTTGTGCCATGGCAGAGGCTCCTTTCGCAGGGATGGGGGAAGAGGATGGGCGGAAAGAGGATTAAGCCAGGTCATATTCTTTGAGCTTGTTCCAAAGCCCCCGCTCGCTGATGCCCAGCTCCGCAGCCATGGCTTTGCGCTTGCCGCCGTGGCGCTGGAAGGCGGATAGGATAGCGATCCGCTCCAATTCCTGCAGGGTTTTGCCTTCCAAGAGGGTTTCTTGGGCCCCGGCTGGGTTTCCGGCATCCCCGTCGGAAAACCGGTAGGGCAGGTCCCGGCCCCGGATCCATTCATCCGCCGCTACAATCCCCGCATATTCGATGGCATTGGCCAATTCCCGAACATTTCCCGGGTAATCATAGGCGTTGAGCAGCTCCTGGGCCTCGGCGGTAATGCCCTTGAGCTTGGTACGGCGGCCGCCCAGGGCATTGCTCCGCTGGAGAAACTGGGCGCACAGCAGGGGGATGTCCTCCCGCCGCTCCCGCAGGGGCGGCAGGTCGATTTCCACCGTATTGAGGCGGTAGAACAGATCCCGCCGGAAGGCGCCGGTTTCCACCATGGCCCGTAGGTCCCGGTTGCTGGCGGCGATCACCCGTGCGTCGAACCGGTGGATCTCCCGGCCGCCCACCGGCGTAAAGGCTTTTTCCTGGAGCACCCGGAGAAATTTCGCCTGGAAGCTCAAGGGCATATCCCCGATGCCGTCCAGGTATAGGGTGCCCTGGTTGGCGTAATCCAGCTTACCCCGCTGGTCCCCCACGGACCCGGGATACACGCCGCTCTTATAGCCGAAGAGCTCTTCTTCCAGCTGCCTCTCGTCCATGGCAGAGCAATTCACCGATACAAAGTGTTTCCACTTGCCCTGGAAGTGCAGGGCTTGGGCCACCAGGCTTTTGCCGGTACCGCTCTCCCCGTGGATGAGCACGTTGGCGTCCACGTTGCGGAATTTCTCGATCATTTGGAGCACCCCTTGCATGGCCGGGCTGACCCCCACCAGCTGCTCCGCCTGGGACTGGGCCCGAAGCCGCTCGTTCAGGTAGGCCACGCTATCATTCAGTGCCCGAAATTCCAGGGCCTGCTGCATGTGGATCTGGAGCTCCTCCAGGTCCAGGGGTTTGGTCAGGTACATGAACGCCCCCCGTTTCATGGCGCTCACCGAGGAGCGAATGCTGCCATGGGCGGTCATCATGATCACCGCCACCCAAGGGTCCAGGCTGCGGATCTGTTCCAATAGATCCAGGCCGTCGTATTCGCCGATGACCATATCCAGCAGCACCAGGTCAAAGGATTCCCCCTGAAGCCGGGCCAGGCCCAACCGGGGATCGGTTTCCCAGGCCACGTCGTAATTGGGCTGGAGGGCCAGGCTCAGGGAAACGCAAATGCTGCTTTCATCGTCCAGGATCAATATGCGGGGTAACACGGCCTAACTCCTTTCAAACAGCAGGGTGATTTGGGTATATTGGCCTTTGACGCTGTCCATTTCCATGGCGCCGTTGTTTTCCTTGATGTATTGCTCGCATAGGGCCAAGCCCAGCCCGGCCCCGGCCTCCTTGGTGGTGAAGAAGGGGTCCCGGCAGGCTTGGAGTTCCGCCTCCGTCATGCCGATGCCCTCGTCCCGGATGCGCAGCCGCCATTTTTCCCCCTCCTGGGTCAGCTCCACGGTGAGGGTAAGGGGCTGGGCCGGCTGTTGGGCGGCGAATTTTTGTTCCATGGCCTGGATGCCGTTGATGAGGATATTGGTAAGCACCTGGCGGATCTGATCCCGGTCCGCCAGGATATAAGCCTCGGGCTGCAGATGGGCCGTCAGCAGAAATCCCGTCTTGCGCAGCACCGGCCGCACCAGGGCCAGGCTATCCTCCAGCAGCTGGTTCAGGTCCACCCGTTCCGTTTGGCGTTTGGCGGGCTTGGCGTAGTGGATCAGGCTTTCGATGAGCCGGTTGATCCGGTCCACCTCCCCGGGCACATATTTGGCAAAGGATTCCTGCACCTGCTTGTCCTCCCCCCGGGTGCCGACCAGGGTGGCGAAGGTGCCGATGGACATGAGGGGGTTGCGGATCTCATGGGCGATGCCCGCGGCGATCCGGGTCAGGGCCTGGCTTTTTTGCTTATCGAATTCCGCCTGCTGCATCCGTTCCGCCTTGGTCATATCCGATACGCTTAGCAGCACCCCCGCCACCCGGCCGTATTGGTTCACCTGGTAAAGCAGATAGCTATATACCCGCATCTGCCCTGGGGAATCCCCCAGCCGTAGGATGCCGTTTTCCACCGTCATCCCCGGCACGAATACGGAAGGCCCCTCCTTTTCCAGGATCTCCCGGAACACCGGCACCTCCATGGCGCTGCGGCCCACCCAGCTTTCCGCCTGGCCGGCAATGCCGCAGGCGCTTTTGTTCATCAATACCACGTTGTAGTCCAGGTCAAAGAGCAGCATCCCGCTGGGAGAATATTTAATGATACGGTTGCGAAGGTCGTTTTCATCCTGCAATTGGGCGAATTGCTTTTCCAGCTCCTGGCTGGCCCGCTGGATCTCCTGGGTCTGCTGGGCCACCTGGCGCTTGAGCACCTGCTGGATCCGCCGCATGATGATGCTATAGCCCAGCACCAGGGCCGCCACGATCACCGAACCCGTGGTGATCTGCCGGATGGCCCGGTCCAGCCGGGCCTTTTGGTCGCTGTTGGGCAGCCAGCGGTTGCACAGGCTTTCGTAGCCCGGCCCTGCCTTAAACTGGGAAACGCTTTCATTCATGGCCCGGAGCAGCTCCCCGTCCCCCCGGCGCACCAATAGGCCGAAATCGATGGTATCCAGGTAATTGTAGCGCACCGTGTAGGCGTCTTCCGCCCCGTCCTGGATCAGCTGGTACAAAAGGCTGTCCTTGACCCCGATCATGGCGGTGCGGGGGTCGCTTAGGTGCCGGGCATATACCATGCGCTGGTTCCCGGCGGCGATGAACTGATGGATGCCCAGGTTGGCCAGCAGGGTATGCTGAATGGTATCCGAGGCGTAAACGGCGGTGGTAATGGGCAGGTTTTGTTCCAGTACGTCGTTGCGCACCACCATGCACAGCTGGGAGCTGGTAAGCACGTCCGCGCAGACGAAGCCGCTGTCCTGGGGCAGGGAATCCGGAATGATCCCCATGGCCAGGTCCACCTGGCCCGCAGCCAGGGCCTCCAGGCAGGCCCGGTTGGTATCGAAGGGGACAAAGGTAATGGCATAATCCCGGTTCCGGCCGATGGCCTCCAACATCTCCACATGGACGCCGGCGTATGCCCCGTCTGCGTCAATAAATTGGAAGGGGGGCAGGTTTTGGTTAAAGCCTACCTTCAAATACCGGTTTAGGCCCCGGCTGGGCATGGAAAATAACAGCGCCATGCAAAACGCCCATATCCCCAGCCAGATCCGCCGCCTTCCCACAATAACGCCCCCATCCTACAGGATCCGTGTTATTTTATTTTAAGCTATGCCCTGCTTTTTTTCAACCTGGCCACGGCTCCGGCCCGGCTGGACACGGTATGCAGAATTTGCCGCAGATTCGGGGATTTGCAAAAATTTCCGGTGAAAAAGCGGAAATTTTTTCCGATACGTCGCAGGATTTGCCGCCTCGGCAGATTGAAAAACCAGGGGAATTCTGCCAGAATGAAACCAAGAGGACACATCCCGTTCATAATTTATCCACTTCTTCGGCTAATACCTTTGGCGATTACCCCGGGATCTTGCCCGAAGGGACCGGGCTTTTCATTTGTCCCAACCCCGCGCGCGGCGATGCGCACAATGATAAAGGAGGAAAACCTATGAAATCCCTGCAACGATTCCTAGCGTTGGCACTATGCGTCCTGTTTGTTCTGAGCGTGGTGGGTTGCAAAGGCCCCTATGCGGACGGGGCGCAACCAGCGGACGACCCTGCCCAGGCGCCGTCGGAAGGCGCTGCGCCTGCGGAAGGGGAGGCCGCAAGCCAGGGCGCCACAGCCTATAAGGACACCATCACCATCGGCGTGGCCAACGACATCACCACCCTGGACCCCCAGGGCTCCAACACGGACGCCAACATGATGGCCTTCACCCTCACCCATGAGACCCTGGTGGAGGTGGACCCGGAGACCAACGAGGTGATCCCGGGCATGGCCAAGAGCTGGACGGTTTCCGAGGACGGCTGCACCTTCGTCTTCGAGATCCCGGATAACGTCACCTTTACCGACGGCAGCCCCTGCACCGCCAGCGACGTGAAATTTACACTGGACCGGGCCCAGGAATCCTCCTTCACCAAGACCAAGGTGGAGCTGGTCACCAGCGTAGACGTGGTGGACGATACCCACATCAGCGTCACCATCAGCAAGCCCTCCCAGGACTTCCTCCTGCTGCTGGCCCACCAGAGCATGTCCATCCTATCCGAAAAGCTGGTTACCGAGGACGAGTTCGGCTATGAGATCGGCACCGGCCGCTACATGGTGGAAGAGTGGATCCCCGGCGACCAGATCTCCTTTGTGCGCTACGACGGCTTCTATGGGGAGCCCGCCCCCACCCGGCGGATCGTGTTCCGGCTGATCAAGGAGGAATCCTCCCGGCTGATCGCCCTGCAGACCGGCGAGATCGACGTCTGCATCGACCCCCTGAGCACGGACCTGGGCTATATCGAGGACGACCCCAACCTGGAGCTGGTCAAAATCCCCAACTACGTGCTTCTTTACATCGCCATCAACGATGAGCGGGAGGGCCTGGACGACGTGCATGTGCGCAAGGCCATCGCCTATGCCACGGATAAGGAATCCATGATCCAGGTGGGCTACAACGGGGAAGGCTTTGTCCACGACCACTGGATCAACCGGGGCCAGTTCGGCTGGTATGACGACCTGGTACCCTATGAATACGATCTGGAAAAGGCCAAGGCGGAGCTGGCCCTGTCCCCCTATAAGCCCGGGGACCTGAACTTCCGCATCATCTACAACGGCACCGCCAAGGAGAACATGGCCCTGGTGCTCCAGGCGGACCTGGCGGAGATCGGCATCGGCCTGGAGCTGATCAAGCTGGAAACCGCGGCCCTCAAGGGCATCCTCAACGACGCGGCCCTGGACTATGACCTGTGCCTGTACCAGTTCACCGACAACCTGGGCACGGACTTCACCCTCCGCAACCAGTTCGGCTCCTTTGAGGAGGACGGGGTGCTCAAGAAGAACGGCTCCAACCGGGCCAATATGAAGGACCCCGTATTCAACCAGATGATCGACGACGCCCTGGTGGAGCAGGACGTGGCCAAGCGGGAACAGATGTATAACGAGATCGAGCAATACCTCAACGAGATCGTCCCCATCGTGCCGGTGGCCACCTCCTACATCAACATCGGCGTGAAGAAGGGCCTGAGCGGGGTGAAGTGGAACGGCACCGCCAAGCACGATTACCGCTATATCTGCCTGCCGGAAGGCTAAAGCGGCCCATGGGCCGGGGGCGCCCCAGGGGCGCCCCCGCTGGGAAAAAGTGGCTTTGCGCCACTTTTTCCAGCTAGCCCGGGCCCCGGCCCGGGCGGCCCCTCGCCCCGGATCGCCTGGATCCACCATGCGCCTACAGGAGAGTTATTATGCATCGATACATCATCAAACGCCTGCTTATGCTGATCCCCGTCCTGCTGAGCGTGGCCTTCATCATCTTCGCCATCATGGACGTGGCCGAGGGCGACCCGGTGTATTCCGTGGTCAGCGCCGACGCCTCCGAGGAGGAGATCCAGGCGGCCCGGGAGGAGATGGGCCTGACAGGCTCCCTTTTGGAACGGTATTTCAACTACGTCAAGGGGATGCTCCAGGGGGATCTGGGCACCTCCTACGTATCCAAGCGGGACGTGATGGAAACCTATCTCACCCGCCTGCCCAATACCCTTAAGCTGGCCTCCGTTACCATGATCGTGGCCCTGGGCATCTCCATCCCATTGGGAATCGTGGCTGCGGTCAACCAGAATTCCATCAAGGATACCGTCTCCATGATCCTGGCCCTGCTGGGGCTGTCCATGCCCAATTTCTGGCTGGGCCTGCTGCTGATCATCGTCTTTTCCCTCAAGCTGGGCTGGTTCCCCTCCGGAGGCTATGAGGACGGCATCTTGAGCATCGTCCTGCCCGCCTTTACCATCGGCGCGGGCTTGGCCGCCTTTATGACCCGATCTACCCGCTCCTCCATGCTGGACGTGATCCGCCAGGATTACCTGCGCATGGCCCGGGCCAAGGGCGTGCCGGAACGCAAGGTCATCCGCAAGCACGCCCTGCGCAACGCCCTGATCCCCATCATCACCGTGTTCGGCGTCCAGTTCAGCAACGTGCTGGGCGGCTCCGTGCTGGCGGAAACGGTATTTGCCTGGCCCGGCGTGGGCCGGCTGGTGGTGGACGCCATCGACCAGCGGGATATCCCCACCGTGACCGGCGCGTTGGTGATGACCACCATGCTGGTTACCGTGGTGAACCTGCTCATCGATATCGTGTACGCCTATGTGGACCCCCGCATCAAATCGCAATATATGAAGTGAGGGCAGGACCGTGGAAAAAATAGGAAGAGCTTCTCAAAAATATAAAAAGCGCAGCACCTTTGTAAGCATTTGGCACCAGCTGCGCAAAAACAAAGGCGCCATCATGGGCCTGATCCTGTTGGTGGTCATCGTCGTGGTGGCCCTGGGGTCCCCCTACTTCTTCGATTATGATACCCAGGTCATCGCCAACAACATCAAGGAGCGGATGCAGCCCCCCTCCGCGGAACACTGGTTCGGCACCGACGACATGGGCCGGGATATCTTCGCCCGGGTCTGCTACGGCGCCCGCTATTCCCTGGCGGTGGGCATCATCGCGGTGATGTTCGCCCTGGTGTTCGGGGTGACCCTGGGGGCTGCCGCCGGCTATATCGGCGGCGTGTTCGAGGACGTGACCATGCGCGTTTGCGACATCTTTTCCTCCATCCCCAGCGTGCTCATGGCCATCGCCGTGGTCTCCGCCCTGGGTAAGAGCACCTTTAACCTGATGCTGGCCGTGGGCATCGCCAGCACCGCCCCCTTCGTCCGGGTGGCCCGGGCCGCCGTGCTCACCATCCGAGGGGAGGAATACATCGAATCCGCCCGGGCCATCGGCGTGCCCGAATGGCAAATCGTCGCCACCCATATTTTGCCCAACTGCGTTTCCCAGATCATCGTCCAGGCTACCCTCCGGGTAGGCTCCGCCATCATTTCGGCGGCCCAGCTCAGCTTCCTGGGCCTGGGCGTCCCCGCCCCGGCGCCGGAATGGGGCAGTATGCTATCCGCCGGCCGGGCTTATATCCGGGACTATAGCTATATGACCTTGTATCCGGGCCTGGCCATCATGGTGACGGTGCTGTCCCTGAACCTGATCGGCGACGGCCTGCGGGACGCCCTGGACCCCAAGCTGAAGCGCTAAGGAGAGAAACCCTATGAGCCAAGATAAAAACCAACTTATCCTGGATGTAAAAAACCTGGTGGTCCGCTATGAGACCGAGGACGGCGTCGTCCACGCCCTCAACGGCATCGACCTGCAGCTGGGCTACCGGCAAACCATCGGCCTGGTGGGGGAGACCGGCGCAGGCAAAACCACCGCCGCCCTGGCCATTCTCCGGCTGGTGCCGGATCCCCCGGGCGTGGTGGAGTGCGACCGGCTGATGATCGAAGGCCGGGATATCCTCAACCTGCCCGCCGCCAAGATGGACGAGGTCCGGGGCAAGGACGTATCCATGATCTTCCAGGACCCCATGACCGCCCTGAACCCGGTATTCACCGTGGGGGAGCAGATCGCCGAGAGCTTGCAGCTCCATGAGGGCCTGGATAAAAACGCCGCCATGGAGCGGGCCAAGCAAATGCTGGAACTGGTGGGCATCCCCGGGGAGCGGGCCAACGAATACCCCCATCAATTCTCCGGGGGCATGAAGCAGCGGGTGGTGATCGCCATCGCCCTGGCCTGCAACCCCAAGCTCCTCATCGCCGACGAGCCTACCACCGCCCTGGATGTGACCATCCAGGCCCAGGTGCTGGAGCTGATGAGCGAGCTCAAGGAAAAGTACGACACCTCCATGATCATGATCACCCACGATTTGGGCATTGTGGCGGAGGTGTGCGACACGGTGGCGGTGATGTACGCGGGCCGCATCGTGGAGCAGGGCACCCTGGAGGATGTGTTCAACCACACCCTGCATCCCTATACCGAGGGCCTGTTCAACTCCCTGCCCAACATCAAAAACCGCACCGCCATGCTCAAGCCCATCAAGGGCCTCATGCCGGATCCCACCAACCTGCCCAAGGGCTGCGCCTTTGCCCCCCGGTGCGATTACGCCACCCCGGCCTGCTTTGAACGGCAGCCCCAACTCCAGCAGGCCAGCCCCACCCATCAGTTTGCTTGCCTGGCCTATGAACAGCCGGGATTCCACATCAAAAGGGGGAACGAATAATGGCGGAAAATATTTTGGAAGTCCGGCATCTGAAAAAATACTTCAAAACCGGCAGCGGAATGCTCCATGCGGTGGACGACATCAGCTTTGACCTGCAAGAGGGCCGTACCCTGGGCCTAGTGGGGGAATCCGGCTGCGGCAAATCCACCACCGGCCGTTCCATCCTCCGCTTGATCGAGCCCACCTCCGGGGAGATCTTTTTCCAGGGCAAGGACATCACCAAGCTGTCCAAGGGCCAGATGCGCCATGTCCGCAAGGATATGCAGATCATCTTCCAAGACCCCTTCTCCTCCCTGGACCCCAAAAAAACCATCAACCAGATCATCTCCGAACCCATCCGGGTCAACCGCATCCTGACGGATAAACACGCCATTGAGGACCGGGTCCTGGAATTGATGGAAACCGTGGGCCTGGCGGAACGGCTGATCAACAGCTATCCCCATGAGCTGGACGGCGGCCGCCGCCAGCGTATCGGCATCGCCCGGGCCCTGGCCATGCGCCCCAAGCTCATCGTTTGCGACGAGCCGGTCTCCGCCCTGGACGTTTCCATCCAGGCCCAGATCCTCAACCTGCTGAAAACCCTCCAGGAGAAGATGCACCTGACCTATATCTTCATCACCCACGACCTCTCCGTGGTGAACCACTTCTCCGACGAGATCGCCGTGATGTATCTCGGTTCCATCGTGGAAAAGGCCCCGGCGGAAGAACTGTTCAACAACCCCATCCATCCCTATACCCGGGCCCTGCTTTCCGCCATCCCCGTGCCCGACCTTTCCCACAAGCGGCAACGCATCTCCCTGAAAGGCGAGATCACCAGCCCCGTCAACCTGCCGGATGAATGCCGCTTTGCCAACCGGTGCTTTGAATGCAACGAGTTCTGTCGCAAAGGCATTCCCCAGCTCAAGGAAGTCTCCCCGAACCATTTCGTCGCCTGCTTTACCCATGGATAATCGGCGGCTCCATAGAAACGAGGTGATCCGGCCATGGACGCAATAATGACGACCGCCCGGGAATTCACCTACCTGGAGGCGGGCCTGCGGATCCTGATGGCCATTGTGCTGGGCGGCATGATCGGCATGGAGCGGGGCCTGAAAAACCGCCCCGCCGGCCTGCGCACCTATATGCTGGTATGCCTGGGGGCATGTATCGTCATGCTCACCAACCAATATGTTTACGAAGCCTTTGGCGTGGGCGACCCGGTGCGCATGGGCGCCCAGGTGGTCAGCGGCATCGGCTTCCTGGGCGCCGGCACCATCATTGTCACCGCCCGGAATCAGATCAAGGGACTGACCACCGCCGCCGGCCTTTGGGCCAGCGCCTGCGTGGGCCTGGCCCTGGGAATCGGCTTGTACGCCGTGTCCATCATGGGTAGCGTGGCCATCTTTGTGATCCTGACCCTGCTCCACGAGCTGGATTTTCGCATGCGCCGCCGAACCAAGCAGGTGGAGGTGTATGTGGAACTAAAACACAACGTGGCGGTAGGCCAATTCCTGGACTTTGTCCGGGACCGGCACTATGAACCCAGCAATTTGCAGATCCTTTTGGAAAACACCTCCGATAACGGCATCCTGGCCTTTAGCGTCACACTCAAAGGCCAGAAGAATTGCAACCATGACGACATCGTTACCACGGTGAAAACCATGCCCGGCATCGGCTATGTGGAAGAACTCTAACCGGCCCTACGCGGGTCCTACGCGGACAGCGATATTCGCGCACTAGCAGGAGAGGCTGTCAGAGGATTGTAGCCCGCGGCGGGACGCGAAGCGTCCTGAAAGAGCGGGGCCCGGGCCTTTGGCCCCGGGCCCCGCTCTTTTGTTTGGCAGGCCAGGGGGCGGCCCGCAGGGCCCCCCCTGGCCGCCAAACGCCGCCGCCCCCCGCATGTCCGCCCCTTCCTTCCTGCGCCCCCATCCAACCGCCGTATGGCTGGCGGAGGCGCGCTGGCGAAGGGGAGGGGGGAGACGTTGGGTCACGCCGGGGGGCGGCGGCGTTTTGCGGGCCCAGGGGGTCCGCAAAACCAAAGCATGGGCGGGGCAAAAGGTCCCCGCCCATGCTTTGTGCGCGCTGTGCGCGCCCGCCGCCCCCCCGGGCCGCTGG
>UQOG01000058.1 GCA_900542615.1 uncultured Eubacteriales bacterium | reverse complement strand
GGCCTTACGCCTGCTCCTCCCCCTCCTTTTCCCCTCGGAAATTCAGATACGCTTTGATGAGGAGGATCGCCCCCAGGTAGAGCCAGCATATCCCCACAGCCAGCTGTATCACGTCGTCTGTCACCATGCCGTCCTGCAATAGCACCGGATCGCTTACGGTAAATACAAGGATCCCCAACAAACCAATGCCCATGCTGCACAACCCATGCACCCAGTGTCTGGCGCCAATCTCCAGATAGGCGTTGCGAAATACCGCCCCCGTGATAAAATACAGGCCGGGCAAAACGAGCAGGGCCGTCATCTGCACCATGATGGAGGCCCAGGGCCGGCGCATACATAAAAGGATGTTGATGACAATAAGGATCTCCGTCAAAAACATGGTATGATACCCCAACCGGTACCGGGTAAACAACTGATATTCATCGTATTTCATCCGGCTAATCCTCCCAAAAAAGTTCGTCCAGCGTCTTGCCCAATGCCCGGCAAATGGCCCGGCATAGCTTGATGCTGGGGTTATATTCCCCTTGTTCGATGGCGTTTACCGTTTGCCGGGATATGCCCACAGCCTCCGCCAGGTCCTTTTGGGTCATATCCCGCGCCGCCCGGGCCGCCTTGAGCTTCAAATTTCGTCCCATTGAATTTCCTCCTGGTTATAGGCTAGCATACCGGCTGCAAAAAGTCAAATATATACGACTTTTTGTCAAATATATTTTCTCTTCAATTTGTCCATCCCGCGTTCTGTTTCGGCGAAACGGGGAATATCCATAGAGCAAGAAACCATATATAGGAAGCGGGGACAAGAGGATGGAATATACACGGCGCAGACGGCGCAAGCCCGCCCGCCGGTCCAGCCAGCAGGGGAGCACCGGAGCGGGTAGGGCTGTGATCGCCATGCTGATGCTGGCGGGCATCGTATATCTGGTATCCGCCAGCGCGGCGGGAACGTGGCTGGCGGAAAAGGTGATGGCGCCGGCCTTTGAGGCGCTTGCCTCCCTGGGGCGGGAGCAGGAGGAGCTGGAAGAGCCGGGAACGGAGGATGTGCAGCAGGTGAGCCTGAGCACGGCCCCGTCCTCCCGGAGCGAAGACATCGCCCTGCCGGCTCTGACCTGCTATACGCTGCAAATGGGGGTATTTTCCTCGGCGGAAAACGCCCAAAAGCAAAGCGACACCCTGAAGAGCCAGGGCGCGGGGGGATATATCCTACAGGATGGGGACCGGTACCGGGTTTTGGCGGCGGGATACGCCTTGGAATCCGAGGCAAAGGAAGTGAAAGACAGGCTGGTGAGCGAGGGGATGGACTGTACCGTCTATACCATGGAAGCGCCGGGCGCCACCTTCCGGGTCAGCGGGGAGGAAGGCCAGCTTGCCCAGGTGGAATCCGGCTTTTCCGCCCTATACCGGGCCCAGGAGGCCATGACCCAGGCGGCCATCGCCTTTGACCGGGACGGGCAAAGCGTGGCGGATGGCAAGGCGGCGGTGCAGCAGATCCAGCAGGATCTGGAGCAGGAGATGGCCGCCCTGGCCGCCTATGGAGACAGCGCCCCGGCCATCGCCAGCCTGCTGGCCTGCAAAGGGGAATATACGGCCGTCCTCTCCCCGCTGGCGCAAAGCGACGCCGCCTCCCATGGGGCGTTTGCCGCAGCCATGAAATATGCCCAGCTTGCCATGACCCATTCCTATGAAAAGATGGTCTTTGCCCTCACCGCATAACCGGCAAGGCGCCGCTGGTCCCCATGGTAAGCCAAATCCGTGGCGCCGTTGGCGTTGCAACGGGCCGGACAAAGGGCCTTTTCGCGGATATTCTCCACATCCCGGGCGGGCATTTCATGCCGCCCCTGGAGGGCGCCGCCAATCCCGGATCCGAGGGCGGCAGACTCTTTTCCGGATCGCAATAATCGGTGCAGCGGGCCATGCCATGGCCCGAACTCCAAGGTTTCCCGGCAGGCCGGGCGCAAGCCCGTAAGCCTGCCATTTTTTTGTGGATCCCCATGGGGACGCAGCCGGGGCCCAGCTTTATGCCGGCGCATCGGCTTTGCCCGCCTGCCGCCAGGCCAGCAGCAGGTCTACCATCATGCCGTAGCTCTGCACGCCGCTTTCCTGCTGGTTGTGCTTCAGGTAGCTGTCGTTGATCTGATCCACCACCGCTTCCACCTGGCCCTCGTAGCTATCCCAATAGGCGTTATATTGCCTAAGATCCCGGATCATGCCGGGGGAATAGCAGTCCTCCCAAACGCCCAGGTAGGCGGAGGGGTTCGCTTTGTACAGCTGGTTGCCGCAATGGATCAGGGCCAGCATCACCCCGGAATAGGCGATGGAGGGGTCCTGGGAATGGATGCAGGCAAGATAGGCGATGAAGTTGGCCTCATCCTCCCGGGCAAAGCCCAGATAATGGGCCATCTCATGGGCGCCGCTGGACAGGAGCAGCAGGGGCGGCTGATGAACGTTGACGTTGGCCTCCGCGGTAAAGGGGATATAGATGCCGGCAATCCCGGCCCAGCTCATCCCCTGGGAAAGCAGCACCCCTTTGGGCGTCCTGGCCGGCTGGGAGAAGAGGGGTACTTCCGCCCCCAGGGCCGCATAGGCGTCTGGAAGCTGGGAAAAGCCCGCCCGCCAGCCCTCCGGCAGGGAAAAAACCCCGTCCGCATCCTGGGATACCTGTTCTCGCAGGGAAGCGGCCTCGGTGGCCAGCTCCCGGCAGAGCGTTTCCAATTCTTCCGCCGGGCGCTCCTGCACCGGCAGGTCCAGCAGCGTATACAAGGTGGGCCGGGCGTAATTGAACCCCCACACCAAATAAAAGGCGTTCAGCAGGATGCCGACAAGGATGGCCAGGGTCAGGACCAGGCGCACCAGCCTTACCAAGGGGCGTTTCCTAAGGATGGTCAAAAGCAGAGTCGCCAGCAGCCATCCTCCGGCCCCAAGAAGCAGGCCGTACAACAGGAATTCCGCTAGGGAAAAGGGGAACAGCCCGCTAATGGCCCCCAAAACGCCGCTGATCCAGGGATATAGGGTTTGCGCGTAGGCCTCCGCCGCCCAGGGATACCGGGCGGCCAGCCTCGGCAGCAGCAGGCCCAGGGGGATCAGCAGCAGCCAGGGCAGTCGTTTCCATTGTTGGGACATGGTACAGGCGTTGGTCTTTTTCATGCCCTTTAGTATAGCATACTTCCCTGCCGGCCGGCATCGTTTGCCACCATATGTTCACAAGCACCGCCCACGGCGCAGGGAACAACAAAAGCGCGCCGCCGGGCCTGGTGGCGCGCAGGGCAGGGATGCAGCTCCCGCCATGGCTATGCGGTGGTATACAGCAGGGGGATCACCCCTTCCGACACGGGCAGCTCATAGGGGATGTCAAAGGCAAGGCGTAGGGTCTGGGCGATATCCTCCACCGGGATCACGTCGCAGGGCAGGCCGGCATAGGCGTCCTCCCAATTGGCCTTTGGGATCAGCACGGTATGTGCCCCCGCCTGGATGGCGGCATCCAGCTTCTCCCCCACCCCACCCACCGGCCGCACCTCTCCTTGTACGGTGATCTCCCCGGTCAGGGCAAGCTTGGGTATGGGCGCCTTGCCGCTGATGGCCCCCATCAGAGCCACCGCCAGGGCAATGCCTGCGCTGGGGCCGTCCATGGGCAGCCCGCCGGGTATGTTGAACCGCACGTCGTAGGCGCTGGCGTCCCAACCCAGGTTTTTCTGAAACGCGCCCAATACGTTTTCCGCCGAGGTTCTGGCGGTCCCCTTTCGCCCCAGCCTGCGGCCTTTTAGCTCCAGCTCCTCGTATTCCACCGCGCCGCCTACCTCCAGGGTCCCCGCCCCCTTGGTGCGGGCAGGTTCCACCAAGCATTCGATTTCAATGGCGATCCCCACGCCCCCGTTGCCCACCGCCAAGCCGATGGATACCCCCGGCTTGGGTTTCTCCGGCAGCTTGGGCGGAAGGTGCCGCTGGCAATTGCTGATCTGGGTCACCCAACGGATATCCCCATCGGTGATCTGCCGCCGGCCTTCCCCATAGGCTGCCCCCGCCGCCAGCTGCACCATGTTTACCGCGTCCCGGCCGGAGGCGCAATAGCTGGCCAACAGCATGGCCGTATCCTGTTCCAGGCCATAGCCCAGCCGGGCGGCTGCTCCCAGGGCGATCCGGCATAGGCTGTGGTCGCTCAGGGGCTTGAAGTACAGCTCCACGCACCGGGAACGCAGGGCGGGCGGCAACTCCTCCGGCCGGCGGGTGGTGGCGCCCACCAGGCGGAAATCCGCCGGCATCCCATTTTGGAAGATATCGTGAATATAGCGGGGAATGCTGGCATTGTCCCCGGAATAGTAGGCGCTTTCAAAGAACACCTTCCGGTCCTCCAGCACCTTAAGAAGCTTATTCATCTGAACGGGGTGCAGCTCACCGATCTCATCTAAAAACAATATCCCGCAATGGGCCCGGCTGACCGCCCCCGGCTTTGGCTGGGGAATGCCCTGGGCCCCCAACGCCCCCGCCCCCTGGTATATGGGATCGTGCACGGAGCCCAACAGGGGATCCGCAATCGAGCGTTCGTCAAAGCGCACACAGGTGGCGTCCACCTCCACGAACTTGGAATCCCCGTCGAAGGGGGAATCCGGACAGCGTTTGGCCTCATCCAGCACCAAGCGGGCCGCGCAGGTTTTTCCGCAGCCCGGCGGGCCATAGATGAGCACGTGCTGCGGATTCGGGCCGCAGAGGGCCGCCCGCAGGGCCCGTATCCCATCCCGCTGGCCGATGATGTCCTCCATTTGGGCTGGCCGCGCACGCTCGGATAAAGGCATACTCAAAGAGCGGGCCCGCATTTGCTTTAGCTCCCGCATTTCCCGGCACTCCTCCCGGGAATGCCGGGGCTTCTTTGTCTCCTGGGCCCCGCTGGACTTGGCCCGCTTGGCCAAAAAATAGATGCTCACCACCAGCACCACCTGCATCACAAGCCATACCCAAATATCTTCCATGCCCATACCCTCCATAAATCTTGAAACTCGCTATGCAGTAGTATGTGCAATCCCCTGGATGGCCTGCGTGGTAATAACAGGTTTTTTGCCTGGGAGCGGCATCTTTTTCCTGATTTTTTGGTTCTTGCCAGGCAAAGCGGCGGCGGCCCGTGGGTCGCCGCCGCCTGGCTGTGGAAATTTGGCATACGCCGCCGGTTTCCGTGTCCCCTTCCGGGACGTCTTTGCGGCAAATCCTCCAGCTTATTCCCCTGGGTTGGCGCCGAAACGGGCCGGGCTACCGGCTCCCTTGGGCTGCGCCATAGGCCCATGGCGGCAGGCGATACATCGCCCATGCCCCCCGGGATGGCTCCAGCCGGTTGCCAACCCCAATGGCCTTCCCGGCAAGCGGTCAGCCTTCCTCCGCGATGCGGCGGCCCATGAGCACCCCCATCACCGAGGCCATCATCAGGCCCCGGGTCCAGCCGCTGGAATCCCCCAGGCAGTGCAAGCCCTGGATGTTGGTGTTCAGGGCTTCATCCATCTTGACCCGGTTGCTATAGAACTTCAGCTCCGGGGAATAGAGCAGGGTCTCCTCCGCCGCAAAGCCAGGCACCACGTGGTCCATAGCCTTGATGAAGTTGATGATGTTGATCATGGCCCGGTAAGGCATGGCGGCAGTGATATCCCCGGCCACCGCATCCGGCAGGGTGGGCCGCACATTGGCCTGGGACAGCTCCTTTGGCCAGGTGCGCTTGCCGTCCAGGATATCCCCAAATCGCTGCACCAGGATATGGCCGGCGCCCAACATATTGGTCAGCTCCCCCACCTTCTGGGCATAGGCGATGGGCTGGTTGAAGGGAACGCTGAAATTGTGGGAGCACAGGATGGCCACATTGGTATTCTGGCTCTTGAGCTCCTTGTAGGAATGGCCGTTGACCACCGCCAGGTCGTTGTCGTAATTCTCCTGGCTCACAAACCCGCCCGGGTTCTGGCAGAAGGTGCGCACCTTGTTTTTGAAGGGGGGCGGATACCCGATGAGCTTGGATTCATAGAGCACCTCGTTAACCCGCTCCATCACTTCGTTGCGCACCTCTACCCGCACGCCGATATCCACCGTGCCGGGCTGATGGGCGATGCCGTGGGCGGCGCAGAGCTTTTCCAGCCAATCCGCGCCCCGGCGGCCGGTGGCCACCACCACCCGCTTGGCCATCACGGTTTCCTCCTTGCCGTTCTCCTGGATGCATACCCCTTTGCACACATCCCCCTCCAACACCAGGTTGGTGCATTCGCAGCCAAAGCGCATTTCTACGCCCCGCTCCTGCAAATGCCGCTCAATGGCCAGATAAATATCCTGGGCCTTCTCGGTGCCTAGATGCCGGATGGGGCAATCCACCAGCTTGAGCCCCGCCTGGATGGCACGCTTGCGGATGGACTTTACCTCCGGGGTATTGGAAATGCCCTCCACCTGGGTGGAAGCGCCGAATTCCAGGTAGATCTGGTCCGCATAGTCGATGGTATCCTGGGCCAGATTTTCCCCGATCAGGGAAGGCAGATCCCCGCCCACCTCATAGCTGAGGGAGAGCTTCCCATCGGAAAACGCACCCGCCCCGGAAAAGCCCGTGGTAATGTGGCAATAGGGCTTGCAGTTTACGCAGTACCCCACCTGGGCCTTGGGGCAATGGCGCTTTTCCACCGGCTGCCCCTTTTCGATGAGCAAAATGCTCTGCTTGCTGCCCTTGCGCAACATTTCCAATGCGGTAAAAATGCCCGCAGGCCCTGCGCCTACGATGACCACGTCTTTTTCCATAGGGTACCTCCGTAAAATCTTTTAACGAAACCTGTAAAAAAATGTTCGACAAGGTTTAGCCAACCCTGCCGAACCGAACCAACTGTATGAACTTATTTCTTCCGTCTTCTAACATGCGTCACTTTCGCGGCGGGGGGCCTCCAACCTGGGGGCCTCCTCCCGGTATTGGAATTTGGGGGCTGCTTTTTTCTCGATCACGTCCTTGGTGATCTCGCAGCTCTTGATGTCGTTGCGGCTGGGGATGTCGAACATGATCTCCAGCATCACGTCCTCCAGGATGGCCCTTAACCCCCGGGCGCCGGTCTTGCGCTCAATGGCCTTATGGGCCACCGCCACCAGGGCGTCCTGGTCAAAGGTGAGCTCCACCCCATCCAGCTCAAAGAGATATTTGTACTGGCGGGTCAAGGCGTTCTTGGGCTGGGTCAGGATGTCGATCAAAGCCGCCTCATCCAGCTGATGCAGGGTGACGATCACCGGCATACGGCCTACGAACTCGGGAATGAGGCCGAATTTTAGCAGATCCTCGGGCAGGATGCCCTTGAGGATCTCGCCGATATCCTTTTTCTCCTGGCTCTGCACGTCCGCGCCAAAGCCCATGAGCTTTTTGCCGGTGCGCTTGGAGATGATATCCTCGATGCCGGCAAAGGCGCCGCCGCAGATGAACAGGATGTTGGTGGTATCGATCTGGATGCACTCCTGCTGGGGGTGCTTGCGGCCGCCCTGGGGCGGCACGTTGGCAACGGTGCCCTCCAGGATCTTCAGCAGGGCCTGCTGCACCCCTTCGCCGGATACGTCCCGGGTGATGGAAGGATTCTCGCTTTTACGGGCAATCTTATCGATCTCGTCGATGTATACGATGCCCTTTTCCGCCCGCTGGACGTTGAAATCCGCCGCCTGGATGAGCTTGAGCAGGATGTTTTCCACGTCCTCGCCCACATAGCCCGCCTCCGTCAAGGAGGTGGCGTCCGCCACGGCAAAGGGAACGTCCAGGATCTTTGCCAGGGTCTGGGCCAGCATGGTCTTGCCGCAGCCGGTGGGCCCCAGCATGATGATGTTGCTCTTTTGCAGCTCCACATCCCCCGCCTGCTTGCCGGCGGTGATGCGCTTATAGTGGTTATAGACCGCCACGGACAGGGCGCGCTTGGCCATATCCTGCCCCACCACGTATTGATCCAGGGTCTTGGCGATCTCCTGGGGCTTGGGGATGTCCTTCAGCTCTGCCTCGCCGTCGGCCTTGAGATAATCGTCGTCAATGATTTCCTGGCACAGCTCGATGCACTCATCGCAGATGTAGACCCCCGGGCCTGCAATGACCCGGCGCACCTCATCCTGGGACTTTCCGCAGAAGGAACAACGCACAGAGCCGTTATCCTCAAAAACCGTCATCCGTTACCTCCTTGGGGGAATGATCGCATCCACCAGGCCATATTGCAATGCAGCGGCCGCGTCCATGTAGTTATCCCGTTCCGTATCCTGGGCCACCCGCTCCACCGGCTGGCCGGTGCGCTGGGCCAGGATCTGATTCATCTTATTCTTGATCTTGATCAGCTGTTCCGCCTGGATGGCCACATCCGTGGCCTGGCCCCGGGCGCCGCCCAGGGGCTGATGAATCATGACCTCGCAATTGGGCAGGGCCTTGCGCTTGCCCTTGGCCCCCGCCGCCAGCAAAAACGCCCCCATGCTGGCCGCCATGCCCACGCAGATGGTGCTTACATCGCACTTGATATACTGCATGGTATCGTAGATGGCCATGCCCGCTGTAACGGACCCGCCAGGGCTGTTGATGTAGAGGCTGATGTCCTTATCCGGATCGTCCGCTTCCAGGAAGATCAACTGGGCCACCACCAAATTGGCGGTATCATCATCGATCTCGCCCCCCAGGAAGATGATCCGATCCTTGAGCAGGCGGGAATAAATATCGTAAGAGCGTTCACCACGGTTGGTTTGCTCCACCACCATGGGTATCAATCCGGGCATATCCGTACCTCCTTTTTCTTGCGGCAGGCCGATCCCGCCGCGGGGTTATTCCTGCGGTTCCTCCGCCGCCGGGGCTTCCTGTTCCGCAGGGGCTTCGGCCGTAGCCGCCGCCTTCTTCTTCCGGGTGGCCTTCTTCTTCGGGGCCACCTCCTTGGCGCTATCCACCAGCAGGGCCAGGGTCTTTTCCACCACCACCTGGTCGGCAAAATACTGCCGGTCGTCCGGCTGGAGGTTCTTTTCAAAATCCTCCACGGTCATGTTGCCGAACTGTTTGGCATATTCCGCCACCTTGTCGCTGATCTCCTCCGGGGTGGCCTCGATGGCCTCCGCCTTGCCGATGGCTTCCAGCACCAGCTGGCTCTTGACCCGCAGGGCAGCGTCGGCCCGATATTGATCCCGCAGCGCCGAAATCTCGCTATTGGTATATTTCAGATAATCTTCCAGGGAAATGCCCTGCATTTGCAGGCGGTACCCCAGATCCTGCAGGAAGGAATCGATCTGCCGCTCCACCATGGCATCCGGAATCTCCACGGTGGCGTTCTCCACGGCCTTGCGCACCACGTCGTTTTCCTTTTCGATCTTGGCGTTCTTTTCGGCCTGTTCCAGCAATTCCTTGCGCTTAGCCTCCCGCAGGGCCTCCAGGGTATCGTATTCGGATACGTCCTTGGCGAATTCATCGTCCAAAGCGGGCAGCTCCTTGACCTGGATACCATTCACCTTTACGGCGAACACAGCCTTTTTCCCGGCCAGCTGCTCCGCATGGTATTCTTCGGGGAAGGTGACCTCGATGTCCTTCTCTTCGCCAACGGCCATGCCCACCATCTGCTCCTCAAAGCCGGGGATGAATTGGCCGCTGCCAATGGTCAGGGTCTGGCCCTGGGCGGTGCCGCCGTCAAACTTGACCCCATCCACGCTGCCGGAATAGTCCAGATTCACCGTATCGCCGTTTTCCACAGGCCGGTCCACATCCACCATCCGGGCTACGCCCTCCTGCAATTGCGCGATGGCGGCATCCACCTCGTCGTCCGTAACATTATACGCACGCTTCTCTACTTCTATACCCTTGTACGCGCCCAGCTCCACCTCGGGCTTTACCGCCACCACCAGGCTGAATACCAAGGGATTTTCCCCATCCGGCAGGGTCTCGATGGACACGTCGGGCCTGTCCACAGGCTCCACGCCCTGTTCCGCAATGGCAGCCTGGTAAGCCTCGGGATACACGATATCGAAGGCGTCGTCAAAAAACGCCAGGGGGCCGTACATATTCTCGATCACCTTCCGAGGGGCCTTGCCCTTGCGGAAGCCGGGCACGTTAAACCGCTTGCCCGCCTTTTGATAGGCCTTCTGGGTCGCCGCTTCGAATTGTTCCGCCGATACCTCGATGGTCAGCTTGACTTTGCTGCCTTCGAGCTTTTCCATAGTTGCCATTTTTACCTCCGAACCTTACGCGTTTTCTTTCTATACTGGGCCACACCCAAACCGGGGCCGTCTTGCTCCCCTCTGGCAAAAGCCGGAATCCGGCCCAATTATATGGTGTACCGTCATACGAAGTATAGATTATCACAACCCGCAGCCTTTTGCAACGCAATTTTTCATGCAAACCTGTGCTTTTCCGTGAACTTTTCGAGACGGCTTTTAGGCCGCCTCCCCCGGTTTTCCCGCCTTCCCAAAGGACCCGGAAGGCCGGCAGGGAGGTATTGCCTTTTCCCCTGGGAGGGCGTATAATGCCTCTTGTATGCCTAATGAGGACAGTTCGCAACCATCCTGTCCGAAAACAAAACTAGGGACAATGGGGCGGCCCCTGCCGCCCTGGAACAGATCGCCATGCCGCGACGTTCAAACATTGTCAGAAGGCGGCCGCCATGCTGGCGGCGTGGCCTTTATCATTAGGAGGTGAAAACAGATGGAAAAACCCTTGTCCCATGTTCAGAAGCTGACCTTTTCGGGGCTGATGATCGCCCTGTATGTGACCGTTCTGTACCTGACGCAAAGCTTTTCCTTTGGCGCGTACCAAATCCGCATCGCAACGAGCCTGTATGCGCTGGCTTATCTGTTTCCGTTCCTGGTCGTGCCCCTGGGGCTTGCCAACGCCATTGGCAACATCTTCGGGGGGTTGGGCATACTGGATCTGGTGGGGGGCTTCGCAGCGGGGCTTGCCACCACAGGGCTGGAGGTGTTGATCCGCCGGGCAAACCTGCCCCTATGGCTTTGCGCCCTGCCCATCCTGTTGATCCCGGGCCTGGGGGTCCCCATTTGGCTCTCCTACCTGTTGCAGCTGCCCTACTGGCCCCTGGCTCTGAGCCTGGTGATCGGCCAGATCGTGCCGGCGGTTTGCGGGGTGGGGCTGATCCACCTAGGCAAACGGATCTGGGCCGCCCCGGACGAAGAAAGGAGCCAAGCATGAGCCAACGCAGCCAAGAGGAATTCGGCACCGTTTCCCTGCTGGGGAACAACAAAACTTCCTATTCGATGGACTATGCTCCCGAGGTACTGGAAACCTTCCCCAACAAGCACCCGGACAACGACTATTTCGTCAAGTTCAACTGCCCGGAGTTCACCAGCCTCTGCCCCATCACAGGCCAGCCGGATTTCGCTACCATTTATATATCCTATGTGCCCGGCCCCCGCATGGTGGAAAGCAAGTCCCTCAAGCTGTATCTGTTTAGCTTTCGCAACCACGGGGATTTCCACGAGGACTGCATGAACATCATCATGAAGGATCTCATCCGCCTCATGGACCCCAAATACATCGAGGTTTGGGGCAAATTCACCCCTAGGGGCGGCATTTCCATCGACCCCTACTGCAACTACGGCCGCCCCGGCACCCGCTGGGAGGAAGTGGCCTGGCAGCGGCTGAGCATGCACGACCTGTATCCTGAGAAAGTGGATAACCGCTGATTTTTAAACTACGGTTTAAAATATGAAAAAACCGTCCAAGCTATG
>UQOG01000057.1 GCA_900542615.1 uncultured Eubacteriales bacterium | reverse complement strand
AAGGCCGCAAAACGCCGCCGCCCCCCCGCCCGGCCAACGGAATCCCAACCGACCACAAAAAAAGGAGGAACCATATGCAGCATCCACTTGGCGCCATCCCCACGCCCCCGGACGTGCGGGATTATACCATCCAGACCCCCCGGGCCGCCTACCCGGACGCCTGGGAGATCCCCATCCCCAAGCACTATGACCAGCAGGCCAGCACATGCGTCCCGCAAACCATGCGCTGGCTTTATTATTTGGCCTACGGCAGGGAATATGGGGTGAACTACCTGTATGCCGGCGGCAGAAGCCACCAGGGTGAGGGCATGGTGGTGGGCCAGGCCCTGGGGTTCCTGGTGAAATCCGGCAACGCCAGCCTGAAAGCCGACCCCAAGGAATACGAGGTACCGGAGGCCATCGCCCAGTACAACCAGAACAAGGCCACCCTTCAGGCGGACGCCCTGCCTGTGGCCGGATGCGTGTGGGCCCGGGCTGCCACCGTGAGCCAGGTCAAGGCCGCCCTCACCGCCAAGCGGAAGCTTGCCAAAGGGGAATACCTGCCCGTGTCCGCCACCCTGGCGGTGGAGCAATGGGACCCGGACAGCCGGGGGGTATGGCCCTGTAGCCGCCCGGGCCTGGGATATCACCAGGTGTTGATCAAGGGCTGGAAATTGCTGGGCGGCAAGGAATACGCCCTGATCCACAACTCCTGGGGCCAGAATTGGGGCATGAACGGGGACGCCCTGGTGGAATGGGACGAAGCCCTGGCCCTGGGGGCCTATGTGCTGGTGCCCCCGGAGGTGGAGACTCAGGAGGCGGAGCAGCCGGAGCCGGCCAAGGCCCGCCGCACCCTGCGCATGGCTAGCCCCTACATGCGGGACGAGGATGGCTACACGGACGTAAGCCTTTGCCAGACCCGGCTGGACGTTCACGGGTTCCCCTGCGGGAAGGTGGACGGCATCTACGGCCCCAAGACGGAGGCGGCGGTGCGCAGCTTCCAGGGGGCCGTGGGCTTGGACGCGGACGGCATCTGCGGCTCGAAAACCTGGGCGGCGTTGGACGAAGAGCCTGGGGAGGAGGCCGCCGACCCGGAGGCCCCCACCGACGTGGAGGAGCCGGTGATCCGCCGCACCCTGCGGCTAAAAACCCCCTATATGCGGGACGAGGGCGGGTATCAGGACGTATCCCTCTGCCAGACCCGGCTTGCCGCCCACGGCTTCCCCTGCGGGGCGGTAGACGGCATTTACGGCCCAAAGACGGAGGCGGCGGCGCGCAGCTTTCAGGCGTATTCGGGCCTGGATGCGGACGGCATCTGCGGCTCGAAAACCTGGGCGGCCCTGGACGAGGAACCCACGGCGCGGCCCGCGGCCACGGCGGCGGGGCTGGTGGACTTTGTAAAGAGCCATGTGGGCCAGGTGTACGTCTGGGGCGGCCACGGCCAGTACAACCTGACGGACAGCCAGATCCGCCGCATGGACAATAGCCATGCCAACGCCCAGCGCAGCATAGACTTTATCAAAAAGCTGAAAGCCAAAGGCGTAACGACCTACCGCTGCTTCGATTGCTCGGGGCTGATCTCCCGCTACTTCTACGACCTGGGGCTTGTGCCCTCAAAGCGGAACTGCAACCACCTGGCCGGCATGTGCGGGGAGATCCACACCCCCGCCAGCGTATCGGCCCTGGAGGCGGCCCTGCGTCCAGGGGATCTGGTGTTCCGCAAGAACAGCGAGAAATACTACCACGTGGGGGTGTACATCGGCGGCGGCCAGGTGGTGGAAGCCAAGGGCCGGGACGACGGGGTGGTGCAGCGCAGGCTGGACGCCGGCGGCGGCAGCTATTGGAACCGGTGGGGCAGGCTCGGGCTGCTGGATAGGGAATAGGCGGCTGCTGCGCCTGGCTTTCATGGTACTTGATCTTGGCGGCGGTTGCCGCCTTTTTTGATTGCGTTGGGCTGGGCGGGCGCGCCGGGAAAGGAACGCACCTTCTAAAAGCTTACTCTTTTCGCAGAATTGGCCGGGCCGCTTTCGGCAATGCTAAAGGCGTAAGGAATGTTTGTTGAGGGGGGATGCGGTTATGGCGCTGAACAAGGTGGAGATCTGCGGACTGGATACCGCCAAGTTGCCCATGATGACCCAAAAGCGCAGCCGGGAATTGCTTTTGAAAATTCAGGACGGCGACTTGGAGGCCCGGGAGACCTTTATCCGGGAGAACCTACGGCTGGTGCTCAGCGTAATCCAGCGGTTTTCCGGACGGGGGGAGCAGATGGACGATCTCTTTCAGGTGGGGTGTATTGGCTTGATCAAGGCCATCGATAACTTTGACCTGAAGCATGAGGTGCGTTTCTCCACCTATGCGGTCCCCATGATCATCGGGGAAGTGCGGCGGCATCTAAGGGACAACAATGCCCTGCGGGTCTCCCGTTCCATCCGGGATACCGCCTACCGGGCCCTGCAAACCCGCTCCAAGCTTCTGGAGGAGATGGGCCGGGAGCCCCATATCAGCGACATCGCCAAGGCCATGGAGGTCAAGGAGGAGGAGATCGCCTTTGCCCTGGACGCCATCCAGGACCCAGTCTCCCTGTTCGAGCCCATCTACCACGACGACGGGGACGCCATCTATGTGATGGACCAGGTAAAGGACGAGGGTACCTGCGACGACGACTGGCTGACCCATGTGGCCCTGGAACGGGGCATGGAAAAGCTCACCGATCGGGAGCGCCGGATCCTACAGCTTCGGTTTTTCAAGGGCCGCACCCAGATGGAGGTGGCGGAGGAGATCGGCATCAGCCAGGCCCAGGTATCCCGCCTGGAAAAAAGCGCCCTTAAGCACATGCGAAAATATGTATAGCAGCCGATTGCAATCGCGCAATCCAAAAAGGCGGCCGGGCAGGCCGCCTTTTGGATTGTGCTTGCAGCCGGCGCCCCCCGGGGGCTTTACCCTGGGGGCCCGGATGGTGTATCATGGGGCCATGGAACAAAAACGAGGATCTTTTCAGCCGCCGGCCTTTTCGGGCCTGGAGCGGCTGCCCGGGGCGCTGCTGCCCTGGTATCAACAAAACGCCCGGGCCCTGCCCTGGCGGGCGGACCGGGAGCCCTATCACGTATGGCTCAGCGAGATCATGCTTCAACAGACCCGGGTGGAGGCTGTGCGGGGCTATTACCTGCGCTTTTTGGAGGCCCTGCCCACCATCGCCGCCCTGGCGGAGGCGGAGGAAGGGGCCCTGCTTAAGCTGTGGGAAGGGCTGGGCTATTACAGCCGGGCGCGGAATTTGCAGCGGGCCGCCCAGCGGATCCAGAAGGAATTCGACGGGGTATTTCCCAGGGAATACAAAGCGATTCGCAGCCTTCCGGGCATTGGGGATTATACGGCGGGGGCCATCGGGTCCATCTGCTTTGAAATGCCCGTGGCGGCGGTGGATGGCAACGTGTTGCGGGTGATCGCCCGGCTTTGCCATATCCGGCAACCCATGGACACGCCCCCCATGAAGCGGGCGGTGGCGGCGGCCCTGGAAGCCGTATATCCGCCGGGGCAATGTGGGGACTTCACCCAGGCCCTTATGGAGCTGGGGGCTACCCTTTGCCCGCCGGGCGGGAAGCCCCGGTGCGACGCCTGCCCCTGCCGGGAATTATGCCAGGGGCGGATGGCCGGCGCGCCGGAGGCCCTACCCCTGCGTACCCCCAAGCGCCCCAGGAAACAGGAGGCCCATACCCTGTTCCTGCTCCGGTGGGAGGGCCGCATCGCCATAAGGCGGCGGCCTGGACAGGGATTGCTGGCAGGGCTGTGGGAATTTCCAAACGTACCCGGCCGCCTCTCCACCCAGGAGGCCCTGGAGCAGGCGGCGGCCTGGGGCCTGTCCCCCATCGGGCCGGAGCAGGTCCTGCACCGCACCCATATTTTCACCCACCTGGAATGGGATATGACCGGCTATGTGATCCCCTGCGCAGAGGCGGCTCCCGCTTTTTGCTGGGTCCTGCCCCAGGAGCTCACGGGCAGCTATGCCCTGCCCACCGCCTTTCGGCAGTTTCTGCCTGCCCTGGAGCAATAAAAAATGGGCGGCATGTCGCCGCCCGGTGTCTTTCGTGAAAGGTGAGAAAGTGTGTCCAGCCCTCTTGGGGCTGGCAGACTGCCGATCAGGCTCCCTCCAGCATGTACTTGAACATGCGGGATGCGTCGCCGGCGTCTGTGCAATCCAGGTCGATCTTGGCAATGCTGCCGTCACCGCTGCTGGTCAAGAGATCCCGGAGCAGGGTGTTGTGCCGCAGGTCTTCCTTGCGGCCGTCCGAGGACTGCACCGTGACAGGGCCGGCACATCCGTCCACGATAGAAAAGAACCGATCAGTATTGTTGATGTTGAGAAGCGTCATCATGGCGTTATCCTCCTTTTCTTGTTTTCATTTCTTGGTTCTGGTAAAATTATACTGTGCAAAGAGGTGGCCTGCCATAAGTATGTCGCCTATTACTATAACAATTTGGACAAAATTTTCCCATGGAGGTGCGATATGCCGGCGAAAATGCATCCAAAATATAAATTTCGTGTCCGCACCGCGGCAGACCTGAAAGAGCTAGACGCCCACGGCACGCCGCTTTTCCCCTGCGCCTGTTACGATGGGGCTGTAAAAGATTATTTTACAGGCCAGATCCCTTGGCACTGGCACGAGGAGCTGGAGCTCTTTTTGGTCACGGAGGGGAAGGCTCGGGTGCAGCTGGATACGGGATCCGTGGTGCTCAATAGCGGCGAATGCATCCTGCTCAATACCAACGCCATGCATAGCATCCGCCAAGCCCCCCGCACACTTTGCCGCTTCCGCTCCATGGTGTTCCATCCCGCCTTGATCGGCGGCCGGCCCGAGGGGGTCATCCACCAGCGGTATGTGCTGCCGGTGCTCAATTGCGCCGCCCTGCGCTTTATCGTGTTTTCCCCCATGGTACCTTGGCAAGCGGTGTGCTTAGAGCATTTTCAGGAGGCCTTCCATGCCTGCGAGGCAGGGGGATTCGGGTTTGAATTTCGGGTCCGGGACGCCCTATCCCGGCTTTGGAGAAGGCTGGTGGAAAATTTGCAGGACGACCTCATCTTCTATCGGGGGGGCGATTCCGGCCAGGCCGCCCGCCTGAAGGCCATGCTGGATTATATCCACGCCCACTATTCCGAGCATATCACCCTGCCGGATATCGCCGCCGCCGCCAACATCAGCGAGCGGGAGTGCTGCCGCTGCTTTGAAAAGACCATCGGCATGGCGCCGGTGGCTTATGTGGTAAACTACCGGATCTGCGCCGCGGCGGTGATGCTGGAGGAGACGGATCTGCCCGTTACCACCGTGGCCGAGCGGGCGGGGTTCAACAGCCCCAGCTATTTTAGCAAGGTGTTCCGCCGGCAGCTCAATTGCTCCCCAAAGGAATATCGAGATAGAAGTCAAACTATTTGTTAACATTCCCGCCGCCGCTTTGCCCGGAGAGGGAAAAGGAGTATAATGTGGGTAAATTAAATTAATGCGAGGTTTTTGTCGCCATGGAACATGAAGCCAAGGCTGCCTCTTCCGGCGGCCGTCACGGTTCCCATAAGCATAATAAAAAGAAGCGGATGCCCCTTGCCCTTAAGATTATCCTGCTGGCTGTGTTGGTGCTTTTGCTGGCAGGAGCAGTTTGGGGCTTGCATTTTTATCAGGAGATCACCTCTCCTGAATCCTTGTTTGAACCCCAAACGACCCCCAGCCCCGCCCCGGTGGAAACCCCGGCTGCGCCTGCCCCTACGGCTACGGCGGAGCCCACGCCCAGCCCTACCCCCGACCCAGACGCGGTCTTGCGCAGCGAAGCGGATCTGGACTTTATGAAAAACCGGGTGAACATCCTGTTGCTGGGCATCGATGAGAGCACCGAACGGGAAGAATGGGGCTCCTTCCGCACGGATACCATTATGCTGGTCACCATCGATTTTTCCACCAACGACGTGGATATTATCTCCATTCCCCGGGACAGCTATGTGAAGATCTACACCGCCAAGGGGAACTTGGCGGATGAGGCCTCCCCCTATGCCAAGATCAATTCCGCCTTCTCCGCCGGCGGCGGCGCCCAGAAAAACGGCTTCGCCTATACCACCAACACCGTATCCAAGCTGCTGGGCATCCCGGTGGAATATTACGTGGGGTTCAATATGAACGTGGTGAAGGAAGTGGTGGACGCCATGGGCGGGGTGGACTATAACGTGGACATCGAGGTCACCATGAACGGCCGGGAGCTCCATCCCGGGATGCAGCATCTGGACGGCCAGGCAGTGCTGGACTATTGCCGGCAGCGCAAGGGCTCCAGCGACATCGCCCGGGTGGGCCGCCAGCAGATGATGGTTACCGCCATCCTCCAGCAGCTCAAGGACACCAACCAGATCGCCAACATCCCCACCATCTATAAGGCGGTGGAGCAGAACATCATGACCAACCTGAGCTTCAAGCAGATCTGCTCCCTGTCCCTGGTGGCCCTGCATATGGATATGAGCCAGCTGGGCACCCATACGGTGGAGGGCAAGGCCTTCTCCTACGCTGCCCGGGACTATTGGGGCATCTATGTAAGCCGGCTGGAAAAGCTGCTCAAAGACATCTATGGCTCCACCCCGTCGGTGGATCAGGATGTGGACGTGGACCTGATCCTGGCGCAGATCGAAATGAACCGGCAGCTGATCGCCACGGAGCTGGCGGCCGCCAACAATGCCTATGCCCAGGGCCAGGGGATCCTGCAGGGATATGGTTCCTATCTTGACCAAACCACCCGGGATACCTTACAATACTATTTGGATCTATTGGAGGATGCCATCGAGGCGGAGGACAAAGCCCTGTTGGACGCCTATACGCCCCCGGTGCAGCAGCTCAACAGCCAGATCATCAATGCGCTGAACAGCGGCGCCTATGGTATCGTTCAATAGGATTATCCCAGGAGGCTGGCTATGAGCATAGAGATCGTACGCAAATATTTGGATGGCTTTGGCAAAGGGGATCAGGTCATGGAATTCCCCGTATCCAGCGCCACGGTGGAACTAGCCGCCCAGGCTTTGGGCACAGACCCTGCCCGCATCGCCAAGACCCTGTCCTTCCAAGGACCGGGGGGCCAGGGCTGTATGCTGGTGGTCATGGCCGGGGACGCCAAGGTGGATAATCAGAAATTCAAGGCCCGCTTCGGCATGAAGGCCCGGATGCTCTCCCACGAGGAGGCCCTGACCCATACGGGCCACGCGGTGGGCGGCGTTTGCCCCTTTGCTTTGCCGGAGGGCGTGCCGGTTTATTTGGACGTTTCCATGCAGCGCTTTGATGTGATCTACCCGGCCGCAGGCAGCGGCAACAGCGCCGTGCCCATGACCTGCCAGGAGCTGGAGCAATGCGCCAAAGCGGCCGCATGGGTGGATGTTGGCAAGGGCTGGGAAGGCTGCCCGGAAGGTTAAGGGACCGTTGTTTTGACGCGGCGGACGCTTTGCTAGCGCCTGCAATATGGGAGGATAACGCATGATTTTGAACCTGAGCGACCCTGTGAAGCTCACAATCGCCGTTTGCGCGGCGGCGCTGCTCGTGGCTTTTGCCCTGTATAAGCGCCACAAGATCTAAGGGAACCCTCTTCCCACGATCATCAGCTTACTTGCAAAGAAAAAGGCGGCTTTTCAGTTGCCTTTTTCCTTTTGTACCGGCGGGGCGGGCGGCTCCTAGAAGGCCATGTGTTTGCGGGATGCGGGAAGGCGCCGGGGGGGGCGGCGGCCTTCTCTTCCCCATGCGCCAGGCGTACGGCGCTGGGGAGGGGGTTACGACCCTTGCTTATCCCGATCCCCTTGGCCCGTCCGGTTCCCTTCCCACCTGCCGTTGCCGCTGTGGTATGGGATAACGCCGGGGGCTGTGGCGGCCGTTGCGGCCCCTGCGGCAGCCCGACAGACCCCGCAGCCATGGAGGGATCCCCCTGCCAATGGAAAAAGCGCCCCGGGCTTCCCTAGCCCGAAACGCTTTTAACAATCGAATGAAATGGGGTCCGCTCAGTTTGCCACAGCGTCCTTTGCCGCCGCCAGATCCTGTTGGTCTGGATGGCTTAGGGCTTGGTCGAAGTTTTCCAGCATGGCGGTGCGGCGAGGGCTCTCCGGCATGGCTTCGTAGCGGGTCCGTACCGCGGGAGGCATTTTCCCCTGGCACATATACGTTCCCACCACCTGGACGCCCTGGTTTAGATGCGCCTTCACCCGGTCCAGGATCTGGGCAAAATAGGCGGGCGCGCCGCCGAAGCCCGCCGTGCCGAACAGGAATACCCGTTGGTTGGTCAGCGTTTGTAGGAAGCCGGCGGTCTGTGCATCGCAGGTGCCTTTGTCGGTCCAAAAGCCCACATAGACGGTCTCGGCTTCCAGGGCTTTGGGATCCGGTCCGCCAAAATACAGGCATTCCGCCTGGGGAAGGGCTTCCCGGATGGCCTGGGCCAGCAGGGCTGTGTTTCCCGTGGGGCTGCTATAAACGATGGCATAGCGCATATTCATTTCCTCCTTGCTCTTTTATGGGCGCCTGAACGGTCCGGCCCGCGTAGCGCAAATGCGCCGCGTTCAATGGGCCTATTCTCGGGCGAATCTGCCCTTATTCCATCCGGAAGGCGTCTCCAAACAGGGCTTTCCCGCGGTTGGCCAAGGGGTCGTCGCCACCCTTGGAAAGCTTTAGCTCCATTCCAGGCGACACCTGTTGCAGCATCTTCGTAAGCAGAACCAGGTTCCCCGGCTTGGACAGGGCGTCGCAAAACACCGGGCTGTCAAAGCCCACCTGCAAGACCCCATCCTCCAGCGCAAACCGCTTGGCTGCCCGGGCCATGATGGCCACGCTCTTATATTCCTGGTCCAACAGCCCCGCCACCTGGGCCCAGATCTGGGCCGGGCCATCCTTGGCCTGGGGCTGCTGCGGCGGCTTGCCGGATACCGCCGGCTGGGATGCGGGCGGCGGTTCCGTCCCATAGTCCCCGTTCGAAATGGGAGGCGGCTCCGGCAAAGGCCGTTCCTCCTCCGGCGCCTCCCAGGGCGGCAGGTCCTCCGTTTGGGGCTGGGGCGCCGGCTGGGAGTCCTGCGGGGCGGAAACCGGTTGGACCGCGGCCAATGGACGCTGTTCCAGGGCCTCGATCCGCTCCACCAGATCCTCCACCGTGCGCTGCTCCTCCGGCCGGGCGATACGCACCAATACGCTTTCCACCAGCACCCTGGGCAAAGCCATGTTTTTTAACCGGCTTTCCGCTTGCAGCAAGGCTTCGCTGGCCCGCAGCAGCCGCACCTCCCCTGCGGTTTCCGCCTGGGCCATATACCGCTTCATGGCGTCCTCGGTGCAATCCAGGATGTCGCTGCAATGGCCGCATAGCTTGGCCAGCAGCAGGGCCCGCATATGCATGGCCAGGTCGTGGAGGAACACCCGCAGATCCCGGCCCTCCCGGATCACCTGATCCAGCAGGGTCAAGGCTTTGGCGCTGTCGCAGCACAGCAGGGCCTCCGCCATGGAAAACAGGAATTCCCCGTCCATGCTGCCCAGCACCGCGTATACGTCCGCTGCCGTCACATGATCCCCGCAGAAGGACAAACACTGGTCCGCCAGGCTCAATGCATCCCGCATCCCGCCCTCCGCCGCCCGGGCGATGGCCACCAGGCCCTCGGGGTCGATAACGGCGCCGGCGCTTTCCAACACCGTCCGCATCCTGCCTGTCATATCCCCAATGGACAACCGGTGGAAATCGAACCGCTGGCACCGGGAGATAATGGTGGCCGGGATCCGCTGGGGCTCCGTGGTGGCCAGGATGAACATCACATGGCCCGGCGGCTCCTCCAGGGTCTTTAGCAGGGCGTTGAAAGCATTGGGGGAAAGGGCGTGGGCCTCGTCGATAATATAGACCTTAGTGCGCAATTCCAAGGGGGTATAGCGCACCTTATCCAATATGGAGCGAATGTCCTCCACCCCGTTGTTGCTGGCCGCGTCCAGTTCCACGATATCCACATGATCCCCTTGGGTGCGCTGACATGCCGGGCACTGGCCGCAGGGCTCCCCGCCCTGGGGCTGCTGGCAGTTCACCGCCCGGGCCAGGATCTTTGCGGTGCTGGTTTTGCCCGTGCCCCGGGTGCCCGCAAACAAGTACGCATGTGCCGTTTGTCCGGCTTGCACCTGGTTTTTTAGGATGGTGGTAATATGATCCTGCCCGATCACCTCGGAAAAGGTGGCGGGCCGATATTGCCGGTACAATGCCCGATATCCCATGGCATGTCTCCCTTCCTTTACTGGGTCTATCTTAACACGTTTTCCCCCCGTTGCCAACTCAGAGGCAATGGGTTATAATAGTACGGCGAACGAACCGTCCCCGGCCTTGCCTTTGCCGGGGCATCCGTTATCATCCTTCCCGGAGGTATGCTTCCCACCATGGCACAAAAGAAAACCGTCTTAAGCGGCATTCAGCCCAGCGGCTCCCCTACCCTTGGCAACTATGTGGGCGCCCTGCGCAACTGGTCCCTGTTGCAGCAGCCGGAGCACGATTGCTTCTACTGCGTGGCCAACCTGCACGCCATCACCGTCCGCCAAGATGCGGACAGCCTGCGTCAGCGGGCCATGGATACCGTTGCCCTGCTGCTGGCCTGCGGCATCGATCCCAAGGAAAGCACCGTGTTCATCCAGTCCCACGTGAAGGAACACGCGGAGCTCAACTGGGTGCTGGCCTGCAATACCTATATGGGCGAGCTGAACCGCATGACCCAATTTAAGGATAAAAGCGCCAAGCACGCGGATAACATTAACGCGGGCCTGTTTACCTATCCCGTCCTCATGGCCGCGGACATCCTGCTGTATCAAAGCCATCTGGTGCCGGTGGGTGCGGATCAAAAGCAACACCTGGAGATTGCCCGGGACATCGCCGAGCGGTTCAATAAGGCTTATGGCCCCGCCTTCGTCATCCCGGACCCCTATATCCCCAAGGCCGGCGCCCGGGTCATGAGCCTGCAGGACCCCGCCCAGAAGATGAGCAAGTCCGACCCCAATCCCAACGGCTATATCGCCATCATGGACGACCCGGCCGTGATGCTCAAAAAATTCAAAAAAGCCGTCACCGACTGCGAAGGGGTCATCCGCTTCGATCCCGAAGCCAAGCCCGGCGTATCCAACCTATTGGCCCTGTTCACCACCTTCACCGGCATGTCCATCCAGGAGGCGGAGGCCCACTTTGAAGGCAAGGGCTACGGCCACCTGAAAACCGAGGTGGCGGATGCGGTCATCGCGGAGCTATCCCCCTTGCAGCAAGAATACCGCCGCCTGCAAAACGATCCGGGGTACCTGGAGCAGATCGTGACCGAAGGCGCCGAAAAGGCCCGGGCCCGAGCCAGCGCCACCCTGCGGGACGTTTACAACCGGGTGGGCCTCGCCTGATCCTTGCCAGCGCATCTGCCCTGTCCAGCCTGTTGGATGGGGCTTTTTCTATGCCCTGGACCTATGGGAAAACCCGGCAGGGGCCGCAACGGCCGTCACAGCCCCCGGCGTTGTCCCATACCCCAGCGGCAACGGCAGGTGGGAAGGGAACCGGGCGGGCCAAGGGGAGCGGGATAAGCAAGGGCTGTAACCCCCTCCCCAGCGCCGTACGCCTGGCGCATGGGGAAGAGAAGGCCGCCGGGCTGCCGGGGGGGCGGCGGCGTTTGGCGGCCGGGGGCCTTTGGCCCCCCGGCCGGCCAAACCAAAGGCGG
>UQOG01000056.1 GCA_900542615.1 uncultured Eubacteriales bacterium | reverse complement strand
GAACCCCTGCCGGAGGATGCACCTACCGGCGTGATGGCGGTGGGCACCCACGGGCAGCGCATCCTGGGGGCATGGGTGGAGTACCACGACGGCTGCATGGTCCAGACCCGGGAGGGCTGGACGGAGTACCGCTTCTACGCCGACTGGCGGGATGTGCTGATCCTGGCGTATCTGGCCGGGGCAGCCATCACGGCCCTGGTCATGGCTGTCAGCAACCTGCGCTTCGCCCGGCGGCTGCGGCGGCGCCGGCAGCCCAGGCTGCGCCGGCGGCGCAGGGGGCGGATACGGAATACCAGGACGTGAAGCTGCCCAACATCCGCAAGGTCATCGCCAAGAGCATGTTCCAGAGCCTGAGCACCATGGCCCAGCTCACCCATACCACCTCCTTTGACGCCACCTGCATCATGAACTTCCGCAAGGGCCTCAAGGCGGCCCCGGAGCAATTGCAGGTGCCCAACATCACCCTCAACGACATCATCCTCTTTGCCGCGTCCCGGGTGCTGCCCAAGCATCCGGACCTGAACGCCCATTTCCTGGAGGATAAGATGCGGTATTTCCGGCACGTGAATCTGGGCATCGCCGTGGATACCCCCCGGGGTCTCATGGTGCCCACCCTGATGCGGGCGGAAGAAAAGAGCCTCAAGCAGATCGCCGCCGAGGCCAAGGCGTTGGCCGCAGCCTGCCAGGACGGCTCCATCAACCCGGATCTTTTGCAGGGGGCATCCTTTACGGTGAGCAACCTGGGCACCCTGGGGATCGAGCACTTTACGCCGGTGATCAATCCCCCCCAGACCGGCATCTTAGGCGTGGACTGCATCGTGGAGCGGGTGCGCACGGTAGATGGCCAGATCACCGTCTATCCCGCCATGGGCCTGTCCCTCACCTATGACCACCGGGCCCTGGATGGGGCGCCGGCTTCCCGGTTCCTACAGGACATGCGGGCGGCCCTGGAGAACTTCCAGGCCCTCTTGATCGGATAAGGAGGAATGGAACATGGTATATGATCTGATCGTGCTGGGCGGCGGCCCGGCGGGCTATCTGGCGGCGGAGCGGGCCGGCCACGGCGGCATGAAGGTATTGTGCCTGGAGGGCCGTTCCTTTGGGGGCGTGTGCCTGAACGAGGGCTGCGTGCCCACCAAGACCCTGCTGTATAGCGCCAAGCTCTACGACGGTGTGAAGCATGGGGAGAAATACGGGGTCACCGCCAGCGGCCTTGCCATCGACCATAGCAAGGTGGTCCAGCGCAAGGACAAGGTGGTGCGCACCCTGGTGGCCGGGGTCCAGGCGGCCCTGAAGGCCAACCACGTGGAGACGAAGCAGGCCTTCGGCAAGATCGCCGGCCGCACCCCGGAGGGCTACGCCGTGGAGGCGGCGGGGGAAACCTATGTGGGCAAGCGGCTGCTCATCGCCACCGGCTCCAACCCGGCGGTCCCCCCCATCCCCGGCCTGAAAGAAGGGCTGGAGCGGGGCTTTGTGATGACCAACCGGGAGATCCTGGATCTGCAGGAAGCCCCCGGCCGCCTGGCGGTGATCGGCGGGGGGGTCATCGGCCTGGAAATGGCGGCCTACTTCAACTCCATCGGCACAGAGGTGACCATCATCGAGATGCTGGACCACATCGCCGGGGAAAACGACAAGGACCTGGTGGCCCTGCTGCAAAAGCACTATGAGAAAAAGGGCATCCGCTTCCTCCTTTCCGCCAAGGTCACCAAGGTGGAAGGGACCGCCGTCCACTATGAAAAGGACGGCCAAGCCCAGGCGGTGGAAGCGGATAAGGTGCTCCTGTCCATCGGCCGGCGGGCCAATACGGCAAACATCGGCCTGGAGACCATCGGGGTGCTCACCGAGCGGGGGGCCATCGTCACCGATCGCCATATGCGCACCAACCAGCCGGAGGTATATGCCGCCGGGGACGTGAACGGCCGCTCCATGCTGGCCCATACCGCCTACCGGGAAGCCGAGGTGGCGGTGAACAATATGCTGGGCAAGCGGGACGTAATGCGCTACAACGCCATTCCCGGGGTGCTGTATACCAACCCGGAGCTGGCCGCCGTGGGGGAGACGGAGTACACCGCCAAGCAAAAGGGCTTGGACGTGCAGGTGGTGAAGCTGCCCCTCCAGTATTCCGGCCGGTATGTGGCGGAAAACGAAGGCGGCAACGGCATCTTCAAGCTGGTGGTGGACCAAAAGCAGCGCACCGTGCTGGGGGCCCAGGCCCTTTGCAACTATGCCAGCGAATTCATCGTGGCGGTGGGCGCCTTCATCGAGCTGGGGCTTACCCTGGAGGAGATCAAAGAGGTGGTATTCCCCCATCCCACGGTTTGCGAGATCATCCGGGAGGCCGTTTTCCAGGCCTAAGGAACCCTGAACCATCATTTTTATATAAAGGAGATAAGCCATGACCAAATCCCTGTTTGTGGACCCCAAGGCAGCGCGGGGCGCGGCGCAACCCATCCGGTTCCCGGAGATCCCTGTCAACGTATATCAAAAGACCGTCAAGGACGAGCTTGGCAACTTCACCACGGAGGAATTTTTGCACATCTATCGGGATATGTGCTATATCCGGGAATTTGAGACCATGCTCAACCTGATCAAGACCACCAGCGAATACCAGGGGGTCTCCTATACCCATCCCGGCCCCGCCCACCTGGGCATCGGCCAGGAGGCGGCCTATGTGGGGGAAGCCTATCACCTGACCCCGGCGGATTACACCTTCGGCTCCCACCGGAGCCACGGGGAGATCCTGGCCAAGGGCCTGCGCTCCATCCAGGTGATGGAGGAGGGCGCCCTCCAAAAGGTCATGGAGGAATTCTTCGGGGGCAAGACCTACAACGTGATCAAGGATGACGCCAAGTCCATCCGGGAGCAGGGCATCGACTTCCTGCTTTATGGCATGATGTGCGAGACCTTTGCCCGGGAAAACGGCTTCAATAAGGGCCTGGGCGGCTCCATGCACGCCTTCTTTACCCCCTTGGGCATCTATCCCAACAACGCCATCGTAGGCGGCAGCGGCACCATTTCCGTGGGCGCGGCCCTCTATAAGCTGTGCAACGGGCAGGAAGGCGTGGTGGTATGCAACATCGGCGACGGCTCCATCGCCTGCGGCCCCGTGTGGGAGGGCTTCATGATGGCCACCATGGACCAGATCAAGTCCCTGTGGCCCGAAGGCAAGCGGGCCCTGCCCATCATCTTCAACATCAACGATAACTTCTACGGCATGGGCGGCCAGACCCGGGGCGAAACCATGGGCTACGACATGGTGGCCCGGATCGCCGCCGGCATGGAGCCCAACGCCCTTTACGCAGAGCGGGTGGACGGCTACAACCCCCTGGCCGTGATCGACGCCTATGCCCGCAAGCTCCCCGTGGCCAAGACCCAGGGCCCGGTGCTGCTGGACGTGGTCACCTACCGGATCAGCGGCCACAGCCCCTCGGATTCCTCCAGCTATCGCACCAAGGAGGAGATCGAAGCCTGGCAAGAGCAGGATTCCATCGTGTCCTTCGGCAAGCAGCTGGTGGAGGCCGGGGTCTGCAAGGAAGCGGACCTGGCGGCCATCCGGGAAAAGGTCGCCGCGGACATGCTGCGCAACATGAAGCTGGCCATCGACGAGACCGTGTCCCCCCGGATCGACATCTTCGGCGCGGAGCAGAACTTCATTGGGGACCTGATGTTCTCCAACCAGACCGTCCGCTCCATGGACGAGAGCCGGCCCAGCGATATGCTCCTGCCCAAGGCGGAATGCCCCCGGGTCCAGCAGATCGCCAAAAAGCACCGCTTCTACCTGGACGACAACGGCAAGCCCGTGCCCAAGGCCAGGGTCTATCAATACCGGGACGCCATCGCGGAGCCCATCATCAACAAGTACTATGAGGATCCCACCCTGGTCTCCTTTGGCGAGGATGTGCGGGATTGGGGCGGCGCCTTTGCCGTCTACCGGGGCATGACCGAGGCCATCCCCTATTACCGCCTGTTCAACAGCCCCATCGCAGAGGCCGCCATCGTGGGCGCGGCAGTGGGCTACGGCATGAGCGGCGGCCGGGCCGTGGCGGAGCTGATGTACTGCGACTTCCTGGGCCGGGCCGGAGACGAGGTGTTCAACCAGCTGTCCAAGTGGCAGGCCATGAGCGCCGGTATGCTGAAGATGCCCGTGGTGCTCCGCATGAGCGTGGGCTCCAAGTACGGCGCCCAGCATAGCCAGGATTGGAGCGCCCTGTGCGCCCATATCCCCGGCCTCAAGGTGGTATTCCCCGCCACCCCCTACGACGCCAAGGGCTTGATGCAATCCGCCCTCAACGGCACCGACCCGGTGATCTTCCTGGAGAGCCAGCGGATCTACGACGTGGCGGAGCAGTTCCACCAGGGCGGCGTGCCCGCCGAGGAATATGAGATCCCCTTCGGCCAGCCGGATATCAAGCGTCCCGGCAGCGATGTGACCATCCTGTCCATCGGCGCCACCCTGTACCGGGCCTTAAAGGCTGCGGACATCCTCCAGGAGAAATACGGCCTGCGCGCCGAGGTCATCGACGCCCGGTCCATCGTGCCCTTCGACTATACCCTGGTGATGGAGTCCGTGAAAAAGACCGGCCGCATCCTCATCACCGGCGACGCCTGCGAGCGCAACAGCTTCATGCGCAACCTGGCCTCCAACATCGCGGAGCTCTGCTTCGACGACCTGGATGCCCCGCCTGTGGTGGTGGGCGCCAAAAACTGGATCACCCCTGCCCATGAGTTGGAAAACGCCTTCTTCCCCCAGCCCGAGTGGATGGTGGACGCCATTCATCAGCGTATGCTGCCCCTGCCCGGCCACGTAAGCACCCACAACTGGACCGAGCTGGAGCAGATCCGGGAGAACAAGCGGGGCATCTAAGGCCCCTTCTCCCGCCTTTGCGATAGCCTTTTTGGGGGCGCTGCCCCCAAGCCCCCGCCCGCTTTTGAAAAAGCGGGGGAAAACCAGCTGGAAAGCCGCTTCTGCTTTCCGGCGGATTGTGCAGGCGAGCCGCCCATCCGGGGCGGCTCGCTCAATCGTTGGCGGCAAGCGGCGGCGGGGGTATTCCACAGGGCCATGGGAATGTGGGGCCCGCAAGGGTTACGGGGGGGCGGCGGGCCCCCGTCCGTAGGCAGCGCCGCAAAAACAGCAAGCCGCCCCGGTATGGGACGGCGAATGGGCGGGCAGGAAGGGGCGGGCATTAGCCCAAGGCCCCCTGCCAGCAGGCCAGCATGTCTTGGGGCAGGGGGGCGTATACCGCCACGGTCGCGCCGGTGAGGGGGTGGAGAAAAGACAATTGGTTGGCGTGAAGGGCGGGCCGGGATATGCGGGGATCGGGCTGGCCATAGAGCCAATCCCCCAGGAGGGGACAGCCCAGGGCGGCCATATGGACCCGCAGCTGATGGGTGCGGCCGGTATGGGGCAGCAGCTGCACCAGGGATAGGGTGCCACGGCGGCCTAAAAGGAGGTATTCCGTATGGGCGGCCTGGCCGTCCGGGGCAACGGCCCGCTGGTAGCGGGAGCCGGGGGCAAAGCCGATGGGCAGGCGGATGTGGCCATGGGTTTGGGGCGGGCTGCCCAGGCAAAGGGCCAGGTAGGACTTGGAGAGGGCCTGGGTATGGAAAAGGGCTTGGAGCCGGTGATGCATGTAGCCGTTTTTGGCCCAGGCCATTACGCCGGTGGTGCCCCGGTCCAAGCGGCTGACCGGATGGGGGGCGGCGTCCGGGGGTAAATAATAGGAAAGGGCGTTTTCCAAGGTCAGCGCTTCAGGGGAGCGGGTCGAAGCGTGGACGGCCATGCCGCCGGGCTTATTGAGCACCAGGATATCCGGGTCCTCATATAGGATGGATAGGGGAAAGGCCATGGGTGGGGCCCGTTTCACCGGGTCGTCGCCGATCTGAACCTGCACCAGGTCTCCGGCAAGGGGGCGGGCGGTGGTATAAGCCCTTTGGCCGTTGAGGCAAATGCCCTGCTCCCGCCGTTTGAGCCGGGCCAGCAGGGAATCCGAAATGCCCAGCTGGGTTTGCAAAAGGCTGCCCAGGGCATGGCCGGCCTGGTCTTGGGTAACGGTAAAGGACAGGGTGCGCATGGGTCAGGGCCGTACCAGGTTCTGGGGCGCGCCCCGGAGGAAGGCCGCGCAGTTTTCCACCGCAATGTCCATGAGCCGTTGCCGGCTTTCCCGGGGCGCCCAGGCGATGTGGGGGGTGATAAAGCAATTGGGGGCCTGTAGAAGGGGATTGTCCGGGGCGATGGGCTCGCTGGATACCACGTCCAGCCCAGCGGCGTAGACCTTGCCGGCTTGGAGGGCTTCCGCCAGATCCGCATCCACCACCAGGGGGCCCCGGCTGGTATTGAGGAGGATGACCCCATCCCGCATTTTGGCGATGGTATCCCGGTTGATGACGCCCTGGGTCTCCGGGAACAAGGGGCAGTGGAGGGAGATCACATGGGACCGGGCCAGCAGGGCGTCCAGGGGCACATATTCCGCCAAAGCCAGGCCGGCGTCGCAGGGATGGGCGTCATAGGCCAGGATCTCCATGCCCATGGCCTGGGCGATCCGGGCGACGGCCTGGCCGATGCGGCCCATGCCGATGATACCCAAGGTCTTGCCGGCCAGCTCCATGAGGGGATAGTCCCAGAAGCACCAATCCGGGCTACTGGTCCAGCGGCCCTGGTGGACGGCCTGGCTATGATGGCCTATTTGGTGGCAGATCTCCAGCAGCAGGGCTATGGTAAACTGGGCTACGGCTGTGGTGCCATAGGTGGGGATGTTGGTGACCAGGATACCCAGCTCCTGGCAGGCGGCCACGTCCACCACATTGTAGCCGGTGGCCAGCACGCTGACCATGCGGATGGAAGGACAAGCCAAAAGGGTCTCCCGGGTAATGGGGGTCTTGTTGGTATATACGATATCCGCCTGGCCGATCCGGGGAATTATCTCTTCCGGCTTGGTGCGGGGATAGACCCGCAGTTGGCCCAGGGCCTCCAGCCCTGCCCAGGAAAGGTCGCCGGGGTTTTCCGTAAACCCGTCCAGCACCACGATCTGCGTCATTGGGATTACCTCCTTGTAAATGGCCTGATTTCCCTTAAAAAAGGGCCTTGGCATCATTGTATAATATCCTGGCAGGCCCTGCAAGGGCGGTGGGGAGAAAACCCGGCTGGCCTATTGACGCGGGGGCTGGGGTGCGGTATGGTTATAATGAAAAATTAGGCGTACCGCCGGAGAGGAAGGCGCATATGGCACATATCCTGTTGGCGCCGGATTCCTTCAAGGGCACCATGACCGCCCTGGAGGTGTGCGAAATATGGGAGCAGGCGGTAAAAGCCCGGCTGCCCCATATGGAATGCCGTTCCATCCCCCTTGCGGACGGGGGGGAAGGCATGGTGGACGCCTATTTGAAAGCCTGCGGGGGCCAGCGGATCACAGCCCGGGTACACGGCCCCTTCATGGAAGAGGTAGAAGCGGTTTACGGCCTGCTGCCGGACGGCACGGCGGTGCTGGAGATGGCCTCCTGCGGGGGGCTGCCTTTGGCGGCAAGCCATTTGGACCCTCTGCGGGCCACCACCTATGGGGTGGGAGAGCTGCTGCTTCACAGCGCCAGCCGGGGCGCCCAGCGGGTGCTGCTGGGCCTGGGAGGCAGCGCCACCAACGACGGGGGCATGGGCATGGCCGCCGCCCTGGGGTATACCTTTGTGGATGAAGCAGGCTGCCTATTGCCGCCTTTGGCCCAGCACATGGGCCAGGTGGCTGAGATCCAGCCCCCGCCCATGGCCTATCCCCTACCGGTGATCGCGGCCTGCGATGTGGACAATCCCCTGTGCGGTCCCCGGGGGGCCACCGCCGTCTTCGGCGGACAAAAGGGGGTTACGCCCCAGACCGCGCCCTTGCTGGAGCAGGGCCTTGCCAACCTGGCGGAACGGGTCCAAAAGGATCTGGGCAAGCTGGTATGGGAGCTGCCCGGCGCCGGGGCGGCAGGAGGCCTGGGGGCTGGAGCAGTGGCCTTTGCAGGGGCTGCGCTGCAATCCGGCATCCAGCTGCTGCTGGATGCGGCGGGCTTTGACCAGGCCCTGGGGGAGGCGGCCCTGGTGATCACCGGGGAAGGCAGGCTGGATGGCCAAAGCCTGGCAGGCAAGGCGCCCCTGGGGGTGGCAAGGCGATGCAAAGCCGCCCAGGTGCCTTGCATCGCCCTTTGCGGGTCCTTGGGCCCGGGGGCGGAGGACGCATATTCGGAAGGGATCGCGGCGGCCTTTTCCGCGGTGCAAGGGCCTTGCGATTTTCAGGAGATCCAAAGGACCTGCCGGGAGGATATGGCCCGGCTGGCAGAGGCGGTATTGGGCGTATGGGAGTTAGGCCATAGGGCCCTTTAAGCCGCCTCGGAGGCGGGCCCGAACAGCGGAAAACGGGGAAATCCCGCTGGTTTAGACCTGCGTTGCATTCGAAAAGGCAGCAGGAAGGAAAAGGCGGTGGAAGCATGAAACTCGCCCGGGTATCCAATGCAGGGCTTTGGGTGGAGGCGGAAGGCCGGCATTTTTTGTTGGACGGCCTCCATGGCCGGCCCCCGGCCCCCTATTGCGGCATGGACCCAGGCTGGGAGGCGGCCCTGTTTCAGGATCGATACCCGGTGGATGTGGTGGCCTTTACCCATGGCCATCCGGATCATTTCTGTCCCCAGGTGGCGGCCCGCTATCTGGCGGCCCATCCCCAAAGCGCGGTCTACGCCGGGCCGGATGTGTTGGAGGCCCTTCGGGCCCAGGGAATTGTCAATCCCTGCTATGGCTGGGATGGGCCTGGCCCAGGGGGGCTCCGGGCCATCCCGACCCGGCATATAGGCGCCCAATACCGGACGGCGCCCCATAGCTCCCTGTATCTGCCTGGAAGGGAACCCTTGCTGTTTACCGGGGACGCTTCCCCGGCCTCCAGCAACTTTTTTCCCGGAGGTGCGGCCCTACAGACCCATATTTTAGCGGCGACCTTTGCTTTTTTTATTGGCCCGCCCTTTAAACGGGTGGTGGAGCAGCAGATCCGGCCCAACCGGGCCTATGTTTTGCATCTGCCCTTGCCCCAGGAAGACAGCCTTGGCCTGGCGCGACAGATCCATGAGAACCTTGCGGGCTGTACCTTGCCCGTGACCCTATTGCAGTTGGGCCAGCAGGTGGAGCTGGCCTGAACCCATATACCAAGGAGGACGTATGGCAATCAGACGGATGGAGGAAGTGCGCAAATATATCGATCTCCACGGGGAGGCCACCGTAGAAGACTTGGTGGCCCTTTGCGGGGGCTGCTCCAAGATGACCATCTGGCGGTACCTGAAGCAGCTGGAGGAGGAAGGCGCGGTACGCCGCATTCGAGGCGGCGCCATCTCCAACAACGTGCGGGGGGATATGGAAGGCCTATATTCCCAGCGTATGTATGAAAACACCGAGGCAAAGCGTCGCATCGCCAGCGCGGCGCTCCCCTTTTTGGACCCCCACGGCTCCCTGTTCCTGGACGCGGGCAGCACCATCATGAGCCTGGTCAAGCAGCTCCCTAACCTGCGCTATGCCATCGTGACCAGCGGCACCAACATCGCCATCGAGTTGTCCCAGCGCTTCGATATGAGCGTCACTTGCGTGGGAGGCCAGATCAGCGGGGTGACCCTGTCCCTCTCCGGTCCCCAGGCGGAAGCCTTCGTGGATTCCGTAAACATCGATACCGCAGTGCTGTCCACCACCGGCTATTCGGAAAAAGGCGGGTTTAGCGTAGGCTCCTATACGGAATGTATGCTCAAGCGCAAGGTCATCCAAAAAGCCGGCCGGGTGATCCTCCTGATGGACCGCTCCAAGCTGGGCCGCACCTTACCCTTTACCTTTGCGGAGCTGGAGGACATCGACGTATTCATCTGCGACGGCCCGCTGCCCCAGCTGCGCGCCGCCGCCCAAGCCGCTCACGTGCAGCTGGTGGAAGCCTGACCCTTTCCCTGGCGGTTCGCTACACACAGGCCCGCAAAGCGGGCTTGTTTCGTTTGCCGGGTTGTGCTATAGTGATGGACATGGATATGATGCAAATTTCGGAAAAAGCCAGGCGCCGCCTGGCCAATTGTATGTTGCTGTTCACCGGCGCCCTGTGGGGCGGCGGATTTGTGGTGATGAAAAACGCCTTGGACGCCATCCCGGTGAACTATCTGCTGGCCATGCGCTTTTCCATCGGGGCGCTGGGCCTTTGCTATACCCTGTTTTCCAAAACCCATCCCCTGAATAAGCGGGTTCTGTTGGGGGGCGTGGCCACGGGCTTCTTCATGTACGCGGCCTTCGCTACCCAGACCTATGGCCTCATGTTTACCACCGCCGGGAAAAACGCATTGATCACCGCCGTATATGTGGTACTGGTGCCCCTGGTGCTGTGGGCCTGGCGGGGCGTAAAACCCACCCGCCGGATCATGGGTTCCGCCGCCATCATGCTGGCCGGGGTGGCCCTCCTGTCCCTGCAAGGGGAAGGGGGCGTAAACATCGGGGATTTTCTTACCTTCCTTTGCGGCATACTATATGCGGTGCACATCTGCGTGGTGGACGCCTTTGCCGACCAGGATGTGATGCAGCTCACCTGCCTGCAATTTACCTTTGCCGCCCTGTTCGCCTGGATGGGGGGCCTGGCCTTTGAGACCTTCCCCGCCGCCTTTACCCTGGATATGGTGGGCGCTTTGGCCTATTGCGGCATCTGCGCCACCCTCCTGGCCCTCACCATGATGAACATCGGCATCAAATACGCCACCCCTGCCTATGCCTCCCTGTTCATGAGCACGGAGTCCGCCTTTGGCTGCCTGTTCGGGGTGATCTTCCTGGGGGAAGCTTTTACAGGCCGCATGGCCGTGGGCTGCCTCCTGATCTTGGGGGCGCTGGTGCTTTCCCAGCTGCCCCAGCGGCGCCGCGCTCCCGTCCCATCCCAATCCCAATAAGGAGACCCTTCCATGGAACAAGCCTTCCAAGGCTTCAACGAAGACACCTACAAGTTTTTGCTGGAGCTGGCCTTTCAGAACAACAAGCCTTTTTTTGAGGCAAACCGCGCCCGCTATAAGGCCAACGTCCAGGCCCCCATGCGGGCCATGGCGGAGGATCTGCTGCCCCTGGCCCTTTCCATTGACCCGGGGTTCAACACCCGCATGACCAGTATCCTCTCCCGAATCCACCGGGATACCCGCTATAGCCGGGACAAGCGGCCCTATCGGGATCACGCATGGCTCTCCTTCCGCCGCCCCGGCCACCGGATCAGCGAAAGCATTTCCCTGTATTTCGAGATCACCCCCCAGGGCTATGGCTATGGCCTGGGCATGTATGGAGGCGATCCCGCCACCATGGCGGGCCTGCGCCAGCGGGCGCTGGCAGACCCTGCCGGCTTTTTGGCCCTGGCCCGGCGGCCCTGCATGGAAAAATACGACTTGGAGGGCCCGGTCTATAAGCGGGATCACCTGCCGGCGGGCACGGACCCCGCCCTGAAGCCCTACCTGAACCGCAAAGGCTTGAGCTGGTGCTATTTTTGCGACCGGCTCACCCCCACCCTACAGCCCGCCCTTTTGGAGGAGGTACGCCAGGCCTTTACAGAGCTGGGCCCCCTCTACCGCTATTGTTGCGGCGTATGTGGGTAGCGGATCTTCCGGCGGGGCAGCTTGCCCGGGGGCCGGGGGGGCGGCGGGCGCGCACAGCGCGCACAAAGCAGGGGCAGGGGGCCTTTGGC
>UQOG01000055.1 GCA_900542615.1 uncultured Eubacteriales bacterium | reverse complement strand
GCCCCGGCGCCGCCGGACCTGGCCGCCCGTTGTCCCCGCCGGGAGGACGCCGTGGGGGGGGCGGCGTTATAGGTTGGGAGAAAGGGGCGTCCAAGGGCTGGCGTTCCCCGGGGCAAAGCCCGGGCCCATGGTCTACGGGCCCGGGCGGCTTTATCCGTCCGCCGCGGGCTACCGCCCCAGGGCGACCCCGGCCGCTGTTGCGCGAATATCGCCGCCCGCGCAGGGCCTGGTTATGCCCGGATCTTCTTCAGGTGGGCGAAGCGGGGCAGGCCGTTTTCCAGGGTACGCTCCGGCTCGCCCTGGATCAGGGGCAGGGCGTAATCCTGGAAGGCGGGCAGCAAGCCGTTGCCTTCGGCGTTGATCCAGGCATCGGGGACCTTCTTTTCGGTGTTGGCCACGTCGGTGAGGTCCATCAGCTTGATGGCGCAGCGGTAATTGCCCTGGTCGTCGGTTTCCCGGGCAAAGCCCACCATCTTGTCGGTGATGCCGCTGACCGCGCATTCCACCGCCGCCTTGCCCGCCTGGAAGGCCTCCTGCACGTCGGTAGCGGAGGCGCAATGGGCGGCGCAGCGCTGGAGCAGGGACAGCTCGATGGGCCGGATCTTGGTATTCACCGTATCCTGGAGGATATGGGCCAGGGTAGCGGCCAGGCCGCCCAGCTGCTTGTGGCCAAAGGCGTCCACAGGGGCGTTGTCCGCGCCGTATTCGGCGATGAGCTTGCCGGAGGCGTCGTGCACGCCTTCGGATACGGCTACGATGCACTTGCCGGATTTTTCAAAGACCCGCTTTACATCCGCCTTGAAGGTATCCATATCGAAAACCCGCTCCGGCAGGTAGATCAGGTCTGGGCCGCAGCCCATGGCGGTGGCCAGGGAGGAGGCGGCGGTAAGCCAGCCTGCGTGGCGGCCCATGATTTCGATGATGCAGATCATCCCCGTATCATAGACCCGGGCGTCATGATAGATCTCCATGCAGCTGGTGGCTACGAACTTGGCGGCGGAACCATAGCCAGGGCAATGGTCGGTGCCCCACAGGTCGTTGTCGATGGTCTTGGGCACGCCCATGATCCGGCAGGCATAGCCCACCTTTTGCATATATTTGGAGATCTTGTTGCAGGTATCCATGGAGTCGTTGCCGCCATTGTAGAAGAAATACCGCACATCGTATTTTTTGAAGATTTCTAGGATGCGCTTGTAATCCGTATCATCCACGTCGCTGTCCTTGAGCTTGTAGCGGACGGAACCCAGGGCGGAAGAAGGGGTGTGCAGCAGCAGCTCCAGCTCCTTGGCGTCCTCCTGCCCCATGTCGTAGAGCACGTCGTCCAGCACCCCGCGGATGCCGTGGGCTGCGCCGTACACCTTGGTGATGTTAGGATCGTCCAGGGCAGTGCGGATCACGCCGTAGGCGCTGGCGTTGATCACAGAGGTGGGACCGCCGGATTGCCCGATGATGGCTGCGCCTTTGAGTTGATTTTCCATGGTATATCCTCCTTGCTTATGTAAAAATACTTTTTATGCCTTCCATGGCCGCGGCCCTGAGATAGGAGCGCCGCTTTCCTAGGCTCCCTTAACCGCAACCTTTGTTATAATATCACATTTTTTTCCCGCTGAACAGCGGAAAACCGCGATTCTTCCTGGAATTACCGGGTTTTTTGCCCGTATGTAAAATCGTTGTTTTTTTATCATTCCCTCTTTTCTCGGGGCGTTATTCTTGTTATAATGATGTCGTTATAAGTAAATCAAATGGGAAAAGCCACAGCCTAAAGAATCGTTAAGAAATATATTGACGGAGGAGAAGGATTATGGAGATGGAGCTGCGGTATTTGCAGCTGTTGAGCCGGGAATTCCCCACGGTGCAGAGCGTATGCGCGGAGATCATGAACCTGAACGCCATTTTGCAGCTGCCCAAGGGGACGGAACATTTCATGAGCGACATCCACGGGGAGCACGAAGCTTTTTTGCACATTCTGAACAACGGGTCCGGGGCCATTTGCGAGAAGATCGACGAGCTGTTTGAAAGCTCCATCACCACGGAAGCCCGGCGGGAGTTGGCGGTTTTGATCTATTATCCCCAGGAAGCGCTGCAAATGATCAAAAAGCAAGATCGGGACATGGCGGATTGGTACCGGGTGATCTTCAACCGGCTGATCCAGATGACCCGGTACACCACCTCCAAATATTCCCGCTCCAAGGTGCGCAAAGCCATGCCGCCGGATTTTGCCTACATCATGGAGGAGATGATCAACACCCGGGGCATCAATAAGGAAGCCTATTACGATAACATTCTGCGCACGGCGGTGGAACTGGGGTGCGCGGATACCCTGATCGAGCAGCTGTGCACCCTGATCAAGCGGATGTGCGTGGACGCCTTGCACATCGTGGGAGATATTTTCGACCGGGGCCCCCACGCGGACGTGATCCTGGACCGGCTGATGGAGCATCATAGCGTGGATCTGCAGTGGGGCAACCACGACGTATTATGGATGGGCGCGGCGGCGGGGAATCCGGCTTGCGTGGCCACGGCGGTGAAGAACTGCGTCCAATACGACAACCTGGATATGCTGGAGGATTCCTATGGCATCAACCTGCTGCCCCTGGCGGTATTCTCCACCGAACAATATGACGATGCGGAGGTATTCCATCCCCGCAAGCTGCCGGAGCAGGCCTTCCGGCCCCGGGACCTGGCCCTGTATTCCCGGATGCATAAAGCCATCAGCATCATCCAGTTCAAGCTGGAAAGCCAGCTGGTGCGCCGCCGGCCGGAATACAATATGGCGGACCGGGACATGATGGGCCGGGTGGATTGGGAGAACCATACCCTTACAATCAACGGGACGGCCCATCCCCTGCGGGATACGGCCTTCCCCACCGTGGACCCCAAGGACCCTGCCGCCTTGACCCCCGAGGAGCACGCCCTGATGGAACAGCTGATCGCCAGCTTCCGCCAAAGCGAACGGCTTCAGGCCCATGTCCGGTTCCTATACAGCGCCGGCTCCCTTTACCGCCGGCATAACGGCAACCTGTTGTTCCACGGCTGCGTGCCCTGTACGGAAGACGGGGAATTTCAAACCTTCTCCTTCTACGGCCACACCCTCAAGGGCCGGGCGTTCCTGGACTTTGCCGATCAGCTGGCCCGCCAAGGCTACTTTTCCACCGACGAGGAGGAGCGGAGCCGGGGCAGCGATTTCCTCTGGTTCCTGTGGTGCGGCCGCAACTCCCCCATCTTTGGCCGGGATCACATCGCCACCTTTGAACGGGCACTGATCGAGGACAAGGATACCTGGAAAGAGCCGAAAAACCCCTATTACCGCTTCAATGACGATGAAGCCTTCTGCCGGGCCCTGCTGGATGCCTTCGACCTGCACAAGCCCTGGAGCCGGGTCATCAACGGCCACATGCCCGTGCGGGTCAAGGAGGGGGAGGACCCCCGCAAGGCCGGCGGCCGGCTGGTGGTCATCGACGGCGGGTTCTGCCGGGCCTATCAGAAGCAGACCGGCATTGCAGGCTATACCATGTTCTTCAGCTCCCACGGTATGCGTATCGCCTCCCATGAGCCCTTCGCCGGCAAGGAGGACGCCATACGCCGGGGCACGGATATCACCTCCCATTCCTTTATCGTGGAAAATCTGCCCCAACGCCTGCTGGTGGGGGATACGGATACCGGCGACCAGATCCGCACCCGCATCGATGAATTGCAGCAGCTCCTGCGGGCCTATCGCAGCGGCCGCATCAAAACCAATACCGCCCCCGCCCCCCGCAGACGGAAATAATCCCCCCCCGGGTCCTACGCGGTGCTACGCGCACGGCGATAGTCGCGCGACAACGGCTGTGGGCGGCTTGCGGCGGTAGCCCAGTGAGCAAGGGAGTTGGAGGAAGCCGCCTTGGCGGCGACGCGCAACGACCTTTGCGAACTGCGGAAGGGGGCAGGCAGCCCCCCGCGGGGTCCAGGGGCAGAGCCCCTGGCGGGGTTCGGGGCGGCGCCCCGAAAAAAAGGAAAAAAGCGGCATAAAGCCGCTTTTTCCTGTTTGCCCGGGGTCAGCGGGCTTTGTAGCTGGCGCAGATGCTTTCATCGCAGGCTTCGCCGGAGTGACAGCCTCTGCGGGGTGCGATCTCGACACAGTCGAGATCACAGCTGTGCCCGCTTTTGTTGTAGGCGCAGCTGGCTACACGGCAGCCAATGGTTTGGCAGCCTGCCTTGGACTTGGTCATCATATGAACCTCCTCGTCTTTGGTAAGCCTAGTATGGCGCCAAAAGCAGGGGGCCATGCGGGGAAAAACCTGGTAAATTTTTATAAAGCTTGGGTCTGGAGCCACTGGGCTAGGTCTTGGGCCAGCGGGCCGGGGAGCTGGGAAACGGCGGCGGCCAGGGCTTGGGGCTGATAGGGGGCGCCTGTCAGGCAAGGGCCCAGGGCCTGGATGAAGTCCGCGTCCATGGCGTCGCTAAAGACGTGGGCTTCTTGCACCCGGCCGTCCCGGAGGGCCAGCTGGAAGGTGACCTCCCCCCAGGGGAAACGGGTCTCCAGCTGGGCGTCAAAGGCCGCCCGGCGGCCCAAGCGCCATTCCCAGCTGGCGAAGCGGGCTTCCAGGGCGGCAAGGGCCGTTTGGTCCAGGGCCTGGGGGTCTTGGATCTGGTAGGGGCCGTATTCCCCGGCAAAGGCCGCAGCCACCGCCTGGGCCACCTGGTGGACGGTGAGACCGGGGCGCAGGGTGTTCAGGTTGCACACCCGGCTGCGGACGCTATCCACCCCCTTGGCGGCTAACTTGGCCTTGGAAGGGGCCAGATATTTGGAAAGGGCGCCCATATCCGCCGCCACCAGGATGGTGCCGTGGTGCAGGGCGGTGTGGGCGGAAAACTGAAAGGCGTTGCCGGAAAACTTGGCCCCGTCCTGGGTTACCAGGTCGTTGCGGCCGGTGAAGCGGGCCGGGATGCCCAGCCTCTCCATCGCCGCCAGGATGACCCCCAGCTGCCGGCGCAGGTCATAGACGTCCCGGGGTAAAATAAAGGTAAAATTCAGGTTGCCCACATCGTGATAGACCGCCCCGCCGCCGGAGCCCCGGCGGGCCAGCTTGCCCCCGTCCGCCTCCAGGGCGGATAGGCGGCATTCCTTCCAGGCGTTCTGGTTGCGGCCGATCACCACGGTATGCTGGTTCTGCCACAAATACAGCCACACATCTTGGCGGCCGTTTTCGAAAAGCCACGCTTCCAATGCAAGATTTTTGTAAGGATCTTTGCTTTGGGCTACAATGAATCGATTCATCCTTGTACCTGCCTTGCAATTTTGGTAGATTGCCGCTATACTAGGTATACATAGATAACACTGCTAGCTATTTCCACGGCGTACATCTAGTATAATACACTTGCGCCGGGGAGCAAAGACATTTCCTGGAAGCAGGCCCTTGTCTGCGGTCATGTTTGATGATAAAATATCATTTACTTGATGCTTTTTAACAATGAAACAGGGGTAGGTGAGGTCAAATTTGAACGCGAATATCAGCCAGCAAGACCTTTATTTGTGGGCAGAAGGCACCAATATCTATTCATATCTCACCTTGGGCTGCCATGCGGTGGAAAAGGACGGGTATCCGGCCTACCGGTTTGCGGTGTGGGCGCCCAACGCGGCGGCGGTGAGCGTGGTGGGCAGCTTCAACGGCTGGAACCTGGAGGCGGACCCCATGGAGCCCATCGGCACCACGGGGGTATGGCAGGTGTTCATCGGCATCGCCCATGAAGGGGACGCGTATAAATACGCCATCCGCACCCAGGAGGGGGAGGTCCTCTATAAGGCGGATCCCTTCGGCTTTGCCAGCCAGCTGCGGCCCAATACCGCCTCCTGCATCTGGGATATCGGGGGCTATCAATGGAACGACGGGGTCTATATGGCCCGCCGAGCGGTGCAGGATCACCATACCGCCCCCATGAATATCTACGAGGTGCACCCCGGCTCCTGGAAGCAGGGGTTAACATTCAACGATATGAGCCAGGAGCTGGTGCGCTACGTGGTGGAGATGGGGTATACCCACATCGAGCTGATGCCCGTATGCGAATATCCCCTGGACGATAGCTGGGGCTATCAGATCACCGGCTACTACGCCATCACGGCCCGGTATGGAACGCCCCAGGATTTCAAGCACTTTGTGGACGTATGCCATGAAAACGGCATCGGGGTGATCCTGGACTGGGTGCCCGCCCATTTCTGCCGGGATGAGCAGGGGCTGCGGCGCTTTGACGGCACCCCCCTGTTCGAGCATCCGGATTCCCGGCGGGGGGAGCAGCCCCATTGGGGCACCATGCTCTTCAACTACGAAAAGAATGAAGTCCGCTCCTTCCTGCTGTCCAACGCCATCTATTTCCTCAAGGAATACCATGTGGACGGCCTCCGGGTCGATGCGGTGAGCTGTATGCTGTACCTGGACTATGGCCGGCAGGATGGGGATTGGCTGCCCAACCGGTATGGGGGCAAGGAGAACCTGGGGGCCATCGAGCTGTTCCGGCAGCTATCCGTGGCGGTGCGCCGGGAGATCCCCGGGGCCATTCTCATCGCGGAGGAAAGCACGGCCTTTGCCGGCATCACCGCCCCCCCGGAGGAGGGCGGCCTGGGCTTCGACTATAAATGGAACATGGGCTGGATGAACGACACCCTCAGCTACATGTCCATGGATAGCTTATTCCGCAAGTGGCACCACGACCAGGTGACCTTCTCCATGTGCTACGCCTTTTCCGAGCACTATATCCTGCCCCTGTCCCACGACGAGGTGGTGCACGGCAAGTGCTCCCTCATCGGCCGGATGCCCGGGGAATACGAGGATAAGTTCCGGCAGCTGAGGCTGCTGCTGATGTACCAATTTGCCCATCCGGGGAAAAAGCTCAACTTCATGGGCAGCGAATTCGGCCAGTTTATCGAGTGGGATTTCCGCAAGAGCCTGGATTGGTTCCTGCTGGGCTACCCGGCCCACCAGGATATGCAGGTATTCAGCCGGCAGCTGAACCGGTTCTATGGGAATACCCCCGCCCTGTACGAGCAGGACGATGACTGGCGGGGCTTTGAATGGCTCAGCGTGGACGATAGCGCCCACAGCATCCTGGTGTTCATCCGCCGGGACAGCAAGGGCAACGAGCTGCTGTGCGCCTTCAACTTTACGCCGGTGAAGCATGATCCCTACCGGATCCATCTACCCAGGCCCTATGTGCTTTCCCAGGCCCTGTCCAACGTGGACTTCCGGGAGGTCAGCGGGCTCAAGAGCCAGGAGGATGGCTATGGCGGGGAGTATGTGGATATTATGCTGTCGCCCTACGAGGCGGTGTATTACTATCTAAAGGCGCAGCCCCGGCCCAAGCCCAAACCCAACCTGAAGCGGGGCAGGCGGGCTGTGACGAAAACAGGAGGGAGCGAAAAACCATGATCAAGAAAAAAGTGGTAGCCATGCTGTTGGCCGGGGGACAGGGCAGCCGACTTAGCGTTCTCACCAACCGCATGGCAAAGCCAGCCGTACCCTTTGGCGGGAGGTATCGCATCATCGATTTCCCCCTTTCCAACTGCGTCAATTCCGATATCGACACCGTGGGCGTGCTGACCCAATATGAGCCCATGGAGCTCAACGCCTATATCGGAACGGGCCAGGCCTGGGATCTGGACCGGAACAGCGGCGGCGTTTTCGTGCTCCCGCCCTATGTATCCGGCAGCCGGGGAGAATGGTATTCCGGCACGGCCAACGCCATCTATCAGAATATCCCCTTTGTGGACCGGTACGATCCGGAATACGTGCTGATCCTCTCCGGCGACCACATCTATAAGATGGATTATTCCAAGGTGCTCAAGGAGCACGTGGATAACCAGGCGGACGCCACCATCGCCGTGCGCAGCGTGCCCATGGAGGAGGCCCACCGCTTCGGCATCATGAATACCAACGAGCGGGGGGATATCATCGAGTTTGAGGAGAAGCCCAAGAACCCCAAGAGCAACAAGGCGTCCATGGGCATCTACATCTTCTCCTGGCCGGTGCTCAAGCAATACCTGATCGCAGACGCCAAGGACCCCAATTCGGAAAACGACTTCGGGAAGAACATCATCCCCAATATGCTCAACGCGGGCTGCAAGATGCACGCCTATGAGTTCAACGACTATTGGAAGGACGTGGGGACGGTCCAGAGCCTGTGGGAGGCCAATATGGATATTCTCTCCCACCCGCCCCTGCTGGACCTTTCCAGCCGGCTGGATAAGAACAAGCCCTGGCGGATCTACAGCAAATCCCCCATCATGCCCCCCCATTGCGTGGGCAAGGACGCCAGCATCATCGATTCCCTGGTGACCGAGGGCTGCGAGGTGATGGGCAGCGTCCACCATAGCATCCTGTTCGCAGGCTGCACCGTGGAGGAGGACGCCACCGTGGACGATTGCGTGCTGATGCCCGGCGCCCATGTGAAAAAGGGCGCGGTGCTCCGCAAGGCCATTGTGGGGGAAAACTCCATCGTGGGCGAAGGCGCCCAGGTGGGGGCGGACCGCCTGCCCTCCGACGGGGATTACGACACCGCCCTGACCGGGGATATCACCCTGATCGCCAGCGGCACGGAGATCGCCGACCATAGCCGGGTCCCCGTGGGCATGATCGTCAATACCGGCATCTATGGCCGGAGCAAGGAGGCATAGGATGCAGGGTAAGGTTTTCGGTTTGATCTATACGGGCGAATCCAGTATGCAGCTAAGGGACCTGACCTTTTCCCGGTCCGTGGCCGCGGTACCCTTTGCCGGCCGCTATCGCTGCATCGACTTCGTCCTCTCCAGCCTGGTGAATACGGGCCTGTCCAACGTGGGCATCATCGCCCAGAAGAATTATCACTCCCTGATGGACCACCTGGGCTCCGGCAAGGAATGGGAGCTCCACCGCAAGCATGACGGGCTCTTTATCCTGCCCCCTTTCGTGACCCATGATAACACGGGCATCTACAAGGGCACCCTGGACGCCCTGCGCTCGGTGCTGGGGTATATCCGCCGCAGCGCCCAGCGGTATGTGATCCTGACGGGGAGCCATACGGTGTTCAACACCACCTTCCACGCCATGATCGAGCAGCACATCAGCACCGGCGCGGATATTACCATTATGTATAACGACGTGCCCGCCGGCCACAGCGACGACCAGTTCGATGAGCTGCGCATGGACCTGAATCCGGACGGCCGGGTGACGGACCTGCAGGTGAACCCTTATAGGCCCACCAGCTGCCACTCCGCCTGCGACGTGTTCATGATGGAAAAATCCCTGCTGGAGTATCTCATCGAGGAGGGCGTGAGCCACGGGTATACGGATTTCATCCGGGACGTGCTGCTGCGCAAGGTGAATACCCTCAAGATTTTCGGCTGGCGCTACGACGGCTATGTGGGCTGCCTGAGCTCCATCCCCTCCTATTTCACCCACAACATGAACTGCCTCCAGCGGGAGGTGCGCAACGACCTGTTCAATCCGGAGCACCCCATCTACACCAAGGTCAAGGACGAGGTGCCCGCCCGGTACCTGACCGACGCAAAGGTGTCCAACAGCCTGGTGGCGGACGGCTGCGTGATCGAGGGCGAGGTGGAAGGCTGCGTGCTGTTCCGGGGCGTCAAGGTGGGCAAGGGCGCCAAGCTGACCAATTGCCTGGTGCTTCAAGGCTGCGACATCCACGATGGCTGCGAGCTGGACCATGTGATCCTGGATAAGGGCTGTACCGTCCACAGCGGCCGCCGCCTGGCGGGCTACGACAGCTTCCCGGTGATCATCCGCAAGGGCAGCAGCATCTAAGCCCGGTCCCGGGCCGATTCGCTTCGGGCCGGCCATGGAGGAGGCCCGGGGCGCAAGCCCCGGGCCTTTGCGGCCTTGCGCGGAAGCCGGACAGACCCGATGGCTTGTCTGATGGGAGCGGCATTCCGCGTTTTTCGGCCAAAGGCTTGCGCGGTTGCCGCTCCTGGTATATATTGGATAATTGAGGCCGGGCCCCGCATGGCCGGCGGAACGGACCTCCAGCTTTGGTAAGGCGCGGCCGCCTCCGGCGTTTGCCCGCGGTTGGCGCCGGAAAGGAACGCCATGTCAGATATCCTGCCGACCCAGCCCATTCAATCCACCGCCCCTGCCCGGATCCCTGCCCGCCAAGCCTCGCCCGCCAAGGCCGCCGCGCCGAAAAAACCGGCGGCTCCCAAGGCGCCCAAGCCTATTGCCGCCGAGAAACAGGCGCCCAAGGCCAAACCCATTGCGGCGCCGAAAAAAAACAAAAAGCCGGAAGAAATCATGGAGGAAACCAAGGTTATGGAACAGAATCCTGCGTTTGAACAGCCTGCCCCCCCGCCCCTGCGGGTATTGATCGCCGCCAGCGAGTGCGTACCCTTTGTCAAAACCGGCGGCCTGGCGGATGTGATCGGCGCCCTGCCCAAGCAGCTCAAAGCCCTGGGCGCGGACGTGCGGGTCATCCTGCCCAAGTTTTCCGCCATTCCCGATGAATTCAAGCATCGCATGACCCATATCTGCGACTTCCCGGTGCCCCTGGGCTGGCGCAGCCAGTATTGCGGCATCGAGGCCCTGGAGCTGGACGGGATCCCCTATTATTTTGTGGATAATGAGTACTACTTCAACCGCAGCTACATCTACGGCCACTTCTGCAACGACGAGGCGGAGCGCTTTGCCTTCTTCTCCAAGGCGGTGCTGGACTGTATGCCCCACATCGGCTTCTTCCCCAACGTGCTCCATGCCCACGATTGGCAGGCGGCCATGTCCATTGCCCTTTTGAAGCTGCAATATGATTGCCTGCCGGATTATTCCCCCATCCGCACCCTGTTTACCATCCATAACCTGCGCTACCAGGGGGTGTTCGATTGGCCCTTTGTCTCCGAGCTCCTGAGCCTGGGCGGCGGCCACTTCCGCCAGGATTGCCTGGAATACTACGGCAAGGCCAACTTCATGAAGGCGGCCCTGGTGCTGGCGGATGCGGTGACCACCGTGAGCCCCTCCTATGCCTGGGAGATCCAGACCAGCGCCTATGGGGAAACCCTGGACGGGGTGCTCCGGGCCCGGGGCCGGGTCAGCGGCATTATGAACGGCCTGGACGAACACCTGTACGATCCCACCACCGACCCGCACATCGCCGCCCACTTCAGCCCGGACGACCTCTCGGGCAAGGCCAAGTGCAAGCGGGAGCTGCAGGAATACTTCCATCTGGACCCGGACCCCGAGGTGGCGGTAGTGGGCATGGTGACCCGGCTCACCGATCAAAAGGGCCTGGACCTGATCGAGCAGGCCATGGAGGAATTCATGAACCGCCGGATGCAGTTCCTGATCCTGGGTACCGGCGACCGGCATTATGAGCAGCTGTTCTCCTGGGCCTGCTGGCGCTGGCCCGGCCGGGTGGGCTGCTGGATGGAGCATAATCCCCCCATGGCCAACCGGGTCTATGCGGGCAGCGATATGTTCCTGATGCCCTCCCAGTTCGAGCCCTGCGGCCTGGCCCAACTCATTGCCCTGCGCTATGGCTCCGTGCCCATCGTCCGGGAAACCGGCGGCTTGAAGGATAGTATCATACCCTACAATAAGTTCACCGACGAGGGCCTGGGCTTTACCTTCGCCAATTACGATGTGTGGGATATGCTGGGCGCCCTCAACCGGGCCTTGGAGAGCTTCTACGACTACCCCGCCTCTTGGCGCAGCCTCATGACCCGGGGTATGCGGGCCCACTTTACCTGGGAAAAGAGCGCCCGCCAGTACATGGATCTGTATCGTAGCTTGTAACGGGGGGTGTTGCGCGGGGGGCTGCCCCACGCCCCG
>UQOG01000054.1 GCA_900542615.1 uncultured Eubacteriales bacterium | reverse complement strand
GAAAAAGTGGCGCAAGCCACTTTTTCGACAGCCTGAGGCGGGGGCCGGAGGCCCCCGCCTTTGTGCGCGCTTCGCCCCCGCCGCCCCCCGCGGGGCCGCAACGGCTCCCACAGCCCCCGGCGTTACCCAGGGGCGCCGCCGGCGGTTATGCCCCGCGGGCCTGCTTGTGCCGGCGGATGGCAACGGCCAGGGAAAGAATGCCCACCACCAGCTTAATGAGTGCGCCTGCCACCTGGGCGCGACCGAGGGCCTGGACCAAGACCTGGACGTTTGAACCAGCGTAGTAGCCCATGGCGCCCTGCCATACCGTTAGCAGGTTATAGACGTCCATAGCGCCTAAAGCCAGCAGGATAAGCCCCATGGCAAAAAACAGGATGGTTACAGGCTTCATAGAAAAACGCCTCCGAACAGGATGATGGGGCGGCATAGGCTGCCCGAACGGTAAAAAAACGCACCGGCAAAAACCGATGCGTGGGTTTGCGAAGGCCGCGCACCCAGCCTTGACGCTGCCCCTACAGGCGATACCCGTGCAGGCGGCTCCGCCCGGGCGACCTCGCGGCACACCCAAACGGCTGCTTAATGCTGCTGCCTTCCGGCCCTGACATGGTTCACAGGGATGGGTTGCACGAGACTCGGGCCTCAACGCTCCTTACACAGGCCGGCCCCACAGGCGCAGGCCTCGGCGTGGGAATTCAGCCCTGCTGTAGCGGATTGCAGGCGACAGGGCACCGCTAACTCCCCGCCTAGCGCGGCAATTCTATTTTACTGCGTATCCTGGCAAATTGCAACCGCAGACTTTCCTTGGCGGGCCGGGCCTGTTCCCCGTGGTATACCGGCTTCCACTCCACCCGCTGGAAGAGGGCGGCTACGGAGATGGGCAGGTAGGTGAAGGTAAAAATGGGGAAAGCCAGAGCATAAAGGAGCTTACGGGCTGGGCTGGCGTCCAGCCGGTGCCATTCCGCGAAGGTAATGACTGCGCCCATAACAAGCAGGGTCAGATACATGTTGAGCATACCGTCCAGGGCGGAGTGCAGCAGCAGCGGCATACCGCCCTTCCCGGAGAGTAGGATGAGCAGCGCAGCGAGCAGGTTCAGGGCGCAGCCGGCCAGGGTGATGGCCAGGGCGGGAAGGATGGACATGGTCAGGTCAAAGCAGGCAAAGCCCCGGGGCGCAAAAGAACCCCGGAACAGACGGCCGCCATAGCGGCGAAGCACCTGAAAATAGCCCTTGCACCAGCGCAGACGCTGCCGCCAGGACTGGGCAAAGCATACGGGCTGCTCGTCGAAAAAGATACCCTGGGGGCAATAGGCAATCCGCTCCCCATGGAGCACACAGTCCGCGCTGAATTCCGCGTCCTCGGTCAATAAAAAGTGTTTCCAGCCGCCGTTATGCAGCAGCACGTCCTTGTGGATCAAAAAGCCGGTGCCGTTTACCGTGCAGCTGGTCCCAAGGCCCATCCGCGCCCCGTTGAGAAAGCGGGATTCCCGCAGGAACCACAGGGCATAGCCGGCGCTGATCCAGTTTTCCCCATAGTTTTTCGAGGCCCGGTAGCCGGTTACGATTCGGTGGCCCCGCGAAAAGGTTTCGTCCATCCGGGCGACAAAATCCGGGGAAAGCAGGTTATCCGCGTCCAGGATGAAATATCCGTCAAAAGCGTCCTGGCCCCGGTCCTGCCAGATATGGGAAAGGAGAAATTGCAGGGCATAGCCCTTGCCGACTTTGGCGGTATCGAAGCGTTCGTATACGGTGGCCCCCTGCTGCCGGGCGATAAGGGCGGTAAGGTCGGTGCAGTTGTCCGCCGCCACAAAGGCCTCCAGCAGGGCCTGGGGATAGGATTGGGCCCGGATGCTTTTAAGCAGCTCGCCGATCACCGCCTCCTCGTTGCGGGCGCAGACCAGCAGGGCATACCGCTTCCCAGAGGGGGCGGGAAAGGCGGCAAAGGGGATGGGGGCGGTCTTTTTCGGGAAAAGCAGCGCGTAAAACATATATAGGAATTGATAACCGTAACATGCGATAAACAAAGCGGATAACAGGTAATTGATCCAGACGATGGCTTCCATCGAATACCTCCTTGGTTTTGGAGCGGGAGCTCCTTTTCGCGCCGGAAGGGCGCCTTGGGGACAAACGTCCCTTTAATTTAGCATAAGGGAAGTATAGCAAAAGGAAACGAATAAACCATCAACAATAGGTTAATTCCCGATGAATGAATGCTTAAGGTTTTCTTAAGACTCCATAAGAGAAAATAGCCGGAAATTTTCGAATCGCCTCGGAAGCAGGAGGAACGGGAAGGGGGAATTATAATATGGAAAGCATAGCTTTATTTGATTTGACCGGGCGGGCCAAAGATGATACTATAAGCGTATCTGTATAAAAGAAGAAAGCGAAGGTGACTGGCTGCCCATGCTGCAAGAGCGAAATGAAAAACCGACCACAAAGGGAAGGGACCTGCTGCTGGTCGTTGGCTTGATATTGCTGGCCATCCTGCTGCGGCTGATCATGAATGCCGCGGCAGCCTATACCTGGGGAGGGATCGTACAGCTGGGAGCCTTCGTGCTGCTGATCGGGGCGGCGTTTTTGCTGTACAAAAAGCGGCTATCCTCCTATCGCTACACCCTCTATTATCAGGAGCCCCCTGCGGACGCATTGGACGCCTATGGGGAGCCCCTGCGCAACCCCTATCCCACCGGCACCCTGGTGGCGGAGCGGATGCTGGGCGACAAGGTCAAAAGCGCCGAGGTGATCCTGCCTGGGGAAATGCGTGCGCTGGTGAAGCCGGGGGCAGGGGGCATTGGGATCCTATCCCGGGAGACGGACCGGGCCAAGGGGAAATGCCATAAGGCGGTGCTCACCGTCGATTCCCAGGCTACGGCCCACCGGCTGTTTTTTGTCCAGGAGGGGAACCTGTATCAGCTGGTATTCCATCCTTCGGAAGAAATGGTGCGGCTGCTGGATGCGATCATCGCAGCTGTGGAGGAAGCATGAACCGAGAGCGTAGATACGGCAGGACCCTGCCGGAAGCATTGGGCGAATACACCCGCCGGGATCCGGCCCGGTTCCACATGCCGGGGCATAAGGGGCAGGACGTGCCCTATGGGAACCGGCTGGCAGGCTGGGACGTAACGGAATTGGACGGCACGGATAACCTTGCCAATCCGGCGGGGGTGATCTCCGTAACGGAGGGGGCGTATCGGGATGCGTATGGGGCCCGTGCCAGCATGTTGCTGGTGGGGGGCTCCACCGCCGGGCTGCTTACCATGTCCCTGGCTTTGGGCCGGGGACGCCGGGTGCTGCTGGGCCGGGACAGCCATAAGAGCGCCCTTTCCGCCCTGGCTTTGGCGGATCACCAGGCCCGCTTCCTGCTGCCGGAGGTGAATCCGGGGGAGGGGTTGGCGGGTATGCTGACCCCCCGGCAGGTGGAGGAGGCGCTGCAAGCCCAGCCGGCGGACGCGGTGCTGCTTACCAGCCCCAATTATTACGGCTTTTGCGCGGATGTGGAGGGCATCGCGGACGTGGCCCACGCCTATGGCGCGCTGCTGCTGGTGGATGCCGCCCACGGCGCCCATTTCCCCTTTTCCCCGGAGCTGCCGGAGTTCCCGGCCAAAAAGGTGGACCTGTGGTGCGTCAGCGTCCATAAGACCATGGCCGCCTTTACCCAGAGCGCGGTGCTGCACGTGGGCAAGCATTGCCCCATGGATCCGGAGCGGGTGCGGCGGATGCGCAATATGGTGCAGACCACCAGCCCCAGCTACCTGTTGATGTCCAGCCTGGACCGGGCCTTGTACGTGGCCACGAAAATGGGCTATCAGCGCCATATGGACCGGGTGGAGGCCCTGCGGGACAGGATCAGCCGGATCAACGGCCTGCGGGTGCTGGATCGGGGGAGCCTAGGCTATGGGGCGGTGGATATGGACCCGACCCGGGTGGTGATCGACGTGACGGAGCGGGGCATCGACGGGCCGGCGGCGTATGAATCCCTGGTCAACAGCGGAATCGTATGCGAAATGTGCGACGCCTATCGTGTGGTGCTGATCACCACGCCCCAGGACCCGGACGAATGGTATGACCGGCTGATCGACGGCCTGACCCACCTGCCCTATGGAAGGAGCCAGATCCATAAGGCGCCCCCGTACATCGCCATGGGGCGGCCGGTATGCTCCCTGGGAGCGGCCATGCTGGGCCCCACGGAGCGGATCCCTCTGGCAGGGGCTGTGGGCCGGGTGGCGGCGGTGGCCGCGGGGGTCTATCCGCCGGGGCTGGCCTGCCTGGTGCCCGGGGAGGAGATCCAGGGGGATGCGGCGGCGTATCTGCTGCAGCAGCAGGCCAAGGGCTTCGCCCTCTTTGGGGTGGAGGAAGGCCGTATCAGTTGCATAAAGGAAGATTAAGGAATATAATAATAATAGAAATAGAACATGAAATATTCTGCCATTCTATTCGATTTCGACGGCACGCTTTTGGAAAGCGGGCCTTGCATCATCGCAGCCCTGCGCCGCACCCTGCGGGAGCTGGGCTTCGATGGGCTGGCCGCCTGGAGCGACCAGCGGCTGCGGCCCATGGTGGGCCCGCCCCTTCGGGAAGGGTTCTCCGCCTACATGGGCTTGCCGGCGGAATATGTGGATACGGCCATACGGGTCTATCGTTCCCATGTGGACGATCCGGCGGTCCTATCCCTGCTGCGGCCCTATCCGGGCGTACCGGACATGCTGCGGGCCCTGCGGGAAAAGGGCTGCAAGGTGGCCATCGCCACCGCCAAGCATCATAGCGTATCCACCCTGCACCTAAAGCAGGCGGGGCTGGACCAGCTGGTGGACTACCTGAGCGCCACCAAGACCGATCAGGGCTGCGATAAGGCCCAGCTGATTCGGGAGGCATTGGCGGCCTTGGGCGCCAGCCCGTCGGAGGCGGTGATGGTGGGAGATCGGCTCTACGATATGGACGCCGCTTGCCAGGTGGGAATACCGGGCATTGGCGTGCTATATGGCTATGGAAGCCGGGAAGAACTGGAAGCCCACGGGGCATCCTGCATTGTGGAGAGCGTGGAGCAGCTCCAGCGGTTGCTCACAGAACAGGAGGATTTATGAAACTCATATTCGCCATCGTCCAGAACGACGATTCCAAACGTTTGATCCGGGAACTTGTCAAGCACCATATCAGCGTCACCCGTATATCCTCCACCGGCGGCTTTCTCCATGGCGGCAACAGCACCCTGATGATCGGCGTGGAAAAGGAAAAACTGGAGGAGACCCTGGATATCATCCGGGGGAAGTCCAGCGTGCGCAAGGAGTATATGGTCATTCCCACCTCCCTGCCCGGGTATGTGGATAATTCCCCCACCCCGGTCCAGGTGACCTTGGGCGGGGCCACAGTATTCGTAGTGGACGTGGAAGCCAACTACCGGTTCTGATCCATGCCCAACCAAGTGCGCACCCCGGGCCAGCAGGCGGCCCAGCGGCTTTTGGCCGCCCTGGGGAGCGGAAGGTTCCCCCACGCCTGCTTTGTGGCTTGCCCGGACAGCGCCTATGGGGAGGCCCTGTGCCGGCAGGCGGCGGCCCTATGGTGCGTGGGCCAAGCCGTTGCGGACAAGCTGGCAGCCTGGCCGGATTACACGGAGTTGGGGGCGGACCCCATTCCGGTGGATCGGATCCGGGAGCTTACGGCTGCCCTGCAAAAGCATCCCTTTATGGAGGGGAAGCGCTGCGTGTATATCCGCAACGCCCATACCATGAGCGAAACCGTGCAAAACGCCCTGCTCAAGACCCTGGAGGAGCCGCCGGCGGACGTGCTGTTTTTGCTCAGCGGCAATGAGAACGGCCTGTTGCCCACCATCCGCTCCCGGTGCGTCCGGTTCCTGTATCCGGGGCCTACCCAGGCGGAGATCCGGGCGCGGCTGGAGGCGGCCGGCGCGTCCAGCCAGGACGCGGCGCGATACGCGGCCTGGGGCGGCACCTGGAGCCGGGCCAAGCGGCTGTATGAACAGCCGGAATACCGGGAGCTGCGGCAGGAAGCCCAGCGCCTCCTAATTGCCTTGCTTTCAGGCGGCTTGCCCCTGGACCGTTTGGGGGAGATCGCCAAGGAAGGGGAGGAGGCCGCCATGTTTATGCTGTCCCTGCTGCGGGATATACTGGGATATAAGCAGGGCCTGCCCCCATCGGAGAACCCGGAACAGGAAAGGGACATTTCTAGGTTTGCCGGCAAGCTGGATAACCGGCAGATCACGGCCCTGATCCAGCTGCTGGCGGAGGGCCTGGAACGGCTGGCGTCCAACGCCTCCAACCAGGCGACCTTTACCAGCCTTTTTACACAAATAGCAGAGGAGATTGCGTAATACAGAATGAAAACCGTAATCGGCGTAAAATTCAGAGGCGGCAGCAAGGTCTATTACTTTGACCCTGGCGATTTGGAAGTGCAAGCAGGGGATGGGGTCATCGTGGAGACCGCCCGGGGGGTGGAATTTGGGGATGTGGCCCAAGGCCCCCACCAGGTGGAGGAGGATAAGATCCTGGCGCCCCTTAAAACCGTGCAGCGGGTGGCCACCCCCCGGGACCGGGAAATGCGGGACCAGAACGCGGCCAAGGAAAAAGGGGCGTACCAGCTGTGCCTGCAAAAGATACAGGAGCGGGGGCTGGAAATGAAGCTGGTGGATGTGGAATACAGCTTCAACGGCTCCAAGGTGGTGTTTTACTTTACCGCGGACGGCCGGGTGGACTTCCGGGAGCTGGTCAAGGACCTGGCCGGGGTGTTCAAGACCCGGATCGAGCTGCGGCAGATCGGCGTGCGGGATGAGGCCAAGATGCTGGGCGGCTTGGGCAGCTGCGGCCGGCCGGTATGCTGCAAAGCCTTTTTGTCGGATTTCCAGCCGGTATCCATCAAGATGGCCAAGGAGCAGAGCCTGTCCCTGTCCCCCACCAAGATCTCCGGCATCTGCGGCAGGCTCATGTGCTGCCTCAAATACGAGCAGGATTGCTATGAGACCATGCGCAAGCAAATGCCCAAGGTGGGCAAGGAGGTATTTACACCGGAGGGCATAGCCGGCACGGTGGTGGAAAACAACATCCTGACGGAAAAGACCAAGGTGAAGTTCGTGCTGCCGGACGGCAGCATCGATATGCGGGAATATCCCTTCCGGGAGCTGGGCATGGCGGGGGCAGCCCAAAAGCCGCCCCGGGAGCAAAAGGAAGCCCCCCGGCCCAAGCCCGAACGGCCCAAGCGGAGCCAGGAGGGGGAAGCCGCGCCGGAGGCCGAACCGGAGGCCAAGGAAAAGGCCCCGGCTTCAGCGGGGGAACGGCCGAAATCCCGGCGGCGGCGGCGGGGCCCCCGGTCCCACAAGGAGGACCGGCCCCATAAGGCGAACCCGGCCGGCAGCGGAGGGGAAAGCGCCCCGGCAGCGGACAAAATGCAGCCTTGACAATCCCATATTCCGTGTTACAATGTAAGATGAAAATACAAGGAGGTATACGTTCATGGCATACATTATCAGCGACGAGTGCATCAGCTGCGGCGCTTGCGAAGCCGCTTGCCCCGTCAGCGCCATTTCCCAGGGCGCGGATCGGTATGAGATCGACGCCAGCGCGTGCATCGAGTGTGGCGCTTGTGCCAGCACCTGCCCGGTGGGCGCTCCCCAGCCCGAATAATCTTTGCACGTCATTACTTTTTATTGGATGTTAAAGGGCCCGTCCATTGGAAGGGTCCTTTATTTTGGCTTGGCGGTATGCCGGCATACCCTTTCCCGCCGCCATCATTATAGAATGCGAAAAGGAAACATGCGCACATGGAAAAACAACAACCCGTAGAGAATAAAATGGGCGTAGAACCCATCCGTTCCCTGGTATTGAAGATGTCCTTTCCCATGATGGTGTCCATGCTGATGCAGGCTATGTATAATATCGTGGATAGCATTTTCGTATCCCGCATCAGTGAAAACGCCCTCACCGCCGTATCCCTGGTATTCCCCTATCAAATGCTGATCGTGGCGGTGGCCGTAGGCACCGGCGTGGGCGTCAATTCCCTGGTGGCCCGTCGCCTGGGGGAAAAACGCCAGGAGGACGCCAACCGGGCTGCTGCCCATGGAGAATTCCTGTCCCTGCTCAGCGGCGCGGCCTTTGGGCTGCTGTTCGCCCTGTTTACGCCCCAGCTGATCGCCGTGTTTAACCCGGATGCGGAGATCTATGACTATGCCTGCACCTACCTCTATTATGTAGGGGTGCCCTGTATCTTTTTGATTTTCCAGTGCATGTTCGAAAAGGTCCTGCAGGCGACCGGGGATACCTTCCACGCCATGCTTTCCCAGCTTACCGGCGCCATTTTCAACATCGTCTTCGATCCCATCCTCATTTTCGGCCTGCTGGGCTTCCCAAGGCTGGGGGTGGCAGGCGCCGCCATCGCCACGGTGCTGGGCCAGTTGCTGGGTATGCTGGTGGGCATGTATTACCTGCATAAGGACAACGGCCTTATCCAGGTGAAGCTCCGGGGCTTCCGGCCCCAGCGCCAGTTTATCAGCGAGATCTACCGGGTGGGCCTGCCCAGCATCGTCATGCAGGCCATCGGCTCGGTGACCAACTTCGGCATGAACAAGATCCTCATCGCCTTTACGCCCACCGCCGTCAGCGTATTGGGGGTATATTTCAAGCTGCAATCCTTTGTATTCATGCCGGTATTCGGCCTCAACAGCGGCACCATGCCCATCATGAGCTACAACTACGGCGCCCGCAACCGCAAACGGGTGGAGGAAGCCCTGCGCTGCGGCTGCCTGTACGCAGTGGCCATTATGAGCGTGGGTACCGTACTGTTCCAAATATTTGCGGAGCAGTTCCTGCTGCTCTTTGACGCCTCCGCCTTTATGCTGGAGATCGGCGTGCCCGCCTTGCGGATCATCAGCTGGTGCTTCCCGGTGGCGGCGGTGAGCATCATGTTCTCCACCCTGTTCCAGGCCATCGGCAACGGCAAGCTGAGTTTGTTCGTATCCGCCTGCCGGCAGCTGGCGGTGATCCTGCCGGTGGCGTATTTCCTCTCCCAGGTCTATGGTCTCAAGGCCACCTGGTGGGCCTACCCCATTGCGGAGGCCATTTCCATGGCGGTCAGCGCCGTATTGCTGGTGCGCACCCTGCGCACCCAGATCGCCACCCTGGACGCTGCCATATAAGCCGCCGCGCCCATGCAAAAGGGGCCGCCCTGGCCCGTCCCATACGGACGGCCAAGCGGCCCTTTTTTTGTTAACGAAACCTTGCTTTTTACAGGGCGGCGGCGATCTGGGCAGCCAGCCGGGCGTTGTTGTACACCAGGGCGATGTTGCTCTCCAGGCTCTTGCCGCCGGTGATGTCCTTGATCCTGCCCAGCAGGAAGGGGGTGATGGCCTTGCCATGGATGCCTTGGCGGTTTGCCTCCTCCACGGCGTCCTGGATCACCTGGTTGATATAGGTGGGGTCCATGCTGTCCTTTTCCGGGATGGGGTTCACGATCAGGGAACCATTGCCCATGCCCAGGGCAAAGCTGGCCCGCAGGGCAGCGGCCACCTCCTCGGGGGTATCCATGCGGCAATCCACCTGGAAGCCGCTGGTGCGGGTATAGAAGGCGGGCAGCTCCAGGGTCTGGTAGCCGTATACGGGCACGCCCTTGGTCTCCAGATATTCCAGGGTCAGGCCCAGGTCCAGGATGCTTTTGGCCCCGGCGCAAACCACGGCCACAGGGGTACGGCCCAGCTCCTCCAGGTCGGCGGAGATGTCCATGGTGGTTTCCGCGCCCCGGTGTACGCCGCCGATGCCCCCGGTGGCAAACACCCGCACCCCCGCCATATGGGCCAGGATCATGGTGGCGGCCACGGTGGTGGCGCCGTCCTGCCTGGAAGCCACCAGCCGGGCGATGTCCCGGCGGCTGGCCTTGGTAACGGCCTGGCCGGCCTTGCCCAGGTACTCCAGCTGCTCCGGCTCCAGCCCTACGCACAGCCTGCCCCCCAGGATGGCGCAGGTGGCGGGCACGGCGCCGTTTTCCCGGATGATGGCCTCGCAGGTCTTGGCGGTTTCCACATTTTGGGGATAGGGCATCCCGTGGGAGATGATGGTGCTCTCCAGGGCCACCACGGGCTTGTTTTCCGCCAGGGCGGCGGCCACTTCATTGGATAACTTCAGATACGGGTTCATAGGGAATATCCTCCATTCATGGGTAAATTGATGACGATGGGTTTCACGCCTGCAGCAGGCTGGGGGTAAGCTGGGGGCTTACGGCCCTGGGGCTTTGCAGGGTCAGGGCGGCCACCCGGCAGGCGAAGCGGGCGATGGTTTCCATATCCCAACCCAGGACGCAGCCCGCCGCAATGGCGGCGGTGGCGCTGTCCCCGGCGCCGGTGGCGTTGCAAAGGGTCAGCGCCCGGGAGGGCAGCATCCCGGCCTGGCCCTGGCCGCAATAGTACAACCCCGAGGCACCTGCGGATACGAACGCCCGCTGGACCCCCATTTGGCACAGGGCTGCGGCGGCCTTTGCCGGGTCGCTTTCCCCGGTGAGCCGGGCGGCCTCCATCCGGTTGGGCTTGATGGCGGCCAATTGGGGCAGCAGGGGAAGGAGCCGTTCCGCCTTCTGGGCAGAGACGGGGTCCGCGATGAGGGGGCCCGCAGCCTGCCGGGCGGCGGCCTCCAATACGGGCCCGGGTAGGTTGGCGTCCAACACCATCCCGTGGAAGGCGGGGAGGGCGTCCAAGGGCAGCTGGCCCACGGACAGGGATTCGCAAAGGGCCATATCGTTCACCGCCGCATACATATCCCCCCGGCCGTCCATGAGGCAAAGGTACACGCTGGAGGCCATGGGCAGGGAGGGGGCGAGGCTGAGGCCGATGCCGTCCTGCATACAGGCCTGGCGCAAAAGGGAGGCGAAGCCATCGTTGCCCAGGGGGGCCACCAGCTCCACCTGAAAGCCCATGCGGGCTAAATTTTCCGCGATATTGCGGCCCACGCCTCCCGGGGTCATACGGACGGTACCCGGGTTGGAATCCCCGGGGCATAGGGATGCGTGGGGCGCGCCGGTAATATCCATATTCATACCGCCCAGCACGCAGATCCGGTTTTTCATAGGGCATTCCTCCCTTTGGCAAATGGCAATAGTCATTATACCATAGACTGTGGTAAAATACAGGTGAAACCCGCAAACACATGGAAAAAATACAAGATCCCTTGGCCTTTTCGGCTGAAAGCCAATCAGGCAAGGGGAAAAGAGGTGCGCATGAAAAGTAAAGCTTGCTGGAAAAGCCTGGGCTTAGTCAGCCTATATACGGTAGGATACCTGGTTTTGCAGATCCTGGTGACCACCGCCGCCGGGGCAGTGATCGGCATCCTGGTGGCAGGGGAGGGGACGGCTACGCTGGAGACCTTGCAGCAGACCGTTACCCAAAGGCTGTTGCAAGCCCAGACCTATATTTCCCTGATCACCAACGTGTTGGCCATCGGCATTTTATTGGGCGTCAGCGCCCTGGGGAAAAAGCCCTTTGCCCAGTTCCTGGGCCTGACCTCGCTGTCCCATACCTTGGCGGTCCGGTGCGTGGCCCTGGGCATGGCCCTGGGTACGGCCATATCCCTGCTGCTGGGCTTTTTGCCGGAGCGGCTGCTTTCGGACTATGCCGCCCAGTCGGAGGCCCTATTGGTTGGCCCCCTGTGGCTTCGGGTGCTGTCCATTGCCATCCTGGCCCCCCTGCTGGAGGAGATGCTTTTCCGGGGCCTGATCTATGATACCCTGCGCACGGCCATGGCCCGGCCCTGGGCCATCGCCATTGGCTCCCTGCTCTTCGGCCTGCTTCACGGCCACCCGGTGTGGATCGCCTACGCGGCCCTGCTGGGAGCGGTGATGTGCCTGGTGCGGGACGCCTGCGACTCCCTGTGGGCTTCGGTGGCCTTTCACATGGCGGTGAACTTGATGGGCTCCTTCCTGCTGCCCAACGCCCCCTGGGCCTATAACCTGCTGGTGCTGGCCCTGGCCCTTGGGGCCGGCGTATGGCTCTGGCGGGACCTGGGGCTGGGGAAAAAGGACAGGCTGGGATAAGGCGGGATAAACGGGCTGGG
>UQOG01000053.1 GCA_900542615.1 uncultured Eubacteriales bacterium | reverse complement strand
AGTGGCGGGAGGAGCGAGGCGGAAGCCCAGTGAGCAAGGGAGCGCCAGGAAGGCCTCACGGGCCGACGCAGCGCGACTTTTGCGAACTGCATTGCGGCCCCCGAGCCCCCAGGGGTTTCTCGACAAGCTGAAGCCGGCGGAGAATACCGCCGGCTTTTCCCTTTTGCCACATGCTGTGGCTGCTAGTCCTTCATATTGGCCACCAGGTCGGCAAGGGCGTCTACCGCCGCCTGCTCGTCCGCTCCTTCGGCCCGCAGCAGGGCTTGCTCGCCCTGGGCCAGGCCCAGGGTCATCAGCATGATGATGGATTTGGCGTTGTACCAATCGTCCTCCCCCACCCGTTGCAGGTCGATCTTGGATTGGAATTTTCCGGCCAGCTGTACAAATTCTGTGGCGGGCCTTGCGTGCAGGCCCGTTTCGTTTTGAATGGTGATCTGTTTTTCTACCATGCTCCTTCTTATGCCTCCCGTTTATTGATGCGCATTGGAAAACGCGGTGAGCCGGGCTTGGACGGCCCCGGCGGTTTTCATGGATAGAATGTCCTGGGCAAGGGCCTGGGCCTGGGGCAGGTCCAGATTGCGGATGACCCGTTTGGCGCCGGCGATGGCGGCGGCCCCCATGGAAAGCTTTTGGATGCCTAGCCCTACCAGGGCGGGGACGGCCAAGGGGTCTGAACCCAGCTCCCCGCAGATGCTCAAAGGCTTCCCAGCTTCCCGGAAGGTTTGGCTCAGGATGTCCAGCAAGCGGAAGAGGGCCGGATGGTAATCCTGGTAATAGGGGCGGACCCCTGGGTTCATCCGGTCAGCCGCGCACAGATACTGGATCAGATCGTTGGTGCCCACGCTGACGAAATCCACCTCTTCCGCCACCCGGTCGGCGATCAAAGCAATGGAAGGGATCTCCACCATAATGCCGATGGGGACGGCATGATCCCAAGGGATTCCTTGGGCGTCCAGCTTTTCGCCTTCGGCCTGGATGATGGCCTTGGCGGCGTATACCTCGTCCAGGGCGCCCACCATGGGCATCATGATTTGCAGCTTGCCGTGGGCGGAAGCCCGCAGGGCAGCCCGGATCTGGGTGCGGAACAGCTCCGGCTTGGAAAGGGAAAGCCTTAGGCCCCGCACCCCCAGGAAGGGATTGCTCTCCTTAGGCAGGTCCAGGCAGGGCACCTGTTTGTCCCCCCCGATATCCATGGTGCGCAGGGTCACAGGCTTATCCCCAAAGGCTGTAAGGACCTTTTTATAGATCTGGAACTGTTGGGTTTCATCCGGCAGCCCCTGGCTGCTGGTGTATAGGAATTCCGTGCGGAACAGGCCGCAGCCATCCGCAAAGGCCGCTCCCGCCAGCTCCTGCTCCGTGGCTGCCGCCACGTTAAGGTGTACTTCTACCCTATGGCCATCCAAGGTCACAGGGAGCTTATCCCGATAGGCTTTTGTGATTTGCAGCTCCGCCTGTAACTGGGCGGCCTGCTGGCTATAGCGGGTTATTTCCTCCTCCGTGGGGTTGGGGATCACCCGGCCTTCCACCGCGTCCAGAACAATGAATTGGCCGTCCGCCAGGGCGTCCATGGCGCCCGTTACTCCCAGCACTGCCGGGATCTCGTAACTGCGGGCGATGATGGCCGTATGGGAGGTACTGCCCCCCACCTGGGTGACGATGCCCAATACCCGCGCCCGGTCCAGGGAAGCCGTGTCCGAAGGGAACAGGTCGTCCGCCACCACGATGACCGGCTTGGCCAGGAAGGAAAGGTTCTGCTCCGGGGCGCCGGCCCAGCAGCGGAGGAGTCGGCGCTTCACATCCTGTAGGTCGGAAGCCCGTTCCCGCATAAGGGCGTTTTTGGATTTTGCCAAAATGGCGGCATAGGTGTCGTATATCTGGGCGATGGCCGCATCTGGGCTGCACAACTGTTCCATCACCAATCCCCGGATCTCATCGTCCATGGCAGGGTCCGCCAGGATCTCCTGGTGGGCGGCCATGATCTTGGCCTTTTCCGGGTCGGTCTGGGCCATGCGCTGTTCCAGGGCGCCCAATTCCCCCTTGGCCTTTTCCCTGGTGGCAAGGTATTGGTCCCATGCTTGCCCCTGGGTCCCTTCCGCCAGGGGGGCTTGGGTCAGCACCGGCGCGAAGGGGATATAGCGCAGCACTTCGCCCATTACGATCCCTGTGGATACAGGTTTACCAGTTAGTTCCATTGTTTATCCCCCTTTATTTGTCCGAAAGGGCCCATGCTTGTTCTTCGATGATCCGGCCCAAGGCTTCCGCCGTGGGGGCTACTGCCACAGCGCCTGCCTGTTCCAACTCCCCGGGCTCCCCATAGCCGCAGTAGCTTAAGCCGATGCCAGGGATTCCCAGGGAAGCTGCGCAGGAAATATCCACCCCCCGGTCGCCGATCATAACGGCCTGCCCGGCAGGCACGTCCAGCAGCCGAAGGGCCTCCCGGATCACGGCGGTCTTTTCTTCGGGCACGCCGTTGTGCCAGCTCCCGGCAATGGCTTCAAAGCAATCGGAAAACCCGCAATGCTGCAAGGTGGGCCCACAATAGATCCAGGGCTTGCAGGAAGCGATCCCCAAGCGGTACCCCTTTGCATGGAGGGAGCGGGTCAGCTCCACCATGCCGGGGACCGGGGTGGTGGCAAAAAGGCCGGTTTCCTGGTAATGGGGCAGGAAGCGTTCCCGGATCCGCTGGACCACTGGGCCTTCCATGCCGAATTTGCGCTTGAGCACGGATTCCAGGGTTTCCCCCAGGAAATACCGGGCCTGCTCCCGCTTTATCGGGGGCACGCCTTCCGCTTCCATGGCGTAGCGCATGGACTGATAGACCCCCTCGGCGGAATCCACCAGCGTACCGTCCATATCAAAGAGCAACACGGGATACATGGCGATCCTCCTGCTTTTCATTCTAGCATGGGCATATTTCAGCGGCAAGGCGCATCGCTTTGCGGCTTACAGCTTGATCCAGGCGTCTAGGCCGTCCGGGTTGTCCGGATCAACGCCCCGGTGTTGGGCATGGTGCAGGCACAGCACTTGGATGCAGTAAAGGGCGAATACGGCCTTCACCGCGTCGCTGCCGCAGGGGGGCAACGGGATGTTGTGGCCGGGCAGGGCCTCGGCGCCCTGGCCGCAATCCAGCACCAGGAGGCGGTCGGTTTTTTTAGCGATGTCCGCCAACAGCGCCGCTTGAAGCCCCCGGTCCCCGGAGGATACCAGGGCGATCACCAGCACGTCCTGGTTGATCTGCACCATGGGGCCATGGCGTACGTCCAGCATATGGTAGTGGTTGGAATCCCGGCGGCAGATCTCCTTGAAGGCCAGGGCGCCCTCCTCCGCCAGGCCGGCGGGGCCGCTGTCCGCCAGGACCACTGCCCGGGTCCAAGGCTGCTGAGCCAGGGCTTTTAAGGCTTCCTCCTGCTGGGAGCAGAAGGGCTCGCTATAGGCTTCCAAATCCTTCAGGGCTTGGAGTCCGGCGTCGTTGCCCCCGGCGATGTAGGCCAGGCCCAGCAGGGCGATATACAGGTTGGAAACGGTGCGGGTCTGGCAAACCGCCTTGTCATAGGCCCAAGGCAGGATTAGATTCAGGTCCGTATGGGCTTCCACAGGGGCGCCCGCCTGGGTGCAGATGGAGAGGATGCGGCTGCCGAATTGCTGCTTGCAAAGGGCGGCCGCCCGCACCACCTCGCTGGTGGCGCCGGAGCGGGAGAGCAGAAGGATGGCGCTGTTTTCCAGGGTACGCCGGTAGTCGCTGAAATTCACCAGCAGGTCTCCCGCCGCGATGGGGGTAGCGGGGATGCCGGCCTGCTGGGAAAGCAGGGTGGCGGCGGATTTGGCCAGGCTGTAGCTGGAGCCGCAGCCCAATACGCAAATGGAGGATATGCCGGATAAGGCGTTGGCGAGGGCGTCCTTATGGGCAAAGAGGGCGTCCACGGTCTGGGTGGCCGCCGCGAACTGGTTGCGAAGTTCCTGTTCGATCAAATACATGAGTGGGTGTTCCTTTCTATTTGGTCCGCCTGGAAAAATGGCGGAGGGTAGAATGCCTACGCCTCCGCCACGGATTCAGGTATGCAGGGGATTACGCGGCCTGGCTCTTTTCCGCGGCCTTCTTCTGATGCCGTACCACCAGTACGGAGGCCAGGATGAAGGCGCCCACGATGATGATGATACCAACCACCGGGTTCTTCATGATGGTCATCAGGGCCATGGCGTCGATGCAGTCGTGGCCGGTACCTTCGGCGCCCACGGCGGCGAAGTGGTTGAACAGGCTATAGGTAAAGCCGGAGAAGAGGATCAGCTCCAGGCCATATACGAAGCCGGAAACCATGGCGCCGACCCGGCCGCCCAGGGCGTTGCCCATGATGCCCGCCACGCCGCCGGTGAAGAAGGCGCCGATGATGGAGACCAGGGGAACCACGCCGAAGAAGATGGAAGAGAGGAACATGGCTACGATCATGCCGATGGTGGCGAAGATGAAGCCCAGCATCAGGGAGTTGGGAGCAAAGCCGAACAGGGCGGGCACATCCAGCGCGGGAATGGCGTTGGGCACCAGCTTATCCGCAATACCCTTGAAGGCGGGGACCAGCTCGCCAAGGAGCATCCGAACGCCTTGGAGCAATACCAGGATACCGGCGGTGAAGCCCAGGGCCTTGAGCAGGCCGTAGATCAGGTAGTTGGTGCCGCCGGCGTATTCGGCCACAGCCTCGGGGCCGGCGAAGATAACCACCAGCATGTAGAACACGAACATCACGATGGAGATGGACATGGAGGTGTCCTTGAAGAACTGGAGGCCCTTGGGGAGCTTCATGTCTTCCGCGCTCTTGCTGTTGCCGCCGATCCATTTGCCCACATAGGCGGAGGATACGGTGCCCAGGGTGGTCAGGTGGCCGATGGCGAAATCGTCGCTGCCGGTGATTTTGCGCACCACCGGCTGGGCGATGGCGGGGATAAGGGTGAGCACAGCGCCCTGGAGGATGATGCCGATGAGGATGATCATGCCGGTGCTGAAGCCGAACTCATACAGGGAGAAGGCTACCGCAACGGAGCTGATCCACATCATGTGGCCGGTGAGGAAGATGTACTTGAGGGGGGTAACCCGGGCCAACAGGATGTTCACCAGGAAGCCGGCGCCCATGATGATGGCGGAGGTGGAGGCGATGACCGGAACGGAATCCTGGATGGCGCCTACGATGATCTCCGAGCCGGTGGCGAAGCCGCTCAGGTTGAATACCTGCTGGAACAGGCCCACAAAGGGAAGGATCTCCGTGACCAGCAAGCTGGAGCCCGCGGAAAGGACCAAATAGCCCAGGGCGGTCTTCACGGTGCCGGAAAGCACGTCGGAGAACTTTTTGCGCTGGGCGATCAAACCGATCAGCGCGACGATTGCAAGGATAATGGCTGGCGTCTGCAATAATTCAAGAAAAAAGTTTAAGAATGCCATGTGTGACTCCCTTCTTAGATCGGATTGGAACGAATGAGACGAATTGGTTTGTTAAATTCCAAGATACGCTTTGAGCTTTTCCTTCACCTCCGCCGTGTTGACTACATTGTTGACGAATATCACGTTGGACTTTCCGGCAAACCGGTCCTGGAAATCGGCTGAGGTAACGATCAGGTCTGCATTTTTACTTTCCACGGTTCCTGCGTCCCAGTGTTCGATCTCGTGATCGGCGGCGCCCAATTCCCGCAGCGCCTTATCCACGGTCATCTTTAGGATCAGGCTAGAGCCCATGCCCAATCCACATACACAGACAATATGCATCAAACCCTCCTTCCCGCGCACCTGACGGGAATGGAATCCCAGCCAGGCCACGGTTGTCGTTATTTCGGCGACGACCCGCCGGTATTGGTTTTTTGTTTGCTTGGTAAATAATTATTTTCCGAAGGTTCCGGTTATTATAGGCAAGAGATCAGTTTGCTGTAGTTCTTGATGTGCTGGGCGTTGATGGCGTCGCCCTTATCCAGATTGGAGCTTACATAAATGGGGGGGATGCAGCCTGCGTTCACGCAGTTTTCCACGGTCTGGGCAATGATGGATTCCATAATGGCCATGCCCAATACCGTGCTGGTGCCGCAGAAGTGGGGCTCCAATCCATCCATGGAGAGGGCGGCGTCCCCGCTGACGCACTTGACGTCGATCACCACGTCGGCCACATCCGCCAGGTGCTTGCCGCTGGAATGCCTGGAGGTGGTGCTGCCGGAGAACTGCCGGGAGGTCAAGGCGATGACCTTCATGCCGATGGCCTTGGCTTCCAGGGCCATATCCACCACGCCGGCGTTCCGGCCGGAGATGGAAACTACGATCATGGTATCCCGGGGGTCCGTATCCTCCAGCTGCAAATACTGGCCGCAAAAGCCTTCGATCCGCTCCTGCAAGGTGCTGAGCTTGGCCTTGGGGAACAGGGCCATGTGGGGGATGAGCAACGCATTCACCGGCACCAGGCCGCCCGCCCGGTAAAATACCTCCATGGCGAACATCTGGGAGTGGCCGCATCCAAACACATGGATCACCCGGCCGCTTTTCACCGATTCCGCGCAGTATTTGGCGGCTGTTTCGATGTTTTTCCCCTCCTGGGCAAACTGCTCTTCCAGCTGGCCCCGGATGACCTCATGATATTCCTGATATTTCATACCATATCCGCTCCCTCTTGCAGTTTTTTCATGATTTCCAGCTTGCTGCCGTTGTTCCGCAGCAGGGACAGGAACCCTTCGTCCTGAAGGTATCCGCCCAACTCCCGCATCAACTGCAAGTGGCTGTTTTTATCCACCGCCGCGAAGGTGATCGCCGCTTTAATGCGCTTTTCGCCCAGATATACGGGATCCCGCAGCAAGACCAGGCTCATGGCCATTTCCTTTACGCCGGCTTCCGGCCTGCCATGGAAGAACGCGATATCGTCCACCAGCACCATATAGCTTCCATATTCCGCAATGGTATCCTTTATGGACTGGAGAAACCGCGGCTCCACCCGGCCTTGTTTTACCAGCAAGCCGCCGCCTATGTCTACCAATTCTTCCCAGCTGCCGCATTTGACGTTTTCTAGATAGGTTTCGTCTGTAATAAGATCACGAATCAAAATTTACCACCTCCTCCTCCCGCCGATGTGTCAATTCTGTCATATTCCCTCCTGCTTTTCAAGGGAAGGCCACGCTTTAGGCCCAATTCCTCACCGGTATGCAAACAAATACCATACCAATTTGCCACTTGTCTGATTGGTTTGACAGGGGAATAAATTTCATATTATACTTTTATCGAGGTGTCGTTATGGACGGAGTACCGCTTTATAAAGAAATTTACGAGGATCTTCGCGGCAGGATCCAAAAAGGGGAATATTCGGAAAACTCGGTTTTACCAGCTGAACGCGTGCTATGCCAGGTTTACCATGTGAGCCGTTCCACCATCCGGGCGGCGTTGGAAGAGCTCCATCGAAATGGCTACATCATCAAAGCCCATGGAAACGGCAACTTTGTTAAACCCAAGGTATTCGAGCAGCGTCTGACCAAGTTCCATTCCTTTGCCGGCAGTCTGAAAGCGCAGCACATCCTCATTAAAAATCAGATTCTGGATTATGAATTGATCGAAAACGATAAGTATTTGGATTCCCTAACCAATATTCGGCATATGTTCCCGCGGGGTTGCCGGTGGCACAAGCTGACCCGGCTGCGGTCTGCGGAGACGTTTCCTCTTATGATCGAAACCAGCTATCTGCTGCAAAGCCGGTTCATCGCCCTGGAGCCGGACGTGCTGCGGGAGGGTTCCTTATACGCCTATCTGGAATCCCGCTACAATATGGAAATCACGGACGCCAACGAGGTGCTGTCCCCCATGCTGGCCAATATGAAGGAGCGGCTGCTGCTCCAGATCCCGGCCCACATCCCGTGTATGCTGTGCGAGCGGTTCTGCCATGAGCGGGAACAGCTGATCGTGATCCACCGGACGGTGGTGCGGGGAGACAAATTCAAATTCAAGGCCGCCTACTACATTGACGAAAAGACCGAATGAGGAGGGACGAGGATGCGCATCGTAAACGGCATGGTGTTTTGTGAGGACGGGGCGTTCCATCCGCTGGAAGTATGGACCCAAGGGGACCGGATCGCCGCCCTGGGGCCGTCGGCCGGCGGGGAGGGGGACACCTTGGACGCGGCCGGCTGCTATGTGGTGCCAGGGTTTGTGGATATCCACATCCATGGGGCCATGGGGGCGGATTTCAGCGACGGGGACCCGGCGGGCTTTGCCGCCATGGCCCGGTTCCTGCTCAGCCGGGGGGTCACCAGCTTCCTGGGCACCTCCATGGCCCTGCCGGAAGCGCGGCTATCCGCGGTGTTTTCCGCCGCCCGGGCCTATATGGAGCAGCCCGGCCAGGGGGGCGCCGCCATGCGGGGCATCTATATGGAAGGTCCTTTCTTCAGCCCGGAAAAGCGGGGCGCCCAAAATCCGGACTATATCGTCCCGCCGGACTACGCCATGTTTGAGCGGCTCCTGGCAGCCAGCGGCAGCAAGATCCGGGTGCTGGCCGTGGCCCCGGAGCTGGCGGGGGGGCTGGCGTTTATCCAGCGGGCCAGCCAGCGGGTCAACGTATCCTTGGGCCATACCTGCGCGAATTTCGCCACGGCCCAGGCGGCCTTTGCCCAGGGCGCCAACCATGTGACCCACGCCTTTAACGGCATGAGCGCCTTCCATCACCGGGACCCCGGGGTCATCGGCGCGGCCATCGGCACGGGGGCCTATGTGGAGGCCATCTGCGATGGGGTGCATTTACACCCGGCGGTGATCCGGGCCCTGTTCGCCCTGTTTGGGGCGGACCGCGTCTGCCTGATCAGCGACGCCATGCGGGCCTGCGGGATGCCGGAGGGGCAATACGACCTGGGCGGCCAGCTGGTGACCGTGGCCAACGGCGCCGCTACCATTGCCACGGGCTCCCTTGCGGGCAGCATCACCCCCCTGAGCGATTGCTTCCGCAAGGCGGTATCCTTCGGCATCCCTCTGGAATCCGCCCTGCAGGCGGCCACCATCAATCCGGCCCGCTCCGCCGGGCTCGACCAGGCGGTGGGTTCCCTTGCAGTAGGGAAGCGGGCGGATATCCTGCTCTTGGACCGGGCGCTGGGCCTGCGGCATACCGTCTTTGGCGGCCGGCTGCTGTCGTGAGGGCTGGAACCGCTTGATCCACCCCTTGGGCGCGGGACCGGCATGTGCCGCGCGTTGGCGAGGCTACATATTTAAGGGAGCCCCCCTTTCGGAACGGTGACATGGGAACCCAGCGGCCGCCTTGCGCCGGAACAAACGGGAGCGAAATGGACGCTGCGCCCCGGAAGAAGGCGGCTTTGCGGCGAATACGGGAAATAAGGGGGAGGCATACCGGCCAAGGCGTGCCTCCCTTCGCAGTCTGTCGCCCGCCTGGGGATTCGGAGGCCGCAGCGCAGTTCGGGAAGGTCGTTGTGCGTCGTCGCAAAAGCGGCAACCTTCAACGCCCTTGCGCCCTGGGCGTTCGCTTCGCCGCATCTGCCACTGGCGGCGTTCGGCTTCGCCCCGGATGCGTTCATGGGATTTGACGACACAAGGTGAATTGTCCCGAAGGGACAAGAAAAAGCCTCTGAGGGGGGGCGACAAAAGGGCAGAGAGGGGAGGCATACCTACCGAGGTGTGCCTCCCTTCGATGAACAATGCAGCTGCCTCAATATGCCCCTTTTGGGCGATGGCTTCCCACGCCGCTGTCCCTAAGGTGCCCTTTTTATGGAATGATGCCCTGCGGGGCAGATTGCGGCGGGGAACGCGGAAGCGGGGGGGGAAGGGCTTGCGCCGCCCGCTTTTCCCATGGATCGCCATGGGTTGCAATTGCATACCCCGGGGATACGTGGTATACTATATTTGAATATATATGTATATTTGGAGGATTAGCGAGTATGGCAAGGGGAGGATTCCCGGGCGCAGGCGGAATGAACATGCAGCAGCTGATGAAGCAGGCCCAACAAATGCAGCAGAACATGGCGAAGCTCCAGGAGGAGCTGGCCCAGCGGGAGTTCAGCGCAAGCGCGGGAGGCGGCGCGGTCAAGGCGACGGTCACCGGCGCCAAGCTGCTCAAGGCCCTGGAGATCGACCCGGACTGCGTGGATCCGGAGGACCTGGAGATGCTGCAGGATATGATCCTGGCGGCGGTAAATGAGGCGCTGCGCACTGCGGAGGAGACCGTGAGCGCGGAAATGGGCAAGCTGACCGGCGGCATGGGCCTGGGCTTCTAGTATGCAAACGGATCCGATTCAGGCCCTGGCCCAGCAGTTGGCCCGGCTGCCTGGCATTGGCACCAAAAGCGCCCAGCGGCTCGCCTACTTCGTTCTGGATATGCCGGAGAGCGGCGCCCGGGAATTGGCGGCGGCCATAGAGCGGGCCCGGGACCAGGTGCATCCTTGTCCCATATGCGGCGGATATACCAGCCAGGACCCTTGCGCCATCTGCCGGGATCCCAACCGGGACGGGGATGTGATCTGCGTGGTGCAGGAGGCCAAGGACGTGGCCGCCATGGAGAAGATGCGGGAATTCCGCGGGAAATACCACGTGCTGCGGGGGGCGATTTCCCCTATGGACGGGATCGGCCCGGAGGATCTGCGCATCGGCGAGCTGCTGGCCCGGGTGGAGCAGGGCGGGATCCGGGAAGTGATCCTGGCCACCAATCCGGATGTGGAAGGCGAGGCCACGGCGGTCTATCTGGCTAAGCTCCTCAAGGGCAAGGGGGTGCGGTGCACCCGCATCGCCCATGGGGTGCCCATAGGGGGCAATCTGGAATATATTGACGAAATGACCCTATATAAGGCCATGGAAGGCCGCAGGGAGATATAACAAAAGGCAAACTGGGCATATTTAAGAATAAAGGCTGTAAATCTTTCGTAAATTTTAAAGTTTTCGCAACCTTTTGGTAAGCTGAATCGTCTATTATAGTAGACAGGGAGAATCGAGGAATAAGATGCAGGCGCCGCCGACATCGTGGCGCCCGGGATCGGAAAGGAGTTGCGCATGTCGTACCGGTACGGAAAACGGATGGTTGCCATCCTGGTACTGATGGCTGTGTTGTGCCTGGGAATGGGTACGGCCGGCTGCGCATTGCCGGCGGGCAGCACGGGTGAAGCCCGGCTTTTGGCCCGGGCCCGGCAGGACTATCGCAATGCTTCCTTGGTGGTATCCGGCACCTGCCTGCAAACCCATGTAAACGCCCAGGGCGTAAACTGTTTCGACCTTACGGTGGAGGAAGTGCTGGCCGGCCAGGCGGCGGAGGGGGATGTGATCCACTGCACCTCGCCCATGACGGCGGGGGAAAGCTATCTGCTGTATCTGCAAAAGGGCGAGGATGTGCCCCATACCGAGGATATGCAGGGCTATACCCTGGTTTCCGGCCAACCGCTGGCCCTGTCCCAGGGATCCGTGATCTTGGATGGCATTGCCATTTCCCTGGAGACCCTGCTGGCGGATATGGCCAAGCTGGACGCCATGATCAGCGCGCCCTCTTCCATATATTATTATGACGGCCTGGCGGAGCTGGTGGAAGCGGCGGACGATATCTTTATCGGCCGGGTAGAGGCCCAGGAAGGGCCGAAGGATACCCAGTTTCACGCCCAGAGCAACGGCACCACCGTGGAGCATACCATTCCCGCCACCATGCTACAGATCACCGCTTATGGCGGCATCAAGGGCGCCATGAAATATGGGGATCAGGTAGAGCTGGTCTATGCGCCGGGTATGGGCGAGGATATGGTCAATGCGGCGACCCTGGCGGCGGAACCCTATACTGCGGAACAAGCGCCCCAGGTGGAGACAGGCGGGATCTATTTGTTCTTCACCCTGAAGGGGCCGGACGCCAAGCAGGATTATATATTCCCCATCAACCCCGTACAGGGTTTTATCCAGATCCATAACGACGAGCTGACCGTGCCCTATGGCAACCGGGCCATGCTATCCATGGATTCCCTGGACCAGGCGGTGCGGGCCATCCGTTCCATGCTGGCGCAGAGCTAAGGGGACGCCTGGGGACCCATGAAAAAATGAATTCGATTCGCATAAAGGCTGGGCAATGCCCAGCCTTCAGCTTGTCGAAAAACCTCTGGCGAATGGAAGATCGCGGCCCTTTTAGGC
>UQOG01000052.1 GCA_900542615.1 uncultured Eubacteriales bacterium | reverse complement strand
CGCCCGAAAAACGGGCGGCTCGCCTTTATTAGCCTTAGAAGATACCGGCTGTGCCTTACCGGGCAACCATCCCGGCGCGGCAAACCAGATGCCGAAACAGGGGGAAGAATGCCTCCTCCACCTCCGGATGAAACTGGACCCCCAGCACATCCGGGCCGGCCTCTATGCCTTCGATGGTGCCGTCGCTGGTGGCGGCGCACTGGGTAAGGCCGGATGCCAGGCCGTTGACCCGGTAGTGGTGCAGGCTGGAGCCCCGGACCTGGTCCTGGCCCAGAAGGGTATGGAGCAGGGTGCCGGGGAAAATGGCGACGGGGTGTTTGGTCTCCTCCGTGTTGTCCCGGGTGATGGGCACAGGCCAGTGGCCCTCCACGGGCAGGTTAAACATAAAGCGTTCTTCCTTCATGGTTTGGAACAGGTCTGCGGCCTCGCCGGCAAACCCCCGGCGCTGGGCCTCCGCCTGTACCTGGAACCAGGCGCAGATGGCCTGCATCCCCAGGCAAATGCCCAGCAGGGGCTTATGCCGGGCCATGGCATGGGAGATCACCTGCATATGGTAGGGCCAAAGCTTCCCGCCGCCGCACAGCAGGAAGCCCTGGCACGCGTCCAGGGCCTGGGGCGGCACGCTGCCGTCCACGGACACCAGGCCCATGGGCACGCCGCCGTTTTGCTGGATGCGTTTTGGGTAGTTGTTGACAAAAACGTATTGATCCTTGAAGGGATCCGGCCCTGTAAACAGGGTGGCCGTCGGCACAAGTCCGATGATGGGGCCCATACTCACTGGTCTCCTTTTTGGGTTTGGGCCCAGTATAGCATGGGGGCGGCTCCCTGTCAAAGGCAAGGGGTTACTGTACCCCGATGGCAAACAGGCCGCCCGCGCCGCCGCTGTGGAGGAAGAGGATGTTTTCCCGGCCGTCGAAGTAGCCCTGTTCGCACAGCTGGAGGAACCCGGCGAAGGTTTTGCCCGTATACACGGGATCCAGGATCAGGCCCTCCTGGGTGGCCATGGTGCGGATGGCGGCCTCTCCTTCCGGGGAAGGGATGGCGTAGCCCGCCCCGTAGCAATCGTACAGGTTCACGTCCTCCCGCTGGATGCGGATGGGGCTTTCCAGGAGCTGGGCCTGTTGGTTCACCAGGTCGGAAACGATGGTGGCGAAGTCGTCCGGGTCGATGACGATGCCGGTGACCCGGGTATCCGGGGTATAGAGCATGGAGCCCAACAGCACCCCCGCCATGGTGCCGCCGGAACCGGCGCAGCATACGATGTCGTCAAAGTGAACGTCCAGGGCTTTGGCCTGCTCCACCGATTCCTTGACGCACAGGGCGTAGCCCAGGGAGCCCAGGGCAACGGAGCCTCCCACCGGCACGCTGTAGGGCTTATGGCCCGCCTGGCGCAATTCCTGGCAGATCCGGTCCATCTCCGCGTACACGTCCGCGTAATCGTCCGTATCCACAAACCGCACATCCGCCCCCAGCAGGTCGTCCAGCAGCTGGTTGCCTTTTTTATCGCAGACGCCTCGTTTTTTCAGCACCAGGATGCAGTGTAGCCCCAACCGGTTGCAGCAGGCGGCGGTGAGCATGGCATGGTTGCTCTGGGCGCCGCCGGTGGTAAGCACATAGTCGCAGCCCTCCTGCAGGGCGTGGGCCAGCAGGAACTCCAGCTTGCGCACCTTGTTGCCGCCCAGGGCCACGCCGGTCATATCGTCCCGCTTGATGTATACGTTTTTGCCGGTGCGGGCGCTGATATTGGGCAGCCGGTAAAGGGGGGTGGGCAGCTGGGCCAGGGAAATACGCGGAATGGTAGAAATATCTCGCATGGTGGCGCCTCCTTTTTCCATGGATCTGGATTTTTCCTATATTATAACGGAAAAATGCTGCCGATGCAAAAGAGCCGTTCCGCCAGGTCCGCCCAATAGCCTTCCGCATTGTCCCGCAGGCTGCCGCAGCACACCTTGCCCGCTCGGGCGGAGGCGTGGACAAACCGGTCGCCCCCCAGATACATGGCCATATGCCCGGGAAAATACAGCAGATCCCCCGCCTGGCAGGCCTCCCGGGGGATCTCCCGGACCCCATAGCCAGGCGCCAGCCGGGAATTGCGATAGATGGGGATCCCCTGGAGCAGGTAGGCGGTATGGCACAAGCCGCTGCAATCCACCCCCGCCGGGGTACGGCCGCCCCACCGATAGGGGCAATCCAAATAGGCCAGGGCCCCGTCCACCAGCTTGGCCCGCAGCTGGCTTTCCTCCAGGGTTTTCGGCTGGGGCAGGGGGCCGAGATGGACCTGCTTGATATAGCCCGCCCCCGCCCCGGGCAGAGCCACCCGGGCCCAGCCCTTGGCTTCCCCCCAGGCCCGCACCCGGCTGCCCCGGGGCAGGGTCAACAGGATCTGGGCCTGATGCTTGGGGGCTGCCAGCACGTCCGCCCAGGGGGACAGCACCATCCAGGGTTCCCCCTGGGGCTCCTCCCCGATATACCGGGCTTCCAGATAGCTTTCATATCCATAACACGTCCGTACCCGCAGCCAGCCATCCTCCAGCTCTTCCAGCACCTCCACCCCCTGGCCGAACCAGATCTCGTCATCCCGTTCCGCTTCAGGGCAGGGTTTACAATACAAGGGCGCATAGGGCGCAATGATCTGTAGGGACACGCTTTCACATCCTTTTCCATAAAAACGGGGCGGGGAACGAATGGTTCCGCCGCCCTCTCTCCCCATCCTATGCAGGATGGGGCCGGTTTAGTATCCCGTCCCTTTAGGACGGATCATATGCGCTTGAGGACGATGCCCAATAGGTTCATGTATTGGCTGGCCCCCGCTTCCATGGCCGCCCGGTCCCCAATGGCATAGGGGTTGTCGCAGGCCAGCCATTCCGCCCAGGCCTGCTCGTAGCAAGCCATGGGCCAGATCCGTTCCACCTTCACCCGGTGTTCCCCGGCCAGCAGCCGGCCCCACCACTGGGCGTCGTGGATGGTATCCAGATCCTCCGGGCTCCAGGAACGCAGCATGGCGCCCGGGATGTCCCCATGGATATCCCGCACCATCCCGGGTATGGCCAATAGGATATGGCCGCCGGGCTTTACAAAGGGCGCGATCTTTTCATCCATAACCCCCGGCGTCCGGCCAAAATAATGGTAGGCGTCCACGCAGACCAGGGTATCGAAATATTCTTGGGCAAAGGGCAGGGCGTTGGCGTCCCCGTGGAGGGGCACGATGGCGTCCCCCAGCCCCGCCGCCAAAAACCGCTGGTAATTTTCCGCCGCCTGGATCCAAAGGTCCAACGCAAACACCCGGGCCCTGCACACCTTGGCCAGGTACATGGAGGTGATCCCCCTGCCGCAGCCCAGGTCCAGCACCCGCGCCCCCGGGGCGACCGGCTGCTGGGCCAGCAGCTCCTGCAACATCCGCAGGGGGTTGGGGCCCATGCTGTTTTCCCGTAAAAATTCCTGGGTAAAGCCTCCGTTTTCTCCGTAAATTATCATTAAATACGATCCTTTCTCATCCAAAAGGGACCCGCCCATGCCCCCCATGGCAGCCCCGGGCAACAAAAAAACGCCCTTTGGGTCTGCGGCAAGGCAGGCGGGAACAGGCTGGATGCCTCCAGCCTATGCAACCATCCGCTTTACCGAACCGACTCCAAAAAGGCGCCACCTTTCCATACTATGTTTGTACTTTTATGATAGGCGAAGCCCCCGGCCCTGTCAAGGCGGGAATATGCCTTGTGCAGCGAATCAAAATGGGGTATCCTTACTATAGAATGGGTTGGAATGTTCTAAATTGGCCCTGGAAGGCCCCTGGGAGGTGATGGTCTATGGAAGAGATCGCCAAGCGCGGCTATCTCCACGAGGATTTTCGCCTGTTCCATATTCGGGATCAGGTGGAGCTGGAGCTGCATTATCATTATCATGAATTCAATAAGATCGTGGTATTCCTCTCCGGCAAGGTCACCTATGTGGTGGAGGGCAAGTCCTATTTTCTCCAGCCCTGGGACGTGCTATTGGTGCCCCGGGGCCAGATCCATTGGCCCAGCATCGATCCCGGCGAGCCCTATGAGCGCATCATCCTTTGGATCAACAGCGATTACCTGGAGGCCCATAGCACCCCGGAGGCGGACCTGCTTCAATGCTTCCGCCTGGCGGAGGCCCGCAAATTTGCCCTGCTCCGGCTGGAGGCCGCGGCCCGGCCCCAGATCCGGGGCCTGTTGGGCGCGGTGGAGGACGCCCTGATCAGCCGGGAATTCGGCAGCGACCTATGGGCCCGGTCCGGCTTTTTACAATTTATGGTGGCGGTCAACCGCATCGCCCTGCGGGACGCCACCAACCTGGACCCGGACGCCTTCCGCAGCGACCCGAAAATCGAGGAGATCCTTTCCTATATCAATGAAAACCTGGATGCGGACCTTTCCCTGGACGCCATTGCGGAGCGGTTTTACATCAGCAAATCCTACCTGATGCACCGCTTCAAGGAGCAGACCGGTTGCAGCGCCCACAAATACGTGCGGCAAAAACGCCTATTATGGGCCGCCGCCCTGATCCGGGGGGGCGTACCGGTGGTGGAGGCGGGAAAACGCTGTGGCTTTGGGGATTATTCCGCCTTTTTGCGGGCCTTCAAGCAGGTATTTGGCACCACCCCCAGCGAAGCCGGCCTGATGACCGGGGCCATTCCGGACCACGGGCCCACCCGCTACCTATAATAAGAAAGGAGCTGCCTATGACAAAACGGGAAGCAGCCCAAGCGAATTTTTCCAAAGGGTTCAATTGCTGCCAAGCGGTGCTGGTGGCCTTTCGGGAAGAACTGGGCATGACCGAGGAACAGGCGGCCCGGCTGGGTTCCGGCATGGGGGGCGGGGTGGCCCGGCTGCGGGAGCTTTGCGGGGCGGTGAGCGCCATGGCCCTGATCGCCGGCTATTGCCGGGGCTATTCCCTGCCCGACGACCAGGCCAACAAGGCCCGCACCTATGCCCAGGTCCGGGGCCTGATTGAAGCCTTTGGCCAGGCCCATGGCGCCATTCTGTGCCGGGAGCTGCTGGCGGATATCCCCACTGTCCCCGGCCCGGACCCGGAGCCCCGCTCCCCCCGGTATTACGCCCAGCGGCCCTGCCTGGCCCTGGTGGGGGACGCGGCCGCCAGGCTGGAGGCCTTCCTGGCGGAAACCGGCCCCGGCCAGGATTAGCGGGGCTCCTCTCCCGCGGAAAGGAGGCGCTATGGAGGATACCTTCTCCCTTCGGGTAATCGCCCGGCTCCACAGCGATTTTACCACCAAATTCGGCATTCCCCGCCAAAGCGGCCTGGTGCCGGAGCAGCGCGCCACCATCGTGTTCGAGCCCCCCTTCCGGGATGCCAACGCCCTGCGGGGCCTTTCCGGCTATTCCCACCTGTGGCTGATCTGGGGCTTTTCCGGCATCCGGCAAGCCGGCTGGTCCCCCATGGTAAAGCCCCCACGCCTGGGGGGCAATAAACGCATGGGGGTATTCGCTACCCGCTCCCCCTTCCGGCCCAATCCCCTGGGCCTCTCCTCGGTGCGGCTCCTGGGCATGGAGCCCCGTCCCGGCCAGGGAACCGTATTGCTGGTAGGCGGCGCCGATTTGATGGACAACTCCCCCATCTATGATATCAAGCCCTATCTCTCCTTCACCGACTGCCATCCGGATGCAATGGACGGCTTTGCCGGGGAGCGGTACGGCCATGCCCTGGCCGTGGAGTTTCCCCCGCAATGGTTGGCCATGATCCCCCCGGACAAGCAGGCCCCCCTTATCGCCTCCCTGGCCCAGGACCCCCGCCCCGGCTACCAGGACGACCCTTCCATTCGCTACGGCTTCGAATATGCCGGCTTTGACGTGCGCTTCCATGTCCGGGACGGCGTCTTGATCGTCTGCCAGGTGGTGCCTCTGGCGCAGGCGCGTCCCTGACGCCCCCCGTGCCGGGACCTCCCCCGGGGGGGGCGGCGGCAGCCCGCCGTCCGTCGGGCGCTGCGCTTTCTCAGCCCTCCTTGGGCAGCTGGCGGTAGATCGCCTGCATCCGCAGGTCCAGCGCCGCGCTTTCCTCCGCGCAGGCCTTAAGCTGAGCCCGCAGGGTCGGGGGCACGGTATGCTCCGCCTTATACCGCAGCTGATGCTCCAGGCTGGCCCAAAAGTCCATGGCAATGGTGCGGATCTGGATCTCCACAGGCACCCCCACGCTGCCCGTGGATAAAAAGACCGGAATACGCACGGTGATATGCAGGCTCCGGTAACCGTTGGGCTTGGGTTTTTGAATATAGTCCCGGCGCTGCAGCACCTCCACATCCGCCTGGCTGCACAGCATATTCGCCAGGTCGTAGATATCATCGATATAATTGCAGATCACCCGGACCCCGGCGATATCATACAATTCCGCCTGGGCGCTGGCCAGGGTGAGGGGCAGCCCCTTTCGATGCAGCTTGCCCACAATGCTTTTAAGGGATTTCAGCCGGCTTTCCATATGGTGGATGGGGTTATGGGCGTAGCGGGTGCTGAATTCGTCGTCCAGGTTTTCCAGCTTGGTGGTAATCTCCCGGATGGCCCCGTTATAGAGCTGCCGCATGGCCTGATATTCCTGCAGCTGGGCGATCCCCTGTTCCAACAGGGTGTTATTGGCGTTTTCGGGAAGTAAAATGGACAAATCAACGGTTTCTTGCATAGATATCCTCCTGCCAGGATCAGATCCTAGATGATGGATTTCTTTTTATTGTACAGGCTAATCCGCCCCGGGGCAACGGAAAGAACAAGGCGAAAGGGTGAAGATTTTCTCCCCGCTACGGGCCATTTCCACCCTTGACAGGATCCTGTGCCATACCCAATAATATACATAGGTATGGTTCATTTTTTGGCTTTTCATCCATGGATTTCCAGCGGCCCCGCAGCCATTGGGGGAGGGTTCCCTGCCCGGTGAAAGGCCCATCACTTGGATTGGAGATGAATAGAATGGAAAAAGCAAGGGTATATTTTTCCGATTTTCGCACGGTGGCCTTTGGCATGGGGCTGCCGCAAAAGCTCAAAAAGCTCATAACCGCCGCCGGCATCGGCGAATTGGAAATGGACGGGAAGTTCGTGGCCATTAAGATGCACTTCGGCGAATTGGGCAATGTCAGCTATTTGCGGCCCAACTACGCCCGGGCGGTGGTGGACGTGGTAAAGGAGCTGGGGGGACATCCCTTCCTGACGGACTGCAATACCATGTATCCCGGCAGCCGGAAAAACGCCTTGGAACACTTGGCCTGCGCCTGGGAAAACGGCTTTACCCCCATGACCGTGGGCTGCCCCCTGCTGATCGCGGACGGCCTGAAGGGCACCGATGACGTTTCCGTGCCGGTACCCGGCGGGGAATATGTAAAAGAAGCCCGAATCGGCCGGGCGGTGATGGACGCAGATGTGTTCATCAGCCTAACCCACTTCAAGGGCCATGAGATGACCGGCTTTGGCGGCGCCATCAAAAACATCGGCATGGGCTGCGGCTCCCGGGCGGGCAAAAAGGACCAGCATAGCAGCGGTAAGCCCCAGATCGATCCTGCCCTTTGCCGGGGCTGCAAACGTTGCCAGCGGGAATGCGCCAACCAGGGCCTGGTATTCAACGAGGCCACCCGGAAAATGTCCGTAGATCCCAGCCACTGTGTAGGCTGCGGCCGGTGCCTGGGAGCCTGCAATTTCGACGCCATTGCCTTTGAAAACGACAACGCCAGCGCGGATCTGAATTGCCGCATGGCAGAGTATGCTAAGGCCGTGGTGGCGGGGCGGCCCAACTTCCACATCTCCCTGGTGGTGGATGTGTCCCCCAACTGCGACTGCCACTGCGAAAACGATGCGCCTATCCTGCCCAACATTGGCATGTTTGCCTCCTTTGACCCCTTGGCCTTGGATCAGGCCTGCGTAGACGCCTGCCTGGCCGCCACCCCCATGGCCAACAGCCAGCTGACGGATAATATGGCCAAACCGGATTTCGTGGACCATCACGACCACTTTGTCAACTCCACCCCAGAATCCGAGTGGAAAACCTGCCTCGCCCACGGCGAAAAGATCGGCCTAGGCAACCGCAACTATGAGCTGATCGTGGTGAAATAGCCTTTTCGACTGCCCCGCTTCCTCCCGGCCTGGGGGGAGGCCCGGCCAACGGGAGGGGGCGGCGGCTGGGCGGAGCCGAGCGCCGCCAGTGGCGGAAGAAGCGAGGCGGAAGCCCAGTGCGCAAGGGAGTTGACGGAAGCCGCTTTCGCGGCGACGCGTAGCGACCTTTGCGAACTGTGGAAGCGTCCCGCTCTTCAGCTTGTCGAAAAACCTCTGGCGAATGGAAGATCGCGGCCCTTTTAGGCTTTAATCGGATTTGGCGGCACAAGGTGAATTGTCCCGAAGGGACAAGAGAAGGCCCCCTGGGGGGTGTACGGCAAATCCGCAAAAAGCCTTGCGTAGCAAGGGTTTCCCTGCATAGCTCCCTGGCCGCGCCGTAGGCGCAAGGGAGCTATGAACACCTCGAAAAAGTGGCGCAAGCCACTTTTTCGACAGCCTGAGCCTTTCCGTTACCGGAAAGGCTTACCATATCCCTGCGTTTGGCCATGGGAAATCACAGCTGTCCTTTCCGGTCTCTCTGTACCGAGTTAAAGCACAACGCTTACCAGCGGATATATTACGCCTTTTCGCCGGGCTTGTAAACCCCCAAATTTTTCCTCTCTATTTCCAAAAAAGTAGATTCCCGTTAAATATTTTCCATTCCGCCCAAAAACCCCAGCCAGGAACCGCAAGGGTTTTTTCTTTTTGGGACGCGGAAGCCTTCAAAGGGCAAAGCGCTTGCAGCTATGCAAAAAAATGATATATCCATAAGCAAAATAGATATTCTGCCAACGATATAAAACGTGTTATTATAGTGTTGACCCAAGAACAACAAGGAGGAAGCAACATGGCGAACTGCGCGATTGTAGGCATCAACTGGGGGGACGAAGGAAAGGGCCGCATGGTGGATCTGCTGGCCAGCGAATACGACGTGGTGGTCCGTTACCAGGGGGGCAACAACGCGGGCCATACGGTCATCAACCAATATGGCAAATTTGCCCTGCACCTGATCCCCAGCGGCATTTTCCGGCCGGAAGTGATCAACTTGCTGGGCAACGGCACGGTGATCGACCCGGAAGCCCTGCTGGAGGAAATGCAGAGCTTACAGGCGGCGGGGGTATCCATCACCCCGGAGAACTTTAAGATCAGCGACCGGGCCACCATTGTATTCCCCTACCACCGGGCCCAGGACGCCCTGGAGGAGGAGCGGCTCAAGGACGCCAAATACGGCTCCACCAAGCGGGGCATCGCGCCGGTATACAGCGATAAATTCCAAAAGAAAACCATCATGATGGGCGAGCTGATGGACATGGATTACCTGGGCCAGCGGCTCAAGGGCATCCTGGAATGGAAAAACCTGACCATTCAAAACGTCTATGGGGCGGAGCCTTACGATTACGATACCCTCATGGCCTGGCTGGAGAAATTCGGCGGCCAGCTGCGGCCCTATATCTGCGACGCGGGGAGCGTGCTGCGCCTGGCCCAGCTGCGGGGCAAGAACATCCTCTTTGAGGCCCAGCTGGGGGCTCTTCGGGACATCGACTACGGCATCTATCCCTATACCTCCTCCTCCACCCCCCTGGCCGCCTATGCGCCCATCGGCTGCGGCGCGCCGGATCTACGGGTGGACGAGGTGCTGGGCATTGTGAAGGCCTATTCCACCTGCGTGGGGGAAGGCCCCTTCACCGCGGAATGGTTTGGTGCGGAGGCGGACAAGCTGCGGGAAGCCGGCGGCGAATACGGCGCGGCCACCGGCCGGCCCCGCCGGGTAGGGCCGCTGGATCTGGTGGCCACCCGCTACGGGGTCAAGGTCCAGGGCGCCACCTCCATCGCCCTGACCAAGCTGGATATCCTCTCCTACATGGAGGAGATCCCCGTTTGCATTGCCTATGATATCGATGGCAAGCAGACCGAAGCCTTCCCCTTCCCCTCCCAGCTGGCCAAGGCCAAGCCGGTAATGGAGACCCTGCCGGGCTGGGGCTGCGATATCAGCGGGGTGCGCTATTGGGAGGACCTGCCCCAGGCCGCCCAGGATTACGTCACCTATGTGGAGGATCAGATCGGCTGCCCCATCACCTATGTATCCGTGGGAGCCGACCGGGACGCCATCATCCAGCGATAATAAAGGTGCCCTTGCCATGAAGGACCGCTATGAAAGCCCCCTTTCCGGCCGCTATGCCTCCAAGGCCATGCAGGCCCTGTTTTCCCCGGATTCCCGCTATGGGCTATGGCGCAAGCTGTGGGCCCAGCTGGCCCGGGCGCAATATGAACTGGGCCTGCCCGTGACCCAGGCCCAGGCGGAATCCCTGCTGGCCCATGCGGAGGACCCCATCGACTATGTGGCCGTGGCCGCCCGGGAGCGGGAGGTGCGCCACGACGTGATGGCCCATATCCATGAATTTGGCGCCCGCTGTCCCCAGGCCGCAGGCATCATCCACCTGGGGGCCACCAGCTGCTATGTGACGGATAACGCGGACCTGATCCTCTACCGGGACGCCCTGAACCTGCTGGAAGGCCAGATCAAGGCGGTGCTTTGCGCCCTTTCAGACTTTGCCCGCCGCTACCGGGACCTGGCCACCCCAGGCTATACCCACTTTCAGCCCGCCCAGCCGGTGACTGTAGGCAAGCGGGCCTGCCTGTGGATGCAGGACCTGATGCTGGACCTGGAGGAATTGCAGGACGTCCGACAGGGGTTGCGGTTTCTGGGCTGCCGGGGCACCACCGGCACGGAAGCCAGCTTTCTGGAGCTCTTTGACGGGGATACCCAGAAGATCGACCAAATGAACGCCATGCTGGCCCAGGCCTTTGGCTTTGACGCCTGCTATCCCGTATGCGGCCAGACCTATCCCCGCAAGGCGGATAGCCGCATCCTGGCCCTTCTATCCTCCATCGCCCAAAGCGCCTACCGCTTTGCCGGGGATATCCGCCTCCTGCAGCACGAGGGCCAGATCGAGGAGCCCTTTGCCGACCATCAGGTGGGTTCCTCCGCCATGGCCTATAAGCGGAACCCCATGCGTTCCGAGCGGATCTGCGGCCTGGCCCGCTTCGTCATGGCGGACGCCCTCAACGGCCCCATGACCGCCTCCACCCAGTGGTTTGAACGCACCCTGGACGATTCCGCCAACCGGCGGCTTTCCCTGCCCGAGGCCTTCCTGGCCACGGACGCCATCCTGCGCCTCTATTACAACGTGGCTTCCGGCCTGGTGGTGCACCAGGCTGTGATCCGCCGGGCCATGGGGGAATACCTGCCCTTTGCCGCCACGGAAAACCTCCTGATGGAAGCCGTAAAGCGGGGGGGCGACCGTCAAGCCCTGCACGAGGTGATCCGGGTCCATTCCATGGCCGCTGCCGCCGCCGTGAAAGAAGGCCAACCCAACGACCTATTGCAACGTCTGGCCGACGATCCGGCCTTCCCCCTGTCCGCCCAGGACATGGAGGCCATCCTGGACCCGGCCGCCTTCGTGGGCAGGGCCCCGGAGCAGGTGGACGCCTTCCTGGCCCGCATTCAGCCCATGCTGGAAGGCGCCGCGGACATGGAGGCCATCACCCTATAACCGCGCCCTCCCGTTCCCGCCGAAAAACCGGGGCCAAAGCGTTGCCTTTGGCCCCTTTCCCTATATGGACGGCGGGGCCGGGTTTGCCCGGCATGGTCACCCCCTCTCCCCATCTCTTTTTTGGGAGGCGCTTTTTATGGCTTTTCATCCCATCGATCTGGAAACCTGGCCCCGCCGGGAATACTATCTGCATTTTACAAACGACGTGCGCTGTACCTATTCCCTCACCACCCGGCTGGATATTACCCCCCTCCAGGAGCGCCGGCTCTATCCCGCCCTGCTTTGGCTGCTGACGAAAACGGTCAACGGCCTGGAGCCCTTTCGCACCGCCTATACCCCGGAAGCCGGCCTGGGGATCTACGACCACATGCACCCTTCCTATACGGTCTTCCACAAGGCTTCGGAAACCTTCTCCTGCATCTGGACCCCCTGGCAGGCCAGCTATCCCGCCTTTCTCCAGGCCTATGAGGCGGACCTGGCCCAATACGGCCAGGCCGCCTGCCTGTCGCCCAAGCCCGGCCGGCCCGGCAATACCTTCGACGTATCCATGCTCCCCTGGACGGACTTTTCCGGTTTCAACATCAACGTATACGATCCCGGCATGTATATGCTACCCATCTTCACCCTGGGACGAAAATCCTGCCAGGACGGCAAGGCCACCATCCCCCTGGCCATCCAGATCCACCACGCGGTTTGCGACGGCTATCACATCGCCCAATTCCTGGACCGGCTGAACCAGGCCATCGCCGCCTTCCCCGGCTAAGGCCCGGGGCCCTTCCCCCGCCCGCTAGCATCGTTTTCCCCGGGGCCTGCGCCAGCGCAGGCAGAAAGCGCCGGGGCCCGCGGGGGGGGCGGCGGGGGCGCGAAGCGCCCACAAAGCCCCGGGGGCCTTCGGCCCCCGGGGCTTTGGTTTTGCCGGCGAAGGGGCCGCAGG
>UQOG01000051.1 GCA_900542615.1 uncultured Eubacteriales bacterium | reverse complement strand
ACGACAGCTTTCCCCGCAAACGACGATTCCATCGGCAAGCGGCCCTGTCCTACAGGGCAAGCCGGTAAATGGCTTCCATCTTCGCTTGATCCAGGGGGATCAGACTGGGCAATACCAGGGTACCGCCCCGGGAGCAGCCCCGGGCCAGGGCGGGGATGTGGCTTTCGTCAAAGCCCAGCTCCCCCAGGCGGGTGGGCATCCCGATCTCCCGGAAATACGCTTCCGTTTGACGGATGCCGGCCAGGGCGGTGGCCTCCGGATGGCAATCATCCGCCTCGCAGTCCCAGACCCGCACGGCGTATTGCACAAACCTGGGCAGGTCGTATTGGTAGATGTACTTCAAATACGCAGGCCATATTACCGCCAGCCCTGCGCCGTGGGCCACGTTGGGATCCATGGCGCTCATCTCGTGCTGGAGGCGATGGGCGGTCATGAAATATTTTCGGCCCAGGCCCATCAGGCCGTTGTGGCTCAGCATCCCCGCCCACATCAGGGTGGAGCGGGCGTCATAGTCCCGGGGCGCCGCCATGGCCTTGCGCCCCGCCTGGATCACCGCCCGCAAAAGCCCTTCCGCCATGCCGTCCAGCAGCATATCCGGCCCGCTCAGGGAAATATACCGCTCGCATGTATGCATCATGATGTCCGTAATGCCGGCGGCGGTCTGATAGGGCGGCAGGGTGTAGGTGAGCTCCGGGTTCAGTATGGCGAAATCCGGCCGGTTATAAGGGCTGGATAGGCCCTTTTTCCAGCCCAGGGCCTCGTTGGTCAGCACGGCGGAATCGCTGCCCTCGCTGCCGGTGGCAGCAATGGTCAACACCACCCCCAGAGGCAGCCTGCCCTTGGGTTTTACCGCCCCTGTGGAAAGGTCCCAAGGGTCGGCCCCGGAGCCCACCGCCAAGGCGGCCATCTTGGCGGAATCGATCACGCTGCCGCCACCCACCGCCAGAATGTAGTCCAGCTTGTTTTTCTGGATAAAAGCCACCGTCTCCCTGCAAAATTCCACGTCCGGGTTGGGCTTGACCCCACCCAAAGGTACGTAGTCCACCCCAGCCGCTTCCAGGGCGGCTGTCAGCTGCCCATACAGGCCGGTTTTCAGGATGCTGCCGCCGCCGTAGTAGAGCAGGACCCGCTTTGCGCCGGCCTGCCGCAGGATCTCGCCGGCCTGCAGATGGGTATCCCTGCCGAAGTAGAACTTGGTGGGGGTGTGAAATACGAAATTCTCCATGCCGTTCCCTTTCTCGCCTTGAAAAAATGCCCCGGCGGGATTGCCTGCCGCCGGGGCTGGTGCTATTTGTATTTTACAGGGTTTTTAGGAATCGGTCTAGCCCCGCTTGGCCTTGGGCGTCCCGCTTATACACGCCGGCGTCCAGCAACACCTTGCGGAAGGTCTGGCCGATCTGCTCCTGGAGCACGCCCATGATGTTCTCCGCCGTAAGGGCAGGCGCCTGGTCCTTCCAGGCCGCATACCAGGCCGCGTGCTTGGCGGTGGCCTCCGAGGCCGATAGATCCGCCCCTGCCAGGATGGCCTGGGCCAGGGCTTCCATTTCGCCTTTGAGCCGGGAGGGCAGCACCGCCAGGCCCATCACCTCGATGAGGCCGATGTTTTCCTTCTTGATGTTATGGAGCTCCGCGTGGGGATGGAATACCCCCAAGGGATGCTCCGGCGTGGTGATGTTGCACCTGAGCACCAGATCCAGCTCATACGCTTCCCCCCGCCTGCGGGCAATGGGGGTGATGGTGTTATGGGGGGTGCCGTCGGTCTCGGCCAGGATGCCCAGGGCCGGGTCGCTATGCCGCCGCCAGCGGCCCAGGATGTGGTCCGCCAGGTCGCACAGCCGTTGGGGATCCGAATGCCGGATCCGCAGCACGCTCATGGGCCATTTCACCACGCCGCAGGCCACGTCCTCATAGCCGGGCACTGTAAAATCCCGCTCCACCGGGGCTTTTTCCATGGCGAAGGCGTAATGTCCCCCCTGGAAATGCTCATGGGAAAGGATGCTGCCCCCCACGATGGGCAGATCCGCATTGGAGCCCAGGAAATAATGGGGGAACTGCTCCACAAAGGACAGGAGCTTTGCAAAGGCGCTCCGGTCGATGATCATGGGCACATGCCGGCTGTTGAGCACGATGCAATGCTCGTTATAGTATACGTAGGGGGAATATTGCAGCCCCCAGTCCTCTCCTGCCACCTTTATGGGAATAATCCGCAGGTTTTGTCTGGCGGGGAAATCCACCCGGCCCGCATACCCTTCGTTCTCCATGCACAGCATACAGGCGGGATAGCCGCTTTTGGGGGCCTGGCGGGCGGCGGCAATGTCCTTGGGATCCTTTTCCGGCTTGGACAGGTTGATGGTGATGTCCAGGGGGCCGTATTCCGTCTCCGTGATCCACCGCATGTCCCGGGCGATCCGGTCCCGGCGGATGTAATTGCAGTCCTGGCAAAAGCCGTAGAACCAATCCGTAGCCGCCTTTGCCCCCTGCTGCCGGTACAGCGCCCAAAATTTCCGGGCCACTTCGCCGGGCCGGGGAATCAGGGCGCCCATCAGGGCCGTATCCAGCAGATCCCGCAGGGCGCCGCTATCCTGTATGACCCCCCGCTCGATGGCGTCCTCCACCAGGGGGGCCAGCAGGTCCGGCAGGCTGCCCTGGGCGGGGGCTTCCGGCTCCCCATAGGCGGCCAGCCCCAGGGTGGATAATAGCTGGTTTCGGGCGAAATACACATCCTCCTTGGGCAGCAGCTCCTTTTCCCGGGCATATTGGATTAGCCCGGCGATATACGCGTTCACATCCATATGCCCCTATGCCTCGTATCCATGGGGATGGGCCTTATGCCAGCTCCAGGCGTCCGACAGGATGGTATGGATGTCGTACCGGGAGGGCTTCCAGCCCAGGATGGACTTTGCCTTGTCGCTGGAGGCCACCAGCTGGGCCGGGTCCCCTGCCCGCCGGGGGGCGATCTTGGCGGGGATAGCGGCGCCCACCACCTCTTCCGCGGCCTGGATGACCTCCTTGACCGTGAAGCCTACCCCGTTGCCCAGATTGAATACGTCGCTCTCCCCGCCGGACAGCAGGTAATCCGCCGCCAGCAGATGGGCTTCGGACAGGTCCATCACATGGATGTAGTCCCGCACGCAGGTGCCGTCCCGGGTGGGATAATCGTCGCCAAAGATGCTGATATAGGGCCGCTGGCCGTTGGGCACCTGAAGGATCAGGGGGATCAGGTGGGATTCCGGGTTATGGGCCTCGCCGATATGGCCCCGGGAATGGGCGCCGCAGGCGTTGAAATACCGCAGGGATACGAATTTGAGCCCATAGGCCCTGGCGCACCAGCGCATCATCCCCTCCATGGCCAGCTTGGTGGCCCCGTAGGCATTGGTGGGCTCCGTGGGGTCGCTTTCCAGGATGGGGATGTTCCGGGGCTCCCCATAGGTGGCCGCAGTGGAGGAGAATACGATCTTCTTCACATCGTGCTCGATCATGGAGGAGAGCAGCACCCGGGTGCCGTTCAGGTTGTTATCGTAATACTTGAGGGGGTTTTCCATGCTTTCCCCCACCTGGGAGTAGGCGGCGAAATGGATCACCGCATCAATGGGCTCCTTTTCAAAAACACCGTCCAAAAAGGCTTTGTCCCGAATATCGCCTTGATAGAACTTGGCCGCCGGATCGATGGCCTTCTCAAAGCCGGTTTCCAGGTCGTCCACCACCACCACTTGCGCCCCGCTTTCCACCAGGGCCGCCACCGTATGGGCGCCAATATAGCCGGCGCCGCCGGGTACCAGGATGCGTTTGTTGCTCATAGGTCAATCCTCCTTCAAAAGATAGCCGCCCACCGGCCGGATGTATAAACGGTTGCAGCAGGCCGGGCCAAAGACCGCCTGCATCTGTTCTTCGTAATGTTGGCACAGCTCGTGGGGCACCAGGGCCTGGATGGTACCGGCAAAGCCGCCCCCCTGGATGCGCCATGCGCCCTTGCCTGCCAGGAGCTCCTCGCTCAGGGCCAGGGCCAAGGCCACGCTCCGCTCCTCCACCATGGCGGCGGGATAGATATTTTCCAGCCGGCTCATGCTGGAGGCCCCGGAAGCCAGCATGATGGCTTTATAGGCTTCCACATCCTGCGCCCGCAGGGCCTGGGCCATTTCCACCGCCCGCCGGTCGTCCCCGAAGAAGTGCATGGCCCGCAAAATGGCCCGGTCGGACACCTTGCCCCGCAGGTCCCCCAGCTTGCTGTAAAAGGTTTGTTCATCCACCTGCCGCAACACCTCTTTGCCGAAGTAGGCGGCCACGGACCGCATCTCCGGGGGGATGGCGGCGTATTCGGCGGTAAGCCCCGCATGGCTGCCTCCGGCGTTCACCACGTACAGGGCGTATCCCATCCGGTCGAAGTCGCAGGGGATGGATTCCACCTTGGGGTTCTGAAGGTCCAGGAAATCCACCGCCACCGCGCCGCCCACCGAAGCCGCCAGCTGGTCCATCAGGCCGCAAGGCTTGCCGAAGTAGCGGTTTTCCGCGTATTGGCCCACCTGGGCCAGCATCACCGGGTCCAGGCTGCCATTGTTATACAGGAAACTAAAAATACTTCCCAGCAGGATCTCCAGGGCCGCCGAGGAGGATAGCCCGCTGCCCGCCGGCACCCCGGAGGTGACATAGGCGTCAAACCCGCCGATCTTATGGCCCAGTTCCTGGAGCCGGGCCGCCACCCCCCGGATCAGGGCCTTGGTGCTGCCCTCCTCCTTGGGGTCGGGAGCCAGCTGCTCCAGCGACAGCTGGGTGATGCCGTAGCCCTGGCTCTTGAGCCGGATGCGTCCATCCTGCCGGGGGGCTACCACAGCCAGCATATCCATGGTGACCGCGCCTGCCAGGATGTGGCCGTTTTGATGGTCCGTATGGTTGCCGCACAGCTCCGTGCGGCCCGGGGCGGAAATGACGCACACCCCCTGGTCGTCTCCGAAGGTTTCCGTAAAGGCCGCCAAGGCCGCCAGATGCCGCGCCTGTTGCGCGGCCGCGTCCCCGCTGTACAGCCATGCCCACTGGGCCGCATAGGCGCCCTGCTGGAACCCTTCCTTCCATTTGCTTGGCAGTTGCATGTTTCCTCCTTTGCCCCCTGGATTCCAGGGACTGATAGAATCGTTTCAAAGGGGTTTCCGTCTCGTTTCAGGCGGCCAGGCCGTGACGGCGGCCTCTGTTTCGCGCCCTCCTCGCGTCAACGGCGCGGATGGGCCGCTATGAAGGGAACCCCTTGCTACGCAAGGCTTTTTTGGGGTTTCCGCACGCGCCGCCAGATCCGATGGCGGCCGGCGATTGCTGTGGCCTTCGGCCCGCTCGCCGGCCGGGGGGCGGCGCGGCCCGGTTTTCCCTTATTCGTAAAGCAGCACCCGGGCCTCATAGGGCTGCAGCAGCCCCGGCTTGTGGGCGGGGTAGTTGGACAGCAGCAGCCGCCCTTGGCCATCCTCCCCCAAGGGGCAGGCTACGTCCCCGGCTGCAAAGCTGCACAGCACCAGCAGCCGCGCCCCATTCAGCCTGCGCTCGTAGGCGTAGATGGCGGGATCCTCCTCCAGCAGGGGATGGAACGACCCGTGGACGATGATGGGATGCGCCTTGCGCAGCCGGATCAATTTCTGGTAGTAGCGGAACACCGAATCCGGGTCCGCCAGCTGGTCCTGGGCGTTGATTTCCGTATGGTTTGGGTTTACGCCGATCCAGGGGGTGCCGGTGGTAAAGCCCGCGTTCCTCCCCGCCGTCCATTGCATGGGGGTGCGGGCGTTGTCCCGGCCGATCACCTGGAGGCAGCGGCCCATTTCCGCCTCATTCAGCACCCCGCTCCGGGTATATTCCCAATAGGCGTCCAGGCTTTCCCGGTCACGGTATTGGGCCAGCCGCTGGAAATAGGCGTTGGTCATGCCCAGCTCCTCCCCCTGGTATATATAGGGGGTGCCCTGCATCATATGCAGGCAGGTGCCCAGCATCTTCGCGCATACCGCCCGGTATAAGGGGCTGTCGTTGCCAAAGCGGGATACGGGCCGGGGCTGGTCGTGGTTGCTCCAATACAGGCTGTTCCAGGCCCGCCCGTTCAGCCCCACCTGCCAGCTGTTGAAGATCCGCCGCAGCTCCTCCATGGGGAAGGGCCGGTCCGTCCATTTATCCGCCAGCCTGGGGCCTCCGTCCACATGCATGAACTGGAACACCATGCTCAATTCCGCCCCGGTATCCCCCGCGTATTGCAGGCCGTCCGCCACGCTTACATGGCTGGTCTCCCCCACGCTGAGCATGTCGTGGGGCTGGAACACCCGGGCGCTCATCTCCTGCAAAAACTCGTGGATCCGGGGGCCGTTGTACATATACGGGAACCCGTTCCCATACAGCAGCCCGGGTTCCCCATCCAAAAACCGCTGGTCCTTGGAGATCATGTTGATCCCGTCCAGCCGGAACCCGTCCACGCCCTTTTCCTGCCAGAACAGCATGATGGCATAAATGGCTTCCCGCACCGCCGGATTTTCCCAGTTGAGATCCGGCTGTTCCGGCAGGAAGCTATGCATATAATACTGCCCGGTCAACGGGTCCAGCGTCCAGGCAGGGCCCGAAAAGATGGAGCCCCAGTTGGTGGGGGGGCCGTCCCCCTTCCCGTCCCGCCAGATATAATAGTCCCGATAGGGGTTCTCCCGGCTTTTCCGGCTCTCCAGGAACCAGGGATGTTGATCCGAGGTGTGGTTGGCCACCATGTCCAGCATCACCCGGATGCCCCGCGCCTTTGCCCCGGCGATCACCCGTTCCAGGTCTTCCATGGTACCGTAGATGGGGTCTATGGCCCGGTAATCCGAGATATCGTAGCCGTTGTCCTTGCCCGGGGACGCGTATACCGGGCCGATCCACAGCACCGTGATCCCCAGCTCCGAAAGGTAATCCAGCTTTTCCCCGATGCCGTTTAGGTCCCCGATGCCATCCCCATTGCTATCGTAAAAGCTGCGGGGGTATACCTGATATACCACCGCTTCCTTCCACCAGGGCGTTTTGCCTTCCATTCGAACCCCCATCGTCCAGCAAAAAGGCCGCAGGCAGGGCTTCGCCCGGCCCTGCGGCCGCTTTGTTCGTTTTCTGCCGGGCCCCGATCCCAGCTACATCCTTCCATCAAACCCGAGGCGGCGCCGTGGTGCCGCCCACCACCAGGGATACGGGCAGGCGGACGATCTCCCCTTCCTGCCGTTCCCCGGCGATGATTCCCCGCAGCATTCCAAAAGCCAGCCTGGCCTTCTGGGAGGGATCCTGATGGATGGTGGTAAGCCGGGGCCGCAAATTTTGGCCCAGCACATTGTCGTCGAATCCGGCCACGGATAGATCCGCCGGCACCCGGATTCCCCGGTCATACAGATAGTCCATGCCCCGCATGGCATAATAGTCCGAGGCAAAAAACAGGGCGGTATACCTGCCCCGGGGCGTCAAGGCCCGGGCAAGGCTGGCGTCGAAGGCCCGGCCGGAGCGGATCTGGATGTAGTTTTCCGCCTCCGAATAGGGCAGCCCCGCCTGCTCCATGGCCTCGCAATAGCCCAGCCAGCGCATCCAGTCGTTGCCGATGCGGTTATCCGAAAGGAAGGCGATGCGCCGATGGCCCAGCTGGATCAGGTGCTCCGTCATAAGCCGGCCGCCCAGCTGATCCTCCAGGCCGATGTTGGAATAGGGGATGCCCACATCCCCAAAGTAGCAATCCACAAACACCATGGGCTTTTGGCTCTGGCTGCGGATCTGCCGGTAATCCTGGGCATGGAACCCGGTGAGCACCAGGCCGTCCACGTTCCAGGTCTGCATCAGGTGGACGATCTCCTGCACCGAGGAGGCCACATGGAGCATCATATAATACCCTGCCTCCCGGATACAGGCCTCCAGGGCCCCCATCAGCTCGCCGGCAAAGGGGTCCTGGAGGGCGTTCAACTCCTTTTTGGGGATGAACTTCAATACGACGCCGATGATATGGGAGCTGTTTTGGGCCAAAGCCCGGGCGCTCATATTGGGGATGTAGTTATATTCCCGCACCGCCTGCTCCACCAATTGGATGGTGGCCTCCGATACCTCCCGGGTCTTGCCGTGGATCACATTGGAAACGGTGGTAGGGCTTACATCCAACTTGTGGGCCAGCTCTTTTATGGTAATCATGGCCGTATGAAACGCAGCTTGCGTTTACTTCTTGGCCACATACTTGCGGATATCCAAGGATACCGCCATGATGATGACCAGGCCCTGTACGATGTAGGTATAGTCGGAGGGCACGCTCATGAACTGCATGGCGATCTTCAGCAGCTCGAACACCAGTACGCCGATGAGGATGCCGCCGATGCGGCCCACGCCGCCGTTGGTGGAAACGCCGCCGATGGTACAGCCGGCGATGGCTTCCAGCTCATAGCCCAGGCCGATGTTCACCGAAGCGCCGCCCGCCTTGCCGCCGTAGAGGAAGCCGGCGATGCCGTAGAGGGCTGCGGCGGAGGTGTAGATGATGATCTTGGTGGCGGTGGTGTTGATACCGGCCACTTCCGCGGAGCTCTCGTTGCCGCCGATGGCGTACATGTACTTGCCATGGGGGGTCTTATTATAGATGAACCACATCAGCGCCCCCAGCACCAGGGCGATGATGCCCAGGTAAGGGATATAGGTGATGTTGAACAGGGAACCGGAGGCGATCTGGGTGTAATCCGCCCTTAGGCCGCCGATGGGCTGTGCGCCGGTATATACCAGGCAGATGCCGTAGACGATGGTCTGCATACCCAGGGTGGTGATGAAGGGGGGCACATACAGCTTGGAGATGACCAGGCCGTTGATAAAGCCGAATACCATGCAGATCAGCACGACCCCCAGGAACACACCCAGGATAGGCAGTTCGCCCATTTCGGGATAGACCTTGCTGGTATAATCCGCCCGCTGGAGGAAGGTGGCGGACAGGCAGGCCGCCAAGCCCACCATACGGCCGGCGGAAAGGTCCGTGCCCTTGGTGATCAAGCAGCCGGAAACGCCCAGGGCCACGATGAAACGGGCCGCCGTATTGGAGATCAGGTTCTTGGCGTTATATTCGGAAATGAAGTTGGGGCGCAGAATGCTGACAACCACCGCGGCGATCAGCATCATGATGATAACCGCGTTGTTCAGCAGGAAATTACCGACCTGTTTGCCGGTGATTGTTTTGTTCATTGTGGTCCTCCTTTACGATTCGAAACGGGTGGCCAGCTCCATGATCCGCTCCTGGTTCATGTCCTCGCCCTCTACAAAGCCGGTCACACGGCCATCGCACATGACCATGATCCGGTCCGCCATGCCGATCAGCTCCGGCATTTCCGAGCTGATCATGATGATGCTCTTCCCCTGCTTGGCCAGGTCGGAAATGATGCAATAGATCTCATACTTGGCGCCCACGTCAATGCCGCGGGTAGGCTCATCCAGAATCAGCACATCCGGGTCGTTGGCCAGCCAGCGGCTGAAGATAACCTTTTGCTGGTTGCCGCCGGAAAGGGACTGGATGAGGGTCTTACCGCTGGGGGTCTTGATGTTGAGCTTCTGGATGTTTTCCTTTACCAGGGTATCGATCTTCTTTTCATCCAACATGAAGCCGTATTTGAGATACTTGGCCAGGGAAGCCACCGCCACGTTGTCGCTGACGGACAGCACGCCGAAGATACCCGTTGCCCGCCGGTCCTCGGTCAACAGGGCGATGCCCTGGTCGATGGCGTCCTTGGGCTGGTTGATGTGGATCTCGTGGCCTTTGTAGATGACCTTGCCGTGGGTCTTGGCCCGCAGGCCGAAGATCCCTTCCATCACCTCGGTGCGCTGGGCGCCCACCAGGCCGCTGACTCCCAGGATCTCCCCCTTGCGCAGGTTGAACCCCACGTTCCGGAAGGACTTGGCGTGGATGGAGGTATACCCTTCCACCTCCAGCACCACTTCTCCGGGGACGTTTTCCTTGGGCGGGTATAGGTTGGTCAGCTCCCGGCCCACCATCCGGGTGATGATCAGGTCCGTGGTCAGCTCCTTGGCCGGCCAGGTCCCGATGTATTTGCCGTCCCGCATGATGGTGACTTCATCGGAGATGCGGAGGATCTCGTCCATCTTATGGGAGATATATATGATAGCACAGCCGTCTTTCCGCAGGTTGTCTATGATGCCGAATAGGATCTCCACCTCGTTCTGGGTCAAGGAGGAGGTAGGCTCGTCCATGATGACGATACGGGCGTTGGCAGAGACGGCCTTGGCGATCTCCACCAGCTGCATCTGGGATACGGAAAGGGTGCCCAGCTTGGCCTTGGGATCAAAATCCAGACCCAAGCCATCCAGCAGCGCCTTGGTATCCTTATACATTTTATCGTGATCTACCATGATGCCCCCCATCTTGCGGGGATACCGGCCACAGTAGATGTTTTCCGCAATGGACCGCTCCGGTATGGGCTGCAGCTCCTGGTGCACCATGGCGATGCCCTTTTGCAGCGCGTCAAACGGATTGGCGATATGCACAGGCTCGCCCTTGTAAATCACCTCGCCCGCGTCCATCTTATATACGCCGAACAAGCACTTCATCAGGGTGGATTTACCCGCGCCGTTTTCGCCCATCAGGGCGTGTACCGTGCCGGGCCGCAGCCTGAGCGAAACGTTGTCCAGCGCCTTCACGCCGGGGAATTCCTTACAGATCCCCTTCATTTCCAGCAAATATTCCGACATGTTTCCCCCTTCTTCTTCCAGATTTCCCTTGCTCTGCCGGGGAAATCGCAGGATCAAACCGAAAGAATTGCGTGCGAGCAAGCCCGCACGCAATCCCATTTCAGTGCTTGTTATTCCTTGGTGACCTTCTGGTAATCGACCCAGATGTAGTTGGAAGCATCCGCAGCGGAGCCGATGAGCTCGCCGTTGATGTACTTGATGGCCGCGTCCACAGCCGCGTGGCTCTGGCCCACGTGGTCGTTCAAAACGGTACCGGTCATGGTGCCCGCGTTGACCATCTCCACGCACTCATCCAGCGCGTCTACGCCCAGCAGGTAGATGTTCTCGCCAACCACACGGCCGGCAGCCTCGATGGCCTGCGCAGCGCCCAGGGCCATGGCGTCGTTGTTGCAGAAGATGACGTCGATCTTATCGCCGAACTGGCTCAGCGCGGTAGCGGCCAGCTCCTGGCCCTTGGCCTGATCCCAGTCGCCCCGCTGATTGAACAGCTCTTCCACCTGGATACCGGCATCGGTCAGAGCCTTGATGGAGAACTCGGTACGATACTGGGCATCCACGTTTTCGGGGTCGCCCATGATCATCACGTAGCTCACCACGCCGTCGCCGTTGGCATCGCCCTGGTTGGGCAGGTCGCGGACGATCTCGCCCTGGTAGGTGCCGCTCTGACGGGCGTCAGCGCCCACGTAGCAGATCTTGTCCCAAGCTGCCATATCCTCAGCAGAGGGCTCACGGTTGATGTACACAACGGGCACATCCGCGCTCTTGCACTTCTCGGTGATGGTGGCGGCGGAAGAGGACTGCACCAGGTTCACGATCAGCGCATCCACGCCCTGGGCCAGGAAGGTATCCACCTGGTTGGTCTGCTCGGCCATATCGCCCTTGCCGTCCACGATGGTGACGTTATACTTCACGGTGTCCGTCTCCAGGCTCTTGAAGTAGCTCTCCAGCTCCTGGCGATAGAGGGTCATGAAGTTATCGTCGAACTTGTAGATGCAAACGCCGATGTTGTAGGTGGTAGCCTCGGCGGGGGCCTCCTCAGCGGGGGCCTCCTCAGCGGGGGCTTCCGCAGCGGGCGCTTCTTCGGTCGCAGGGGCCTCGGTAGCGGGCTCCTCGGCAGCAGGCTGGGCGGCGCAGGCAGCGCAACCGAAAGCCATCACAGCTACCAGGAGCAGGGCAAGAATCTTTTTCATTTCTCTTTTTCCTCCTTGCTTGTCCATATCTTGGACGTTTTTTCGGGCGATCCCGCCCGGGTTCCCGGCGCAGCAAGCCGCGCCAAGCTTTTAAAAAGCAACCAAGGCTGCTTTTCTGCGAAAAAAATATGGAGTATGCCTCCAACTTGGTCTTACCCCATCCTGAACAGGATGTGCAACGAAAGGTGTTTACATTTTTATCCAGCGCCCTCGCGCTGTCCGTATCATAGCATATATTCCCGGCCATTGCAAGGACTTTTGCGCAAAAGGTCTTGTTATTGCGGCATTTTTACTCTATAAATCCCCCCTAAAACCCATGTATGTTCGCCACAGCAAACACCTGTCCGGACATATGTACGTTCACCGGCAAAAGGCCAAAATTGCCCTGATATTGAAAAAAATGCCAAAGCACGCCGCCCCTAAGGGGCGGCGTCAGGCTCTCGAAAACCCTCTGGGGGGGCGGGGGCCGCAATGCGGCCCCCAATGGTCGTTGCGCGTGGCCGCCAAGGCGGCTTCCTTCAAGGCCCCTGCTCACCGGGCTTCCGCATGGCGCCCCAGCCGTGCCTTAGGCGCAAGGGAACCATGGGAATCTCGGAAACGTGACGAGAGCCGCTGTTTCTGCAGACTGCCGCCGCCATGAAAAAGGGGGGTATGTTTGCGGGCGCAAAAAAGCCCGGGGAAACTTACCCGGGC
>UQOG01000050.1 GCA_900542615.1 uncultured Eubacteriales bacterium | reverse complement strand
GGCAGAGCCCCCAACGGGATCCGGGGCAGAGCCCCGACGGCAAGCGCCGTTACCCAGCGGCGGCGCTCGGCTCCCGCACTTCCCAATGGTCGTTGTGCGTTGCCGCCAAAGCGGCTTACTACTTCCCCCCGGGCAACCGGCCTACGGCCGCCGGGGCGCAGCTGGCGTGGGGTAGCGGGTTCCCGCAGGGGCTACGCCGCCGCCCCCCCCCGATCCGCTGCGGTTTTTCCGTCCCTTCGGATGATGCACCCGTTCTTCCGTCCCGCTTTTCGCCCACAAAACCAGCCCGCCGCTCCCGATGAGCGGCGGGCCGGCATATTCCGTTGAAAGGCCGGAAGAGTTTTCCAGCTGGTTTTCCCCCGCTTTTTTCAAAAGCGGGCAGGGGTTTGGGGGCAGAGCCCCCAACGGGGTCCGGGGCAGCGCCCCGGCGGGGTCCGGGGCAGAGCCCCCAACGGGGTCCGGGGCAGAGCCCCCAACGGGATCCGGGGCAGCGCCCCGACGGCAAGCGCCGTTACCCAGCGGCGGCAGCGCCGGGAGCGGGGCCTGCCAGCCTGCCCTTTGTCAGGCGGACGATCTCCTTGCTGAGAGGGTTGGCCTTTTCGCCCTTTTCGTATACGTCGGCAAAGGCTTCGGCGAACATTTCGCCGGCGTCGCTGGCCCCATATCTCGAGGTGAGGCCCATTTTTCTCAGCTGATGCCGGTGCTTATATTGGGTGGTAGAGGTATCCACCTCGTCATCGGCCCTTTTCACATCGTTTGCCAGGTTCAATTTCCGTTTGCCTGCGGGTCCCTCCCCGTGCTTATCGATATATTTGCGCAGCTTGCGGCCGGTCTTGGTGTTTTGGGACGCCACCCCCTGCAAGGCCTCCTGGATCAAGTCCTGAGCGGTAATGTTCCCGCTCCAATCCACGTCTTTTAAGCCTTCGCCTTTGCCCGCCAGCCGCTGCTCGATCAAAAGGGAATTGAGCACATGCCCCAATTCATGCACCCCGTCATAGCGTTTATTGGCGGCGGAAAAGTCCACCAGGCTGTCCATCCAGCCGGTGCCAATGCGGACTAGCTTATTGCCGACGCCGGAACCCATTTCGTCGGGATTCCAGGAAATGCTGGAGGAGCCGCTGCTGAAGGTGCTGCCGGCGGACATCATGGTGCCCTCGGATCTGGTGGTGTTAAAGACGCCGATCCGGCCTGCCAGCTGGGGAAAATCATGGGTGATGCGGGTCATGGCCTTGAGCCGGCGCTTGGCGGAGTTCAGGGATACCCCCTCCGGAATCTGGCCTCGAATATTGTTGCCGCTGGCGCGGCCAAAGGCGTCCTGGGCTTCCTGGAGCGTGGTCGCGTCGCGAATGCCTTTGAGCTTGCCCTCCAAGGCGGTGTCGTTGGTGGGGTTGTACATGTTGGCGCCCAGCTGGGCCTGGCTCACCTCGGTGGGGGATGCGCCCACCGGCGTGCTCCCCTTCCCAAACCAGCCGGAGAATTTCTGGCGCAGCCGGTTGAACAGCCGGTTGCCCAGCATGGGCGCCTGGCCGGCGGCGGGGGCGCTGAGGGGCTGGGGCGCCTCCCCCAAGGAAAGGGTCCCGTCCATGGCCTGCTGGGCCATGGTGTCCGCCGCATGCTCCGCCCCGGCGTCGTAGTAGGGCATATTGGACGCCCCGTCCATGGCCGCGCCCTGGCTCTGCTGGATCACATGGGCCAGCTCGTGGGACAATAGCCGCTCCCCGCTTTCAGTTTGGGAAAAGGCCCCCGGCGCAAACCGGATCAGGTTGCCCTGGGCCACCGCGTCCGCCCCCATCTTCCGGGGCAGGTCGGACTGGATAAATTGGACGCCGGAAAAATCCCGGCCAAATCGGCTTTCCATCTTCTCCCGCATGGCCGCAGGCAAATCCAAGGGCCGCCGCTGCTCGCTTTCCAGGGCAGCCTGCATGTATTGCCCTACCTGGTGCCGGGCCAGGCCCTGGTCCAAGGATTGGGGGTCCAGCGGTTGTGCCAATGGTTCCTTTTTTTGTTTGTAAAGGGTTTCATGCATAATCGTTTCTTCCCTGCTCTGAAGTGTTTCCATTATTATAACATGAATCCCCTGCAAAACAGAAGCGACTTGTCATAAAACCAAAAAACATGTCTTGAATACGGATATTCTGGTGAATTTCTTTCCAAATACAGCAGGTTTTCCCTATGCGCAGACGGGATTTGACATATGCGCCCATTCAGGATAAAATAACTACAATAAGAATCAGACGCAATATAACGGAGTTTACAGCATGGAATACAAACGTCGCTTTGGGGATCGCAGCGAGGGCCGCCGGATCCGTACCGGCAACCCCATCGACCGAATCTCCCCCTATATTATGAAGACCCGAAACACCGCTTCCAACTTCCTGCGGGGCAGCGTGGAAATCACCCCCATGGAACAATATATCCACGAAAAACGGCGGGAAGGCTTGGATGATTTCGGGATCCTGCATGTATTTTTAGCGGCCTATGTGCGGGCGGTGTCCCAAAAGCCGGGAATCAACCGGTTCATCGGCGGGCAAAAGGTATTTGCCCGCAAGAACATCCTGGTGATGATCACCGTGAAAAAGGAAATGTCCGCCGATTCCCCGGATACGGTCATCAAGGTGGAATTTCCGCCTACGGCTACCGCGGCGGAGGTATACGCCATCCTCAACGGGGAGATCCAGAAGAATAAGCAGGCGGATAGCAGCTTTGACGACACAGCCCGGGTTCTCAACTATATTCCGGGATTGCTGCTAAAGTTCGTGGTGTGGTTATTGAACCTGCTGGATTATTTTGGCCTGATACCGCAAAAGCTGTTGGCTGTTAGCCCATTTCACGGCTCTCTATATATTACCAGCATGGGAAGCTTAGGAATTCCGCCCATTTTCCATCACCTCTATGACTTTGGCAATGTGCCCGTATTTTGCAGTTTCGGGGCCAAACGTAAGGCTATGGAATTACAGGCGGACGGCTCCGTGCTCCCCCGCAAGTATATCGACTACACCTTCGTGACGGATGAACGCATTTGCGACGGCTTCTACTACGCCTCCGCCCTTAAGCTGGTCAAGTCCTATTTGCGCTCCCCTTCCGCGCTGGATTCCCCGCCGGCACAGGTTGTGCCGGATATCGATTGATCCGCCGCGTAAAGCCGGCGGAGCAGGGTTTCCACCAAGTTTGGGGATAGCTGGGTGGCGATGCTGGGGTCCTGCAGGGTTTCCCTGGCCTCGCCCCGGACCAGTTCCAAAATAGCTTGGCGCAGCTCCGGCGACAGCTGCCATTCCCAGCGATTTTCCCGCCTGATTCCGCAGCTGCGGCGCAGCAGCATGGGGCTGGGCTCCGACGTTTCCGTTAGGCCCAGCAGCCAGTCTACGGATACTTCATACAGCATCGCCAGGCGGATTAAGGTATATACATCCGGATAGGTCCGGCCGGTCTCCCAGGCCGTAATGGATTGCTGGGTCAGGCCCACCATCTCTCCCAATTCGCTTTGGGTCAGCCTGTGCTGTTTGCGCAGCTGCTTGATCCGCTTTCCAAATACTTTTTCTGCTAGTTCCATGGGTGCTCCGGCTTTCCTCCTTCCCGGCCCTTTCCCTCCTTTGTTCTGCGGCCATTATTCTATATAGGGCATGATAATGTCTTGGTTATTACTGTATCAACACAAATTGAAATTGTAAAACAAACTAGAACCTTTTTTTCTTGACGTACCGTCCTAATTTGTGTATTATACTATTATATTTAGTGTTATATGTACATTTCCATGGCGGGAATCCGACAAGCCAATTATCTTATTTTCAAAAGGAGGCCTTTCTATGCCCGACTATCAAGTTCCTTCCCTCGAATCCGCAATCAGCGGTCCGCTAAACTTTGATCCCATCTGTCCCGATGAGAACATAGGTACGGATCGCCGGATCCGCAAAACCCGCCAACGATTGCAAGCGGCTTTGCTTTTGCTCATGAAGGAGGAGCCTTTAAGTCAGATCACCATGCGTGAGGTCTGCCGCCGGGCAGATGTGGGGCGTTCCACCCCCTATTCCCATTTCCGAGATGTGGAGGACATTTTGGATCAGCTGGAAGCGACCTTTTTCCAGGCCCTCTCCCAGTTATTGGATGCATATCCCGCCCATGCGGATATGGAAGAAAAGGCCCAGTGGTTCGTCCAGCTGTTCATTTTGGCGCGGCGCCACGGCCTATACCTGGATCTGCTGCTGGCCTGCCATGTGCGGCCGGAATTCCTCGGCCGCTGCACCCAGGTGTGCGATGCCTGCATCGCCCGAAGCCTGGATCTGGCCCCTTCCTCCTGGCGGGTCACCTTCATTTCCGGCGCCCTCTTCGCCCTGGTGCGGCAATGGGTGCTATCCGGCTGCAAGGAAACCCCCGGACAGATGGCCCAGCTTACCGTGGAGCTTTTGCAAACGGTGGCATAGGCAAGCCTTATCCCTTTCCACGGCGGAGCCCCGGGACCCTGGGGCTCCTTTGTGTTGTTTATAGGGTGGGGCTGTGGTATAATTATTATAGATAAGTAGCATCGTTTGGCAGGATAGGCTCTGTCCCATCCTGTTTCCACTGTAGGCGGTCCCCTTGGGCCGCCGGAAAGGAGCACTTTTTTACCATGAAAAAATTCTTGGCCTTTTTGCTGGCGGCCCTCCTGCTGTGCCTGCCCGCCGCCGCTTTTGCCCAAGTCTCCCCCACCCTGGAGGAGCTGACCGCCGACTTCGGCTATTCCGTCCAGGTGATCAAGTATGCCCTGGTGACCAAGGAAAAGGGCCTGTATGACTACATCCCCGCCAACAGCGCCCAGGCCGCCAACGGCGTGGACGTTTACTGGGCCGTGCGCCTGGAGGTGCGCCAGCCTTCCCAGGCTGTGCGGGACCATGCGGTGGTGCAAATCCAAACCACTGCCCTAGGCAATGTGCCTACCTCCGTCACCATCCCGGTGGGGGATCTGGATACCGGCGCCTATTACTATTCCTATACCGGCCAGGAGCCCGGCTGCTTCCGGGAGGATGGCTTCTATTCCCATCCCTGGCTGGGTACCCGGCATATTTCCCCTACCCCGGTGCTGTCCGGCCGCTGCCTGGATACGGAAACCGTCCAGGTCTCCGCCCAGGTCGCTGTGGAGATCCCCCTGTCGGATGCTTTCCAGATCGGCCCCTATGACGTTACCATCGCCGATGGCCCCGACGGAGTGGCCCAGCGGATCATCACCTTCCGGGAAACCGCCCAGTCCAACCTGGTGGCCGGTATGTTCCTGCTGGATAACAAGTCCATCGTCACCGATTTTATCGCCTCCAGCGCCGACTATGCCGACGCCTTCCAGGAGGCTGACACCCAGGCCCCTGCCTTTGCTCCCGGCGCAGGAGAATCCCTGCTGGCCTGGTTGGGCGGCGGCGATGCCGCCGGCCTGCAGGATTCCATTGCCAACGGAACTATGTGCATGAGCGATGAAAATATCGCCCAAGCCTTCGGCTTCTCCTTCCAGGACGAGGCTACCATCACCTGGGAGGCCGCCACCAAACCCCTGTTTACCAGCGATTGATCGCTTAATGCACCCATACAAGGGGGAAGCGCTTGCTTTCCCCCCTTTTTTTGTGGATTTTGGCGGTTTTGGTTGGGCTGTGGGTTTTTGCGACGGCGTCCCTGGGCTTGTTCCCTTGCCCCAGTAGACTTGCAGGGGCGCGCCGGCGCCCCTGCACTCCCGGCCAGGGGCGGCTGCCCCTGGTACCCCGCAAAAAAAACAGCCCTTATCTCGTCTCCCGGCTTTTGCGCCCCCTCCTCCGGGCCCCACCGCCCATCCTGACCCGGCTCCCCCGCCGGCTGCGCTCCCGGCGGCCGTGCGGGCCATTTTTCTTTATCGCCGGCCTCGCTTCCTGCGCTTTCTCCCTTCCGCCCCCCTGGCTTCATCCCCTAACGTAAAAAATGGCCCGCAAAGCCGCTCTTTTCCTTTTCTGCCCAGACGGGCCACCCCCCACGGCCCCCCCTGGGACTTGCGCCGCTGGTTTTGGAGGCGGCCTTCCGCCCCGCCCCGGCCTCCCTGCTCCCCCTGGCCTCCCGCGGGGGGGCGGCGGGACGCTTCGCGTCCCCCAAGCCCGGGCCTCCGGCCCGGGCTTCCTGTTTGGCTGGCCGGGGGCCATGCCCCCCGGCCGCCAAACGCCGCCCCCCCCGGCGCTGCTCCCCGCGTTGCCCTTATGATTCCGGGGCATATTACCATGCATTTGTATTGATTTTAGCATATGGGCCATACAGATGTCCATATAGAGCGAATTAAAAACTTGTCTACGACTTTGTGCCTCGTTCCAGAAGTGTTCCGACTTCTTACAAAAGTATTTCATACGCTCTTTGCTTTTTGTAACATTTCGTAATAAACTAAGAGCGTGCTAAAGCGAGTGAGCCAAACTTGCAAAACACAAATACTTTTTGAAAGGGACAATTACAATGAAGAAGATTTTTGCTATCGCTCTCGCGGTGGTCATGGTTCTGAGCATTGCGTCCGTTGCTGGCGCTTTCAATTGGTCCAAGCCCGCTGCTCCCTCTGAGTCCTTCGGCTATTCCGTAGACGTTATCAAGTTCACCCGCTCCACCGGCGAACTGGGCTCTTCCTACTTCAATGCTGACGATGCGGCTACCGCTGTCAACGGCGCGGATGTATACTATGCCATCAAGCTGGTAGTTCCCGATCTGGCTGCTGACAACAAAGTCCGCCAGAACGCTAAGGTTTCCGTTTCCATCACCGCTCTGGATGGTGTTGAGGATATGCCCGCTACCTCCCTTGCTAACTCTTCCGCTGGTATCTACTACTATGGCAAAATCAATGGCCAGTATGCCTTCTATTCCATCGAGCAGTTCAAGCAGAATAAGCTCGGCATGAACCACACCGCTGAGACCCCCGTCTTTGCGGCTCGTTGCCTGGACACCGCTACTGCTAAGGTTTCTGCGAAGGTTACTTCCAAGCCTGACCTCTGGACGACCTATACCTCTCCTACTAATACTCTCTCCGTTGGCGGCTTCAAGGTATTCTTCAATAAGGGTTTAAATGCCATCGGCTTCTTGGCAGATGATGATACCCGCATCGTTGACTTCTATCTCAACGGCGACAGCCTGGTAACCAAGGCTCAGATCTATTCTCGCAACGACAACAAGCTCTTTGAGCTCTATCGTTGGCTGAACAATGGCGATGCTCAGGCTATCGAAACTGCCATCAACAACAAGGAAATGTACATGACCGATGACAACCTGCTGGCTGCTTTCGGCTTCAACTACAAGGTAGAAGATTCCGTAACCTGGAACGCCAACAGCACCCCCATCATCCTTGACCCCACCGTGTCCATCCCCAAGACCGGTGACAACGCCAGCGTGATCGGCTTCGCCATGATCATGGTTGCCGTGGTTGCCGCTGCCGTGGCCGTACGGAAGGTCAACGCGTAATTACACCCACCTGTAAGCCGGGGCGGTTCGCCGCCCTGGCGAAACAAACCACATCGGGCTCACGGTTTTAGCATCCTTTCAGAAAAGCTGTTGCAAGTGCAGTTTTTTTCGCAAGGGAAAGCCCCCGGATTCGGGGGCTTTTTCTTTTGCCGGAAAAAAGGCTGGGCCTGCACAAAATAGAACGTTTGTTTCTATATGTACCAAGGGGCGGGGGCAGGCGTTTGCGGGAGGGGGGGCGGAACCATATTCCTTCTTAAAAAAAGAAAGAAGGGATGGAAGGGGGGGGCGGCTACAGCCCCTCCGAAAGACCCAGGGCAAGCGCAAAGAAAAGCCGCCCGAAGGCGGCAAAGGAACAAGGGATGCTTACACCAGCAGGGACATGGAGATACGGACGTAGATCAGCAGGGAAGCGGCGTCCACAATGGTGGTGATAAAGGGGCTGGCCATGACGGCGGGGTCAAAGCCCAGGCGTTTGGCCAGCATGGGCAGGGAGCAGCCCACGATTTTGGCGAAGAGAACGGTGCAAATCAGGGTACAGCACACCACCGTAGCCACAGGCACGCCCACCCGGTCGAAGAAGAGGAGTTTTGCGAAGTTGCATACAGCCAGGGTAATGCCGCATAAGAGAGCCACGCGGATCTCCTTCCAAAGCACCCGAGGTAAATCGCGAAATTCCACATCCCCCAGGGAGATGCTGCGCACCACGGTGACGGAGCTTTGGCTGCCGGAGTTGCCGCCGGTATCCATGAGCATGGGGATAAAGGCGATGAGGGCGGTGGACAGGGCCTGCTCAAAGCGCATGAGGATCATGCTGGTAAAGGTGGCGGAAACCATGAGCAGGAGCAGCCAGGGGATACGGCTTTTCCAGGTTTCAAAGACCCCGGTACGCAGGTAGGACTTATCGCTGGGGGTGATAGCGGCCATTTTTTCCATATCCTCGGTGGCTTCATCGGCCATAACGTCGATCACGTCATCGATGGTGATGATGCCCACCAAGCGATTTTCGTTATCCACCACGGGCATGGAAAGCATATCATATTTGGAAAACATCAAGGCGACCTCTTCCTGGTCGTCATGGGTATGGACGCAGATGATGTGGGTGCGCATGATATCCCCAACCACGGTATCCGGGTCCGCCAGAATCAGCTCCCTTAGGCCCACCACCCCATCCAGATGGTGCTCGTTGTCTATCACATAGCAGGTATTGATGGTTTCCTTATCGATGCCGGTTTTGCGGATATTTTCAATGGCCTGGCGCACGGTAAGGCTCTGCTTGAAATAGACGTACTCATTGGTCATGATGCTGCCAGCCGAGTCCTCGGGATATTGGAGGTACTGGTTGATCAGCTTACGGTTTTCGCCGCTGGAATTGCGCAGCACGCGCTTGACCACGTTGGCGGGCATCTCCTCCACCAGGTCCACATAGTCGTCCAGATAGAGGTCGTCCAGGATGAAGCGGAGCTCCCGGTCGGTGATGGCGCTAAGGATATGCTCCTGCACATCCGGCTCCATGTAGGCGAAGGTTTCGGCAGCCAGCTCCTTGGGCAGCAGCCGGAAGAAGAGCAGGGCGCTTTCCCGGTCGCCATCATCGTCCAAGCGGGCAAAGACCTCTGCGATATCCGCATAGTGCATGTTCAAGGCAGCGGCCTTTACCTGGGCATATTTGCGTTCCCGCAGGTACTGAAGAACTTGTTCGATCATAAAAAACACGTCTCCTTTACGAACGGCGCGCCAAGATCGGGGTACGCCGTTCCCATATGTAATTCAAAGCTTTGTGGCGACTACTGCCACATGGTCCGGCGTCCATGAAGTTCTCCTTTCTCAAAGAATCGGCAAGTTTCACCTTGCCATACGTATTTATTGTAACCCGTTTTGCAGCGGGAAAGCAAGCCCCTTGGCCAGGCTTTTGCAAGAAAAAAAGTGGCCGGAGCCACTTTTTTCCAAAGGGGAGGGATCGGGTTATTGGGATATGGGGTCCTGTGCTGCCTGGCGTTTTTCCATCCAGCCCTTGCCCTCCACGATGCGGGTGACCAACATGCCGGCAATGGTATCGCCGCTGGAGTTGATCATGGTGGCAGGGGGGTCCACCAGGAAGCCGATCATGGCGATAATGGGGAAGGCTTCGGGGGGGAAGCCGTAGAGGCTGACGATGAGCATTTCGCCGATGAGGCCGCCGCCAGGGATACCGCTCATGGCCACGCCGGAAAGCACAGCCACGCAGATGGCGGTAAGATAGGTGCCGATGCCGGTGAACTCCATGTTGAAGATGCCGAACAGGAAGGAGATCTTCAAAATGGCGGAAAGCACGGAACCGTCCATATGCATGGTGGCGCCGATGGGCACCACGATCTCGCTCACATCCCGTTTGACGCCGATTTTTTCGCAGGCTTCCAGGTTAACGGGGATGGTGGCGATGGAGCTGCCGGTGGCAAAGGCCGTGAGAGCGGGAGCGGCGATGTTGGAGAACATGCGCCTTACGCCCAGCTTGCCGCCGGCAAAATAGGCGTACAAGGGGAACATGATAAATAGGTACAGGAAACAAATGGGATAGTAAATGACCATGGCCCGGGCATAGTCTCCCAGGAGCTGGGGTCCGAACTCGCCCACCAGGCTGGCGAAATAGGCGGCCAGGCCGATGGGGGCATAATACATGATGATCTTCACCAGCTTCATCATGATATCGTTCAGGTTAGCGATGACCTTACCCACGGCGCTATCCTGGCCGCCGCACATACTCAGGCCGATGCCGAAGAGGATGGAGAAAATGATCAGGGGCAGCATATTATTCCGGGAAAGGAGGCCGGAGAAATCGTTAACGGTGATGCCGTTTACAATGGCGTCCGCCAATACCACCTCTTCAAAGCCGCCATCCCCAGACATATCCAAGGAAACATTCTGGGCCGGGGGCCAAATATTCACCACGGCGATGATGATGATGCCGGCGATCAGGCCGGTGACCACGAACACCAGCAGCATGTTCCCCAGGATCTTGCCCAGGCGTTTCAGGTTCACCATGGAGCCCACGGCGGTGACCACGCTGGTGAACACCAGGGGCACCACCACGGTGAACATCAGGTTCAGGAAGATCTGGCCAAAGGGTTTTAGGACGGTGGCCTTCTCCCCCATAGCCCAGCCCAGCAGGCAGCCAACAACAATGGAGCCGATGAGCAACAGCGGGAAGCGATAGCTTTTCCAGAGGGATGCTTTTTTGGTTTCCATTCGTTTTACGCTCCTTTACAGATGATGATGATAATGGCCCATTCCTCTGGCCACAGGCGGCCGGGTGAATGGAATGTTATTATATTTTATCACACCCTTGTAAAAAAAAGTAGTGTAAGAATTGCAAGCCTTATGGCAAACCCTGCTTAAAGGCCGGCCCCAAAAACAAAAAGGAAGCCCCCTGGGGCCTCCCGCCAATCCGCCGGCCACTCGGGCCGGATCGCCCCTTCGGCGCCTATCCCCGGGGCCGTATGGAAACCTCGCCGCTGCAAAGGTCCTCCCGGCTGCCGTCGGGATACCGCACCCGCAGGCTGCCGTCCGCCAGGATGGCCTCCGCCAGGGCAGGCCGCTGGGATCTCCCCCGCAGCACCAACACCTCCTTGCCAACCACCAAACTCCGTTGCCGGTACTCCTCCAGGATATCCGCATCCAGCGGCCGCTCCAGGCAATCCATCAGCTGGTCGATCAGCAGGGCGGCCATGCGGTTCCGGGGCAAGGGCGGGGCGCGGTGGGGGCCATACAGGCTCCCGGCAATATCCTTTAGCGCCGGCGGGAACCCCTCCGGCGGCTCCATATAGTTCACCCCCACCCCTACGATCACATACTCCAGCATCCCGTTTTCCACGCTGGTGGCCGCCTCGGTGAGGATGCCGCAAACCTTTTTCCCCTCCAGATACACGTCGTTGACCCACTTGATCCGGCCTTGCAGCCCGTCCGCCTGCTCTATGGCCCTGCAAACCCCTACGCAGGCCCCCAGGGTTAACCGCACCCCCTCCTGGGCGGGCAGCTGGGGCCGCAGCAGAATGCTTACATATATGCCCCCCTCCGGGCTCTCGAACCGGCGGCCCATCCGGCCCCGGCCGGCGGTCTGCTTATGGCTGAGCACGGCCGTGCCGTGGGGCGCCCCCTGCTGGGCCAGCTGCTTGGCCACGTTGTTGGTGGAATCCACCGCCCCAGGGGTCACCAACGCCACCTGGGCCGTTATATAGGGCAGCACGGTCTCCCGGCACAGGACCCCGCTGTCCGGCGCCAGCATATATCCCCGGTTGGTGGCGCCCTGGATGCGATGCCCATCCTGCCTGAGCTGCTCCATGGCCTTCCATACCGCCGTGCGGGACACCCCCGCAGCCTGGGCCAGCGTCTGGCCGGATACCGCCGTACCCCGGTGTTCCTCCAATATGGCCAGGATCCGCTCCTTGGTGTTCATTTTGCCAACATCTCCTCCACATGGGGCCGCAGCCGCCGGCTTAGCCAGGCCGCAGCCAAAATCTTTAACCCGTCCCCGGGCAGGAAGGGCAACACACAGTAGGTCAGGCTAAGCCACAATTCCATGCCGGTCACCTGCATGAACCAGGCCGTACCAAACAGATAGCAGGCCAACGTGCCCACCACCATGGCCAGGCAGGTTCGCCAATAGCCCTTTCCCTTTCCGGCCAGCAGCCCGGTCAAAAAGGCCGCCAGTACATATCCTATTATATACCCGCCGGTCTTGCCAAACAACGTCCCCGGCCCCGCCCCGAAGGATGCGAATACCGGCACCCCCATCAAGCCCACCAGCACATAGACCCCAATGGCCGCTGCCCCCAGCTTTGGCCCCAACAGCGCCCCGCCTAAAAGCGCCGCCAGCAACGCCAGGTTGATGGGCACCATGGGCAGGGGAATGGACAGCTGGGAGCAAACCGCCATCAGGGCGGCAAACAGGGCGCACAGCAACAGGCTGCGAATGGATAGACGCATATATTGTAAACCTCATTTCGTAATATTGGTTGTTAATCAGTATAACGGATTTCCCGCCCGCTGGCAAGCCCCCTGGTGCTACGCGCACGGCGGCCCTGCGCGGGCGGCGATAGTCGCGCACCAGCGGGCGCGGGCGGCCTGAGGCCGTAGCCCGCGGCGGGGCGGGCTGTTCCGCCCGGGCCCGTAGAGCGTGGGCCCGGGCTTTGCCCAAGGAGTGGAACCGGCGCCGTGCCCCTTTCCGACAGCGTTTCGCGTGCCATGCCCCATAGATC
>UQOG01000049.1 GCA_900542615.1 uncultured Eubacteriales bacterium | reverse complement strand
AGCCTAAAAGGGCCGCGATCTTCCATTCGCCAGAGGTTTTTCGACAAGCTGAGCCGCACGGGGAAGCATCCCCGGGCGGCTTGGCGTTTCTAGGGCGGCCGGCATCAATCCTGGCGGGGGGCGTTCCCAATGACGCGGCCGCTGGGCAGCGCCCGGGAGGTAAATAGCTCGCCCTGGTTATAGATGGCGGTTTCATCGCCTGAGAAGGTAATGGGCAGGAACAGGAAGAAGGACTGGTTGTTGTAGAGCTGGCTGTCCTCCAATTGGGCGGAATATTCCTCCCAGCCGGTGAAAAACAGGTTGCCATCGTTACGGAGCACCGTGTTGGTGAAAACCAGGTTGCAATTCTGGAGGAACGCGTCTGCATGTTGGGCTATGGTCAGGGAGCAGGCGTCCATGTTCATGGTCGTGCCGGAGCCAACAAGCTGGCCCTGGTGTTCCAGGGTGATGCTGGAATTCCGGAAAATGGCATGATTGTTCAACGCGATCAGGGAATTATCCGCTTCCAAGCTGACCTCCGTCAGCGCCAAGGCGCCCAGATGCCCCAACAGGCACGCGGAGCGCCCCTCCAGGCGGAAGGCGCTTCCATCCGCAAAGAGGAAGTTGCCGGAATCCCGGACGCCGATGGCGGCCTCTTGCCGCAGCTGGATATCCGCGCCCGGGGCGTACAACTGGCCGCCGTTGGCCAGCAGTAAGCTTCCGTCCAGCAGCAGGCTTCCCCCATCGGGCAGGGACAGGGTCCCGCCCTCCAGCTGCACCACCGCGCGTTCCAGCAGGGACAGGTCCTGCGCCTCCAGCGCGCCCCCCTCGGCGAGGATGAGCCTGCAGCCGACGGCCGTCAAATGGCCCTCCCCCAGGGAGAGCTTCCCCGTGATATACAGATCCTTCGTCAAGGTGAGATGGTCGCTATAGGCGAAATCGCCGGAAATGGCAACGGCATCCACCTGGGGATCCGCCAGCAGGGCCGCAAGCTCCTCTGCCGTGTCGGCCTTGGGAGCGGCGGAGAGCTGCGCCATCTCCTCATGGGACAGGATGGGATAAATGGTGGGCTGGTTGCCGCACTGCAGGTTTATGGTGCCGCCGGTGGAGCAGTAGACGCCCTGCACCTGGTTGGCCATGCCGGACAGCTCGGCGCTTTGCGCCGCCTTTATGGTGCCGCCCAGGTTCTCCACCAGGAAGCTGTTGCGCACGATTCCGTTTTCCTGGACATCCAGCTCGCCCTGGTTGCGCAAGATGCCGCAATTGACCAGCGCGGCGTTTTCCGCCACGGTGATGGAGCCGTTGTTATACAGGCTTGCGCCGCTTTGCAGGTAAAGCCCTTCCCCGCCTAACTCCGACGAGACTGGCTGGACCAGGATCTGCCCCAGGTTGACCAGGGCGCTGCCGCTTACAATATACATATCCGGCGTCTCCAGCGCCCCGGAGCAGGCGTTGAGGAACATTCCCTTCCAAACCCGGGAAAGGCCGTCAAGCGCAGCCTGGCCGGCATTCCAGAACACACAAGCATCCCCATCCGAGTCCATCCAGAGGCTGCTATCTATCGTGCCAAAGTTCAGCGCGGACGCGCCGGCGCCCATCCAAAGGAAAGGCACGGACAAATCGCCATAATTGACAAGGACCGCCCGGCTGGAATACATGGATAACGCTTGATAGAGATCCGCGCCTGGCGCCTGGGGGGCAGCGGAAAGGGTCACGCCTTCGCAAATATACACCGGGCAGGAAAAGGACAGCCCTTCATCCAGGACGATATCCTGGGTGATCTTGATGCCGCTGAGCAGCCGGCAGTCCTGGGCCGCCTTGAGCTCTTCCAGAGTGGATACCTCCTGGGCGCCGTCCAGGTCCTCCTGGAAAATCACCACATAGGCCCCGGCCTCCCGGGCGAAGGTCAGATCCGCAGCCGACATGTTGGGCGAAGTCTCCATCCACAGGCTGCAGTTCGCCGCCTGCAAGCAGCCTGCCGCGCCGTCGGGGAAGAAGAGGCGCGTATCCTGGCCCCGCAGCCGCAGCTCGCTATAGCGGGCGTCCAGGGTGCCGTAGACCTCCAGAAAGCCCCCTTCCTCCACGATCAGCGCCTCGATCCGCAGGGTGGCTCCCTCGTCGATGCGCAGGGGCTTGGTCAGGGAAACCGGGCTGCTGTCCTTCTGGCAGGGGAGGGTCCCCTCCAGCCCCGCCGGCGCTACCAGGGCGGTAATCGACGGGTTCCCCATGAGCCGCTGGAAGCCATCGGCCGACATATCCAGGCTGGTGAGGATATGGGCGTTTTCCCAGTCGACGGCGGCGGGGTCGATCTGGCTGGGCTGGGCCGAAACCTCTTCCACAGGTTCCACAGGTTCCACAGGCACCTGCTCCGGCGCGCCGCCGCCCAGCAGCAGCCCCGTCAGGCAGATGATGGCCGCCAGCACAAATACGCCACCCAGGGCCACATACCGGCCCTTTCCCCCCAGGTACTGCCGGAACCGGGAGGGGGTGGGGATGTCCGGGGTATCCGCCACGGGGTCCGGGGGCACGGGCTCGGGGGGCACAGGTTCCGGGGGCACAGGCTCCGGGGGCACAGGCTCCGGGGGCACGGGTTCCGGGGGCACGGGTTCCGGGGGCACCGCCGCATACAGGGCGCCGTGGAGCTCATCCATGGTTTGGAACCGGCCCCGGGGGGACAGGTTCAGGCCCCGCAAAATAGCCGCCTCCTGCTGGGGGGAGATCGCTACGCCCAGCTTGCTGGGCAGCAGCAGGTCGGAATCCCCCCCGATCCGGTCCAGGGACTGGGGCGGCTTTTTCCCCACCAGGCAGAAATAGATGGTGGCGCACAGGGCGTATACGTCCGTCCAGGGGCCCTGGCCCTTTTGCTGGTACTGCTCGATGGGGGCGTAGCCGTGCTTGAGGGTGATGGTCAGGGTCTCGTCCCCGTGCTCGCTTTCCCGGGCGCAGCCAAAGTCGATGAGCCGCACCTCCCCGTTCTCCAGCATCAGGTTATCCGGGGAGATGTCCCGGTGGATCAGGCCCCCCTTGTGGAGGGTGGACAGGGCCCGGAACAGGGGCTCGATCATGGGGAACAGCTCCTGGGGGGGGATCCGCCCGCCCCGCTGGGCAACCAGCTCGGTGAAGGTGGTGCCCTCGATGTATTCCATGACGATATAGGCGGTATTGTTGGTCTCAAAGAAATCCCGCACGCTGACGATGACCTGCTGCTTATCCATTTTGGCCATGGCCCTGGCTTCGTTGAGGAACTTCTTCTTGCCCCGCTCAAAGCCCTCCCGGGCGGGGCCTACGCTATAGCCCATCAGCTCCGGGGAGACGGCGGCATTGCGGCTGGCCTTATCCACGGGATAGTATTCCTTGATGGCCACCTTGAGCTCCAGCCGCAGATCGCAGCCGATGTAGGTAATGCCAAACCCGCCTTCCCCCAGCACCCGGCCCACCATGTAACGATCCATCAGCACAGTGCCGGGCCGCAGGTGGTGGGGGGCAGGGACATAGGCCCCTGCGGTCAAGCCGCAGCTGGGGCAGCTTCCTTCCTCTGCAACGGGCGTCATACAATAGGGACAGTAATTCTTCCGATTGGTTTTCACGATGGCAGCCTCACATGTGGTCGTTTACAGTAAGTGGATCAAAAACGCGAGAATGGCAAGCCCCCCTGCGCCGCATAGCCCCAGGATCACATAGCCCAGGGGGGATAGGCCCGATTTTTTCGGCCAGACGATATGGGGATCATCATGGGGATCGGGCAAAGGCGGGTCGTCATTCGGCACGGGCGGGACGATTTCCAGCCGTTCCAGCCACTGGGCCACGGTCTTGGGCCGCTGATGGGGATCCGCGGCCAGGCCCCACATCAGCAGGGCTTCCCAAGCGGGGGAGATCCGGACCCCCACCTTGCTGGGGGCGGGCAGGGGATCCGGCTGGCCGTCGTGGAGGGCGAAGATCCGCTCCGGCGCCTGGGGGGGCACCAGGCCGGTGATGCAATAATAGATGGTGGCGCACAGGGCGTACAGGTCGGTATAATCCCCCTGGCCCCGGGTCTGGTATTGCTCAAAGGGGGCGAAGCCGGGCTTGAGCAGCACGGACATGGAGCGGCCGTCCTCCATGGCCCGGGCGCAGCCGAAATCCAGGAGCTTGAAGGAGCCGTCCGGCATCCACATGATGTTGTCCGGGGCGATATCCCGGTGCAGCACCCCCCGCTGGTGCATTGCGGAAATATCCTGGATGAAGGAGAGCATGGGGGGCAGCAGGGTCTGGATGGGAATGGGCCCTTCCTGCTCCACCCGGCTCCGCAGGGTGGAGCCGTCCAGATACTCCATCACCATGTAGGCGGTGCCGTTTTCGGAAAAGAAATCCAGGATCTTGACCACCGAGGGGATCTCGTCCAGGGCCTTGAGCATGGCAGCCTCGTTGAGGAAGCTGTTTTTTCCCTTGGCGAAGGCGGCCTGAAACTGGGGCGAGGGGACGATGGAGCCATCCTGCATCCGTACGGGCTTGCACAGGCTGGGGAAGTATTCCTTCACCGCCACGGGGAAGCCCGTAGCCATCTCCTGGCCCCGGTAGGTGATGCCAAAGCCGCCTTTTCCCAGGCACGCGCCCAGCAGGTAGACATGCCGGGGCCCCTGAAGCAAATGCCCGCTAGGCAGGCTGGTTTCCATTGTTTCCATGTCAGCTTCCTCGCTTTTCCGTGATTATGAAAGACTCCTGGGGAGAGCCCAGATAGAAGCCCTCGCCCAAATGCAGCTCGATGGCCTGGTTGGCAAAGAGCTTGGTCCCGGATTTCAGGAAGGTACCATGGGTGGAGCCAAGGTCCTGTAAAAATAGTTTATCATGTTTAAACCAAATTGCACAATGCTTTCCGCTTACCCCGGGGGTATTGGGGAACACCACATTGCACAGCTCGCTATTGCGGCCCAGGATCAGGGGATCCGTCTTGCGTATGAGGAACCGCTTGCCCGCCAGGGCGCCGGATGTGCCCTGGAGCCGGTAGCCGGAATCCTGGGGATTTACAACGGGCGTCGATTCCCCTTGCTGGACGTGCTCCGGCGCGGGAATGGTATGCTCTTGAACCGGCTGGGAGGCGCGCTTGCCCCGCTTGCCCTGGGTCAGCAGCACCGCCGCCACGACCCCTGCGATGCACACCAGCACAGCCCCGGCGATGATATAGGGAAGGAAGGAACCGGAGCTGCCTGCCAGGGTATAGGGGATGCTGTACTGATCCAGCAGATCTATGGCCTCCTGGATGTTGCAGGCGTAATAGTTTTGCTCCAAGGCCTCCGCATCGGCAATCGACCAGGAATTGATGCCCAGCACCGCCCCGTCGCTGTTGACCATGGGGCCGCCGGAATTCCCGTGCTGGATCACCATGTCGGTCTGGATACGGCGCACGCCGGAGCCGGAGGAGGTGAGCAGCCGGCTGATGGTGCCGCTGGTGACGGTCATATCCTGCAGGCCGTTCTGGGTGACGGCGTCCATCGCCAGGTTATCCGATAGCCCGGGGAAGCCGATGCCGTAAACCTGGCTGCCGATCATATCCTCCGTGGGGGGCAGCAGGGAAAGGGCGATCCGCTGGTCCGTGGGGGTGCTCAGCCGCAGGATGGCCACGTCCGCGGTTTCGCTATAGGCCACCACCGTGGCGGGCAGGGAGGTATCTTCATCGAAATAGATATCCACATAGGCTTTCAGGGTCACGGAGCCTCCATCCGTGGTGGGCCGGGTCACCCATTCGCCTTGGCCCTCTTCGATATAATTCTCCACCACATGGTGGTTGGTGATCAGATATTCCGGATCCTTGTCCGGGGCGCCTACGAAGAACCCGCTGCCCCGAGAGCCGATGCTACCGCTGGAATCCACGATATAGGAGCCGTCTATCCCCTTCATGGTGCAATAGACCCGGGCGACGCCCTGCTTGGCGTCCACGTAGGTAAACGACTTCTTCTCGCAGCCGCAGCAGACCAGGCACGCTAGAAGCAAAAGGGCAAACAGGCGGGGAAACCATTTTCGATGCATTGTGTTAACTCCTTTCAGGTACGCGCAGCCAGATGGCCGCTGCGGAATTGTTGTCGTTGGTGGGGGGGACCCGCTGGGATAGGAGCTGGCGCATCCGGCCGATCCAATCCTCCGGGGATTGGGCTTGGGCCAGGGTCTCTATCATTTCCGTCTCGTACACATATTCCCAAAACCCATCGCTGCACAGCAGGAAAGCGTGGTCGCCCGGCTGCAGGGGCTCGCTGCCCACGTCCACGTTTAGGCCGCCCTCCTGGCCCAGGGCCCGGAAAATGCGGCTGCGGTCCTCGTGGAAGCGAACCTGGTCCGGGGAGATCTGTCCCAGGAATACCGCCACCTGAGAGGCGCTGTGATCCCGGGTCTGGTAAACCAAAGCCCCGTTTGTGAAACGATAAAGCCGGGAGTCGCCGGCATAGGCCCATTCGGCATAGCCGGAGGAAAGGGATAAGGCCACGATGGTGGATTTCATTTTCCGGGCGGCGGTTTGCGATTGCAGGATCTTCCGGTGGGCTTGCTGGATCAGGGCGGGCAAGCTGTTGGGGAGCTCGCCGCCATCCCAGCCGTCGCATACCGTGTCCACGGCCAGGGCGGATGCGATCTGCCCGCCTCCATGGCCCCCTAGGCCGTCCGCCAGCACGGCCAGGAGCCGGCCTTCTCCCGCCGCCTTGATCCGCACGGCGTCCTCGTTGCAGGGCCGGCCGCCGATATCGGAATAAGAAAAGGAAGCGATCATGTAGCCTTCCTCCTATTGCCCTCGGGCTTCGCGGAGGACGCTTCCGCCTTGCAGGTTAGGATTACGGCGGTATAATTGTCCTGGTTTTGATAGCCCTTTTGCAGAATGGCAGCTTCCAGGGCTTGGGGCGCCTCCGGACCCATGGCCAGGGCGGCCAGCAGATCCCGTTGGCTCAGGGCGTTATACACCCCGTCCGACATGAGGAGCACCTGATCCCCCGGCAGCAGGGCGAGGGGCCCGGCGGGGAGATCCAGCTGCTCCAGCCGACCCATGCCCAGGAAGCTGGTAAGCCCATCCCGGCGGGGATCGGTGTAGACCTCCTGCAGGGAGACCTCCCCATTGACCGCCTGCAAGGCCAAAGCCTGCTTGAAATCGTGCTCCCGGGTGAGCTGGATCAGGCTGCCGTTCCGGCAAAGGCAGATGCGGCTATCCCCTATGCTGACAAAGGACAACGCGCTATCTTTTATCAAGCCCATGACCAGGGTGGAGCCGCTGCTCCGGTATTGGCCGGGGCCCAGCAGGGCGTTGGCTTTCTGTATCGCCCATTGGGTTAGGGTCAACAGCACCTGTTCCGGGGTGCTCTGGCCCTGGGGGTAGAGGAAACCGTCCAAAATGGTTTCTACCACTGCGGCGCTGATCTTGTCCCCGTGCTGGAGCCCGCCCATGCCGTCCGCCACCACGGCCAGGACGCCGTCGTTTTGCAGGCGCGCCGGGTCGGAGACCCCAAAGCTATCCTGCTGGTATTCCCGGGCGCCCTGGCCATGGACCTTGCCCACCTCCACGGCAGCGACGGCGCCGCCGGCGGGGCAGAGCCGGCGCAGGGCCAGCGTCTTGCGCCGGGACAGGACCAGTAGGACCACAATCCAGGCCACCAGCCCGGCAAACAGGCAGATGACCGCAACGGGGAACCAGGGCGAGCGGCCGAGGAAGGCATAGAAGGCCTGGTAGGAGGGGGAGAGGCCCTCCAAGGCTTCCAGCCCGACGGCAGCGGCCCATTTTGGGATGAGGGACATGCCAATGGCCATGGTGTTAATCCTCGCTCCAGTCGAAGTGCTCGCCGGACAACCCGATGAAAATCAGGTTGGTGGAACCGATGGTGATCCGGTCGTAGTTTTTCAGCTCCGCCTCCCGGATCACCGGCTTGCCGTTGAGCAGGAGGGGGTTTTTGCCCAGCTCATGGGCGATGTAGAACCCCCGGGTCTGGGGAACGTAGGTAACGCTGGAATCCCGCTCGGCGGAGATGGTGGCGTCCCCGCGGATGCAGATATCCCCCGAGACGCGGCCGATATAGTTATAACCCACCCGGAGCCGGTAATCGTTGCCCCGGCAGGGCCCGCTCAGGGCCACCAGCCAGCCTACCACCGGGGAAGGGGCGCCCGCCGGGGTATGGGGATCCACGGACATGGTCTCGTGCATCTGGCCGGAGAGCTGATGCTGGATGGGGATGCTGGTGGGGTCAAAGGTGCTGGGGCCGCCCGCCGGGATCCCGGAACCCGGGGTCAGCGGGTCTTCCGTGGGCGCAAATTCATTGGATGGAGCGCCTTGGCCGGGCATCCCGGCAAAGGGGTCCAGCGTGGGGGCGAAACTCCCGCTGCTGCAATAGGGGCAGCTATCATACCGGGATGGGTCGTAGGGGTGCCCGTTGGGGCAGGTTTTAATTTTGCTGTGGATTTCTGCCATGGTACATTCCCTCCATAATGATTTGGGTAATAGGTTTTATATTATAGATAAATTATAGATAAACGATTTGACACATGTTCGCCGGCGTGCCCAGGTAAAACTGGCTGCCCGCCTGCAGGGACTCCGGGTAATTGGGTGGCAATTTCTTGCCGTCCGCCAGGCAGGTACCGTAGCGGGAGTTCAGGTCGATCAGCACGAGGCCGCCCTGGACAACGCGGATGCAGCAATGCTGATGGCTGACCCCGGGGGTGCCGTCGGGGAAGCGGACCCCGCAGGCGGGCGCCCGGCCCAATACGATGCCCGCGCTGCCGATCCGGTAGGTTTGCCCCCGGAGCGGGCCGGAGAGGCATTTCACGGCCAGGGTACGGGAGGCCTTAGCGGAGGAGCGGGAGACAAAGCGGCTATATTCCGAGCCGAATTCGTTTTCGCCGGGGACGCCCGGCTGGCAGAACCAGATCACCAGCAGGATCCAGCCGAAAATCGGCGCCAGGCCTACCAGAAGCCAAAGGCCGCTCCGGCCGATATCGTGGAGCCGCCGCACGGAGACCGCCAGGCTGGGGATCAGGGTAAACAGGGAAAACAGGCTCACCAGGATCTGGCCAAAGACCGTGAATCCCAGCAGGGAAAAGGCAAACAGAATGCTGTATTGGAACAGAATAAAGTACCAGAATTCCTTCCGGCCGGCGCGGCCGGTAAACTGGGCGTAGTTTCGCAGAGCTAGCTCTACAGCGTTCATAAATTCCATTGTTGTCGGGCCTCCATGTTTTAAGATCTGGCTTCGTGGGTATTGTACCACCCGGCCATATATCCTTCGTCCAACTGATTTCCAGCCCCGGGCGGCGCCTTGAAAAGCCCGGCAAAGACAAGGGCCGCTCCCCGCGCGGCGGGGCGAAATCCGATGCCGCAGGAAAAAAGGCGGGCGCTACATCCGCTCCCGGCGCGGCGGAATAAAATGAAAAAGCTGCCGTTGCGGGCGCCCTGTCCCTGCAACGGCAGCTTGGGAAGCATATAAAAATAGAAAATAGAGCGAAGGCTATTTGCGCAATGGAAAATCAACCTTTCGTTTCCCCCTGGTTTTTGCTATGGATAACCATTTTCATGCCGGATCCGCAACCGGCATTCGGGATCGGCGTAAAGCCTAGCTTTTCATAAAAGGGCTCCGTCCCTTTCTCCGAAACCAGCTGGATGCTGATTTGCCCGCCGTCCGGCAACGCCTTTGCGGCATATGCGATGAGCATACCGACGATTTTGCGCCCGATGCCTTTCCCTTGATACGCAGGCGCCACCACAAGATCCACCATCAGCAGGTACATGCCGTCGCCGGTCAATCTGCCCATCCCAACGGCCTGGCCGTTTTCCAAAACGGCGACGGAATATAGGCTATTGCGCAATGCGGCCCGGGCTTGCTCCTGGGAAGGGGTTGTCCAGCCAACGCTTTCCCGCAGCCGGCAATACCCCGCATAGCACAATGCATTCTCCAGATACTCCATATTTTGCCTCCTGTGTACCCCTTTCGCCCGGTCCCAATGCAATTGTAACCCCCATGCCGCCCGTTCGCTTACACAAGCCTTCGCCGGCGGTTCCATGCTGCCAAGCCCCCATGCCGGCGGGCGGGGCTGGATAAGCCCTGCTTTGGCCCGTGCCCATTCTGCAACAGGCTGGCGCATGGTAAGACAACGGGGACTGTGCCCATAAAGCGCAGGGCGGGCTGCCGGGCGGCCTGGGGCGTGCAGGCCGATTTGCGCAAAGGCTTTGCCGCCGGCGCCCCCTGTCGGTGCGGGCATCCGTCCCGTTGGAGCGTTGGCCTGGCGGGGGCTGAATAGACAAACCCCGGAACGAACATAGCCGTTCCGGGGTATTGGCGTGCCTGACACGATTCGAACGTGCGACCTTCAGAGTCGGAGTCTGACACTCTATCCAGCTGAGCTACAGGCACAAAACTTTGCCGCGAGGATTATTATAGCACACATTCATCCATGAAGCAAGAACATTGCTTCACGAATATGGGAAACGAAGGAATATTTTATCCCGGGCAGGTGGGGCAGGGTATCGCTTTTCGGGAGGATCACCTGGGAAAAGCCCAACCGGGCGCATTCTTGCAGCCGCTTTTCCAGCCGGCTGCAGGGGCGCACCTCCCCGGTGAGGGAAATTTCCCCCAGCAGGGCGGTATGGGGAGGCAGGGGCAGGTCCGAAAGGGCGGAGGCGATGCACAGGGCAATGGCCAGGTCCGCGCTGCGCTCCTCCAGGCGAAGACCGCCCACCACGTTGGTGTATACGTCCTTGTCGTAGAGCTTGAGGCCGGCCTTTTTCTCCAATACGGCCAGCAGCAGTACCAGCCGGTTGCCATCCATGCCCGCGGCCATCCGCCGGGGATTGCTGAAAGCCGAAGGGCTGATGAGCGCCTGGACCTCCGCCAGCATGGGCCGGGTGCCCTCCATGGCGCAGGTGACGGCGCAGCCCGGGGCCTGGGCGCCGGTGAGGAACAGACCGGAGGGGTCCGGGATCTCCGCCATGCCGTTGGCCCGCATCTCGAATACGCCGATCTCGTCCGTGGAGCCAAAGCGGTTTTTGACCGCCCGCAGCAGCCGCAGGGCGTCGTGGCGCTCCCCTTCAAAATACAGCACCGTATCCACCATATGTTCCAGGAGCCGAGGGCCGGCGATGGCCCCTTCCTTGGTCACGTGGCCTACGATGAACACGGCGCAGCCGGTGCATTTGGCCAGCCGGGTCAAAAGGGAGGTGGCCTCCCGCACCTGGCTTACGGTGCCGGCGGCGCTGGGGCAGCCGGGGCAATACATGGTTTGGATGGAGTCTATGATCAAACAGGCGGGCTGGGTACGCTCCACCTCCTGCTGGATGCGTTCCAGGTCGGTTTCCGCCAGCAGCAGCATGTCGCCCCCCACGCCCAATCGCTGGGCCCGGAGCTTTAGCTGGGCTGCGCTTTCCTCCCCTGTAACGTATAGCACGGTCCCCTGCTGGGTCAGGTTGGCGGCCGCCTGCATCAAGAGGGTGGATTTGCCAATGCCCGGATCGCCTCCCAGCAGAACCGTGGAGCCCCGGACCACGCCGCCGCCCTCCTGGGAAGCGCCTAACACCCGGTCTAATTCCCCGATGCCTGTGGAGATCCGCCGGGCGTCCTCTGGGGCCACGTCCCGCAGGGGCATAGCCTGACGCTGTCCCGCCAATAGAATCCCGCCCGGCTGGGGCGCGACGGCCTTGGTCTCCACCATGGTGTTCCAGCTGCCGCAGGCCGGGCATTTCCCCAGCCATTTGGAGCTTTCATAGCCGCATTCCCCGCAGAAAAATACGCTTTTCGCTTGCTTGGCCATGGTTCCTCCTAGGGGATCTTTACGTATTTTACGATGTCCCGCTCCCGGCTGGTCACATCCATCCAGATCACATAATCCCCGCTGACCCCTAAAAGTTGGGCGGACTCATAGTCCTGGGTCAAGCAGTAGATGCTATTGGTTTCAAACATGTACAGGAAGATGGCCTCCGTTGCCGGGGAAACCGAAGCGTCTGTACGGGAATAGGCGACAAAGTCCGTACCGATGCCAAAGTCCACCACCCCGCTGTCGATCAGGAAGGGATCTCCCATTAGGTCGACCACCCCGTATAGCTGGGTGTCGCTGCTGTGGACGTCGGACAGCCAGGCGGTGTATTTGCCATAGTGCTTGGGGTCGTGGACAAAGGTGCCGGGGGTATAGATGCCGTTGCCGCCGATGCCGCTCTGGGAAACAACGTCCCCCAGCTGCATATACCGGATGCAGCTCAGGTCCGAATCCCCTTGGGTGGAGGAGGGCTCCGCCCACAATAGCCGGCCATCCTGGAGGCTGGGCTTGCTCTGGCCGTATACGGTGCCGGAGAACATTTCGATCACCGTGCTTTCCATGGTGGTCAGATCGAAAACAAAGAGCTTTTCCCGTTTGGTGCCGGTCCGGTCCATAAAGGCCACATAATTGCCGTCCAGCATGGGCTCCGGCTGGCCCACATAGACGTCCTTTACCTTGACGGGCTTCATGGCGTCCGCCGTAAGGTCCACCGCCATAATGGCCCCGCCGCCATCCAGGTTGGCGTCCAGATAGACCAGCCAGGAATCGTTGAACTTGGGGAACATAAAGTGGACGTTCTGGGGGGAGATGGATAGGCGCTGGGCGGACTGGGTCTGGGTATCATACCAGTACAAATGGTGCAGATGGACGTTTTGAGAATCCGCATCCAGCTGGCCCGCGGAAATGATCATACGGTCCCCATAGATATACGGGTCGGCAAACCAACGGTAATCGGAATAGCCGTCAAACACCATTTCGTGGGTGTTTTCCGTGGGATTGAAATAGGTGATGGGGTGGGGGGTAGGGGTGGGATTG
>UQOG01000048.1 GCA_900542615.1 uncultured Eubacteriales bacterium | reverse complement strand
GAAGGGACGGAAAAACCGCAGCGGATCGGGGGGGGGCGGCGGGCGCGCAAAGCGCGCACAAAGCAGGGGCGGGGGCCTTTGGCCCCCGCCCCTGCTTTGGTTTTGCGGGCCCTTCGGGCCCGCAAAACGCCGCCGCCCCCCGGCGTAGCCCAACGGCAACCCGCTCCCCGTTCCCCAGCGCACCTCCGCCGGCCCTACGGCGGTTAACCCGGGGCGCCCAGGAAGGCCCCGGCGGCTATTTCTCCTGGGCTGCGGCATAGCTTGCCATCCGCTTGCGCAGATCCATTACCGCCGCGCACAAAAAATCCTCCACCGAAGGACACCGCTTCCATTCCCGGCCCATTACCTCCCAAATTCGGGCCCCGCCTTCATAGTTGACCCCCAGCCGCAACGCCTCCTGCATGGCTTTGCGCATGTAGCCGGACTTCTTTTTATATCCCACTTCCTCCGCCACTTGTGCCATTACCGTTTGCAGGTTATAGGGTAGCCCGTTTTGATAACATGCATCCACCATCCGCGCTAAGGGCAAAAACCCCCGGCATATTGGACGGATCCCTAGATAGTATAAATAGTTTGGCCCCAGCTCCCCGGGCCATGGCGGCGACTCTAAAAATAAATATGGACTTACCTGTACCGGCTCCTGTGCCGGTTCTTCGCGCACTTCCCACCCGTCCCATAATTCGTCCTCTTCTAAATTAAAGGCTTGCTCGAAAGTCTCTTCTTTCATGGGATGATTCCTCCAAAGAATATTAAGTCATTTATACGTTAAAAATACATATAAAATCCGTCTTTTCAAAGTATATCAGATTTTGACGGTAAAATATAGTCATAACTATGTATAAATGACTGCGCGAGGTGAGGCAATGGAAACAAGCCGGCGAAAAAACTATACGTTACGGATTGATGCAGAATTGATGGACAAGTTTCGCTTTGTTTGTAAATACGACGGTCGAACAGCCCAATCACAATTACAGCTATACATTCGCCGTATGGTAGAGAGCTTTGAAAGCAAGCATGGGCCCATAGAGCTGCCGGAAAAATAGGGGTAGCGTTGGAACCAAGAAAAAAGCAGGAGGAGATCCTGCTTTTTTACGCGGATGATTTTCCAATGGCCCAGGGATCAAATGTGGATAAAGCCGTCCCGATAGACGGGGACCACGTCGGTGACATCCTCCTGGAAGCAGAACTGGACGTCCTCTTCAAAGCCCAGGTCAACCAGGCGGGTATAGTGATAGGTTTTGGAAAGGTCGGCCCGGCCTTCCTGCCAGTCGGCGTAAAGGGACTTGGCCACCAAGGTCAGGTCGCACTGGGCGGAGACCTGTCCCAGCTTGCAAAGGGAGGTAGCGATGGCGCCGGCGGCGCAGATATCGTCGGCGGAAAATTCGCCCTCGGTGCCGGCGCACAGGATGATCACATCCCGGCCCAGCTGGGCGGCCATACGGGCCACGGCGGTATGGTTGATCATGGCGCCGATGAGCACATGGGCGGCGCCGTCCGCGGCTTTGATGGCGCCGGTGCCGTTGGTGGTATTGATGATCACGTTTTTGTCTTTCACGGCCCGGTGGTCAAATTCCAGAGGAGAATTGCCCAGGTCGAAGCCAGGCAGCTTTACGCCGCCCCGTTCCCCGGCCATGATGCAATCGCCCAGGCGGGCGGCAATGGAAGCCCCCTCCCCTGCGTCGCTGACGGGAATAATACGGTTGGCCCCATTGCGGCACGCCCAAATAATGCAGCTGGTAGCCCGGAGCACGTCCACCACGATGACCGTGCGGTCCATCAGGTAGTTGCCGGTATATTTTTTTGTTTGGGCAAAGGTTTTGATTCGCATAGTATCCCCCATAGAAACAAAGTCGTTCCATTATTCTGTTTATTATACACCAGCAGCGCGGGCAAACACAATAGCCCCGATGGCGCCCACCAGGCCGGCCAACAGGGCCACAGGCACGGCATGGCGGGTTTTGGTGATTTTTGCGGCGCCAAAATAGAGGGAAAGGGTATAAAAAATGGTTTCCGTGGAGCCCAGCATCACCGATGCGCAATAGCCCAGGAAGCCGTCCGGGCCGTATTGGGTATAGACGTCCTGTAAAAGGGCCACCGCGGCGCCGCCGGAGAAGGGCCGCAGCACAAAGAGGGGGACCAGTTCTTTTGGCAGGCCGATCCCCTGGCAAAGGGGCGCGATCCAGCCAACCAGCCGGTCCAGCGCGCCGGTCTGGCGGAATACGGTAAGGCCGGCCAGCATGGCGGTCATATAGGGTAGGATGTGGAGCAGCATGGGCAAGGCATTCCCTGCGCCCCGGACGAAGGCTTCGTAGATATTGACGCCCTTTGCCAAGGCATAGAGCAGCAACAGCAGGATCAGGCAAGGAAGGATATAATTCATCTTGGAAAGAGCTTTGCAAACAGCTTGCACAACAGGATTGCCACCGCCGCGCACACCAGGGAAACGAGAAAGGTGGGGACCACCACCGCATACACGTCCTGGGAACCGGCGGCGGTGCGCAGGGCCAGCACCCCCATGGGCAATAGCTCGATGGCGGAGGCGTTCATGGACAGGAACATGCACATATCGTCCGTAGCCACCCCGGGCTTATCGTTGACGGCGGCCAGCTCTTTCATGGCCGCCAGGCCAAAGGGGGTGGCGGCGCTGCCCAGGCCAAAGAAATTGGCGCATAGGTTCAGGGTGATGGGCGCCACCGCCTTTGGCGAGCTGGGAAATAGCCGCTTGAGGGCAGGCTCCACCAAGCGGCGCAGCTTTTCCACCAGCCCCGCTTCCTCGCCGATGGCCATCAGGCCCATCCATAGCATATACGCCCCCGCCAGGGATAGGCAAAGGCTTACCGCCTCCCCGGCCCCTTCCAGAAGGGCGTCCACCGCCCCCTGGGCATCTCCTGCCAGCATCCCTGCGATCAGGCCGCCAATACACATTCCGCCCCATATCCATTTCATCATACTAGCATAGATATGTGGCTTCGCCGGGTTTATGCCCGCCGGGCAAAATTGCCCGAAAATCCAGGTATGCAGCCTGCCTCTTGACTTTTTTAGCCGGATGGTTCACAATGACTTCATAAGGTCAAGTCGTCGGGTAATTTCAATTGATTTGCAGGAAATCCTGCATAATATTTTATATCCCCAATGCCCAGGCAAAATGATACAGAAAGGAAGCGTAGCAGCATGAAACCCACCCCTTATCGCGATCGGTCCCGCGCAGAGCTTCTGGCGGAAAAGGAACAGGTGCAGGCCCAGTTTGAAGCCCTAAAAGGCCGCGGCTTAAAGCTGGATATGTCCCGGGGCAAGCCGGGCAAAGCCCAGCTGGATCTGGTGATGGATCTGTTCGACGTGCTCAAGACCCCGGAGGATTATATGGACGGGGGCATGGATATGCGCAACTATGGCCAGCTGGCAGGCGCGCCGTCCGCCCAGGCTTATTTTGCGGATGTGTTGGGCTGCAAGCCCGCCCAGACCTTTGTGGGGGGCAACGCCAGCCTGAATCTCATGTATGACGTGATCGCCAAGGCCCACACCCACGGCCTGCTTCATAGCGATACCCCCTGGAGCCAGATCAAGGGCGTAAAGTTCCTTTGCCCGGCCCCGGGCTATGACCGGCATTTCAAGGTAACGGAATCCTTTGGGGTGGAGATGATCACCATCCCCATGACCCCCGAGGGCCCGGATATGGATCAGGTGGAAGCCGCCATCCAGGACCCCATGGTTAAGGGCATGTGGTGCGTGCCCAAGTATTCCAATCCGGACGGCATCATCTACAGCGACCGGGTGATTTCCCGCATCGCCCACATGAAGCCTGCCGCCAAGGATTTCGTCCTCATGTGGGATAACGCCTACTGCGTCCATGAGTTCTTCGGGGAGTATGTACCCTTCCCGGATATCATCCGCCTGTGCGAGGAGGCCGGGAACCCGGATATGGTGTTTGAGTTTGCCTCCACCTCCAAGATCACCCTGCCCGGCGGCGGCGTATCCGTCATGGCTGCCAGCGAGGCCAACATCGCCTATATGACCAAGCTGCTGAGCATCGAGATCATCAGCTACGATAAGGTAAACCAGCTGCGCCACGCTCGTTATCTTAAGGATAAGGCCCATACCCTGGAACTGATGAAAAAGCACGCCGCCATCCTGGGCCCCAAATTCCAGGCGGTATTGGACGCCCTGGATCAGGAGATCGCCCCCCTGGAGATCGCCTCCTGGCAGCGGCCCAAGGGCGGCTATTTCGTCAGCCTGAACGCCATGCCCGGCACCGCCAAGCGGACGCTGGCCCTGTGCAAGGAGGCAGGCGTGGTGATGACCGGCGCCGGCGCCACCTTCCCCTACGGCAAGGACCCCCAGGATAGCAATATCCGCATCGCTCCCAGCCTGCCCCCTGTGGCGGAGCTGGAAGCCGCCCTGGAGGTATTCTGCGTGTGCCTGCGGCTGGCCGCCTTGGAAAAGCTCACTGCGTAAGGTTCGTAGGGATAGCTTTATATTTTACCGGGGGCTTTGCCCCCGGACCCCCACCCGCTTTTAAAAAAGCGGGGGAAAACCAGCTGAAAAACTTTTCCGGTTTTCCGGCGGATTATGCTGGCGCGCCGCTCATCGGGAGCGGCGCGCTTGGTTTGTGGGAGACGTTTCTTTGGGTCTTTTTTGGCGTTGGTGGAAAACCCGGCGGAGGGGGGCGGAGCCGAGCGCCGCCAGTGGCGGAAGAAGCGAGGCGGAAGCCCAGTGAGCAAGGGAGTTGAAGGATGCCGCCTTGGCGGCGACGCGCAACGACCTTTGCGAACTGCATGTGGGGGGGCTGGCAGCCCCCCCACACAGAGCCCCCAACGGGGCCCGGGGCGGAGCCCCTGGCGTATCTACCCTTCCCCGCCCCCGGACAAATCGATGGAGCCCAGGTCGCAGGCGGCCTGGATGGCGTGGGCGGGCGTGGCGTGCTGCTGGCGGAAATTGTGCCCGCAGGCAGCCCCGTCCACGGTGACCTGGCCCATGTCCGCCTGCAGATCCAGGTCATAGTCGGAGCATGGCAGGGTGGTTTCCAGGGTCAAAGAGCCCAGGTCGCACTGGAAGCGGTTATCTCCGGCCAGGCGGCCCTGTATGTGGATATTCCCCACATCGGCCACGGCCTCCAGGCCGTAGCAGCGTAGGTCCCGCAGGTCCATGCTGCCCACGTCGCAGGAAAGCCGGGCGGTTTGCAGGCGCAGGGCGTCGCCCCTTAGGCTGCCGGTGTCCAGCTGAACCACGGCGGAGGCGGCAGCGTGCAGGTTGGAAAGCTGGGCGGCGCCCACGGCGGCATGGATGTCCAGGTCTTGGCAGCGCAGGCCGTCCATGGTGAGATCGCCCACGTCCAATTGGATCTGGGCGGCGGAAACCATCCCGTGGGGGGAGACGGAGATCTGAACGTAGGCGGTGGGATAGGCGTTCAGGCTGCCCTGGGACAGCAGGTCCCGAAGGAGCCGCCAGGACAGGCCCGGCAGGCTTTGGCGGGGGGCCCGGCTTGTAAAGGAAAGGGTTGCCCCCTCCATTTGGGCGGAAGCCTGGGCGCCGGCGGGCAGGTCGTATTCCACATGGACGGCGCCGGCAGGCAGGTCGGGGTCCGTCCGGATGGAAAGGTCGCCGATCTCGCATTGGATGGAGAGGGCCTCCACCTGCTCAAACAGGAAGGAATCCTGGATATCCTCCCCCTGGGGCGGCAGGTTCAAGACCCCCGCCCGGAGGGAATGGAATCCGCCGGCGAACAGGCCGGCACAGAGCAGGAGCAGGCCCGAGCCCAGGAGGCACGCGGCGATAATGCATAGGATTTTGGTGGCGCGTTTCATGCTTTTTTCCTCCTGGAAACGGCTTTACGAAACAGGTTGGCAACGCCCCGGAACATGACCTGGATCAAGCGGACGACGGGCATGACGCCAAACAGGCCCAGGCCGCAGCAAACCAGCCCGGCCCCCAACACCACCAGGGCGGCGGGAGGATAGAGAAGCAGGGTGGAAAAGCCCAGGGCCACTAAGGCGATGCCCGTTACCAGCACGCCCACGATCACCGCCATCAGGGCGAGGGCCACGCTAAGGGCCGCGACGGCCAGGGCGATGGCCACGGCCCCCAGGGCGGCGGCCAGGGGCAGGGCGATGGGAGCAGCCAGCACCGCCAGGATGGCCACCAGGACGCCGGAAGGGCGTTTTTTCTTAGGGGCCTCGGGTTGGGGCTGGGACGGCGGCGGCGGGGATGCAGGGGGCTGTTCCCCGTATTCGGACAGGAGCCGCCGGGCCAGCAGATCGGGGTCCCCCAGCTCCCGGATGACCTTGGCCTCCTGATCGGGCCCCGCATCCTGGAAATATTCCCGGTGATAGGCCAGGATATCCTCCCGTTCCTCCGGAGGCAGTTGACGAAGCCCTTCCTCCAGGCGGCGTAAAAAGGTTTGCTTATCCATTGTGATTCCCTCCCAGGATCACCTGATCCAATTGGCGTTTATAGGCCTGCCATTCCCGCCGGTATTCCTGGCAGCGTTGCCGGCCGGATGGGGTGATGGAATAATACCGGCGGTTGCGGCCTTGGTATGCCTGGTTATAGGTGGATAGATGCCCCTCCCGCTCCAGCCGGCGCAACACCGGATATAGAGAGGATTCCGATATATCCATCACCTGCCGCACCTGCTGGGTCAGGCTGTAGCCGTAGGCGTCCCCCCGCTCCAGAATGGACAGGACGCAGGCGTCCAACAGCGGCCCGGATAACCCAAACATACGCTCCCTCCCCTCCGACAAGCTATTTAGCGTATAATATTATATGCTGTATAATATGCCTTGTCAACAATGGGGACGGCCTTGCAAAGGGCGCGATGTTGGCCCATAATAGAAGGGAAAAGCAAAGGAGGTGGATCGGGATGGGCATTCCAGGGGCCTTGGCCCAGCTGGCCAGGGATTTTCAGGAGGCCGGGGTACGGCTATACGGGGTAGGCGGCATGGTGCGCAACCCCCGACTGGGGCTGCCCATCAGCGATATGGACATCACCAGCGCCTTGCGGCCGGAGGGCGTGTTGGCCCTGTGCGAAGGCAAGGGATACGGGGTGGTAAAAAAGGGGCTGGCCTTTGGCATGGTGGAGATCCATCTGGGGGGCTACGCCTTTGAGCACACCACCTTCCGGGCGGACACCTATGGCCCGGGGGGCGGCCATCGGCCCACGGCCATCGCCTTTTCGGATACGGTGGAGGCGGACGCCTTCCGGCGGGATTTCACGGTAAACGCCCTATACCAGGACCTGCTCACCGGCGCGGTGCTGGACCCCACGGGGGGGTTAAAGGATCTGGCGGCCAGGCGGCTGCGGGCCACCAGCCCGGACCCGGCGGTCATCCTAAGGGACGACGCCCTTCGGGTGCTGCGGCTGGCCCGGTTTTGCGGGGAGCTGGGTTTTGAACCCGAGCCTGGCACCTTTGGGGCGGCCCAACGGTTTGTAGGGGGGCTCAAGGATATATCCCGGGAGCGGGTCCGGGACGAGCTACAAAAGATCCTATTGGCGGACGGCAAATACGGCAACCAAGGGGGGGTTTACCAGGGGCTGCATCTGCTGGACCGCCTGGGGGCGCTGGAGGTGATCCTGCCGGCCCTGGCGGCGGGCCGGGGCCTGGGCCAGCGGCAGGAATACCATGCCTACGACGTATTGGAGCACGGCCTGCAAACCGCCGCCCAGGCGGAGCTGGCAGGCGGCCTGGAGCTGCGGTTGGGGGCCCTATTGCACGATGTGGGCAAGCCTGCGGCCTTTCAGGCCACGGGCCGGATGCTGCACCATGACCAGATGGGGGCGGACATTGCCCGGGAAATGGTAACCGGCCTGCGCTTTTCCAACCAGGTGCAGGAAGAAGTGTCGTGGTTGGTGGCGCATCACATGTTCGATCTGGAAGGCCGGGCCAAGGAACCCACCTTGCGGCGGCGGTTCCAGGAATTTGGGGCCGCCCGGACCCGGCAGCTGATCCGGCTGCGGCGGGCGGACGTGCGGGGCAGCGGCCGGGGCGGCAGCGAAGCCTCGGCGGACCGGTGGGCGCAGACGCTTTCCCAGATGCTGGCCAAGGGCACGCCCTTTACCGAGGCGGACCTGGCGATAACCGGCCGGGATCTGATGGAACAGCTGGGTCTGCCCCCGGGACCAGCCATTGGAACGGTGAAGGCCGCGCTGCTCCGCCATTGCGCCCAGCGGCCTGGGGACAATTCCCGGGAACGGTTATTGGCTATAGCGGCCCGTATGCCGGTTTGTAGACAGGATAACGTTAACAATTCGTGACAATACGGGAAGAAATGACTATTTCCGCCGGATTTGGGCTTGCAATGGGATGAAAAAGCAGGTAAAATAAACTGAATCTTTATGCGGGAAACCATTTGTAGTATTTACGCGCGGCCGAAAAGGCTCCGTGCCCCAGGAGGATAGTAGCGTGGCATTGTCGCTGGAAGTAAAGAAATTTATCAACTCTGAGCATGTGGGGAAGTTTGTGGAGATCCATCTGCCCCTGGAGGGAGAGCCCGTTCGGCCCCCTAAAAAAAATAAAAAAGCGCCCGCTGAGCCCCAACCAGAGGACGTGGAAAAAACCCAACCGGAACCCCTCCCCCCTCAGGAGGAAGAAGACCCTGCCTTTGAGACCCTGCGCATCCATTATATGGATGAGGGGGACGGAGAACCTCTGGTGCTGGTGCATACCATTGGCCAGTCCATCTATACCTGGCGCTGCCTCTACGCTTCCCTGATCCAGCATTATCGGGTCATCGCCGTGGATATGCCTGGCTTCGGTTATTCTTCTAGGCCCGACGTCTATTCCTATACCATCGAGGAGCAGTCCAAGGCCTTGGAGCTGTTCCTGGACGCCATCGGTATCGAATCCGCCCACTTCATGGGCTTTTCCATGGGTTGCGCCTATGTGATGGACCTGTGCCTGCGCCAGCCGGAACGGGCCGGCCGGGTGATCCTCCTGGCCCCCGGCGGCCTTACCCCGGAAATGCCTACCCCCGTCAAGCTGCTGGATAGCGGCCTATTCGGAGGCATCGCCGCCGCCCTGTTCGGCATCCGCACCGTGGAAAACGTGCTCAGCGATTGCTTCTTCGACTTGACGGTGGGCCTGAACGAAGACGTGGTGACCGAATACTATAAAACCATTTCCGATTCCGCCTCCCGCCGGGCCCTGCGCCTGAGCATCCATAACTTCGAGGATGAGACCCTGGTCTCCCAGCTGCGGACCACGGAAATGCCCGTGCTCATCCTGCTGGGCTCCGAGGACCGCTGGCGCACCAGCGCCCAAACCGAGCTGTATCACGCCGCGATCCCGGGCGCCGGCTTCGCCATGGTCCGAAACGCCGGCCACCTCCTCCACGAGGAAAAACCGGATAAGATCCTCTCCGCTGTGCTGGAGTTCATCCCCGTCTTGGCCCCTGACGTAGAGTAGTAGACTTTCCGATGCGTTAGGATACAGGATTCGTCGCCGGGGCTCCGCCAGGGGCGCTGCCCCTGGACCCCGTTGGGGGCTCCGCCCCCTTCGCAGTTCGCAAAGGTCGTTGCGCGTCGCCGCTAAAGCGGCTTCCTTCAACTCCCTTGCTCACTGGGCTTCCGCCTCGCTTCTTCCGCCACTGGCGGCGCTCGGCTCTGCCCCCCCTCCGCTACGTTTTCCACCAACGCCAAAAAGGCAACGAAAAAGCCCGGCCATTCGACCAACCCAGCCACGCTCCGTCCACCGCCCGAAAAAAGGCGGTGGCGACCGCAAGCCGTGGCGAGGGCGTTTACAACGGAACAGGCAAAAGGGAGCGGGCCGTTTTCCGGTTAAGGCGGTTAGGCATGGAGCTTACGCTTCATGCGTTGGAGGGCGTTGTCCACGCTTTTGCGGGAGCAGCCCAGGTGATCGGCAATCTGCTGGTAGGACATGCCGGAAAGGAACAGGTGGGCCACCTGCTTTTCAAAGGGGGAAAGGCAGGTATTGAGCCATTTAAGCAGATCGGATTCGGATTCCTTATGGAGGAAGGCTTCCTCCGGGTCCTGGCCGGCGGCGGGGAGCACGTCGGCCAGCTCCCTGGGGGCGTCGGTTTCCGGGTCCAGGGGGCCGCTCAGGGAGACGTAGCGGTTCAGGGGCATATGCTTATCCCGGCAGGCCAGCTTCACGGCGCTGATGATCTTCCGGGTGACGCACATGCCGGCAAAGGATTGAAAGGAAGCTTTATGGCCGGGCTGATAATGCAGGATGGCGCTGTATAGGCCGATCATGCCTTCCTGGAGCAGATCGTCCCGGTCGCCGCCAGCCAGGTAATAGGGCCGGGCGATGGTGCGCACCAAGTCCTTGTAGCGTTCGCAGAGGCATTCCGCCGCGAAGGAGTGACCGTCCTGGGCCAGCTGGGCCAGGGCGTCATCGGATAATTTGGAAAGATCCTCCATTTAGCCCTGCCGTTTCTTTTCAAACATGAGGATGGCCGCAGCCACGGCGGCATTGAGGGAATCCAGGTGGCCGGACATGGGGATGGACACCAGGAAATCGCAGCTTTCCTGGACCAGCTTGCCCAGGCCGCTGCCCTCGCTGCCGATCACCAGGCCCAGGGGGCCTTTCAGGTCTGCCCGGTCCATGGGGGTACCCTGCATGTCCGCCCCGGCCAGCCAGATACCCTGGCGCTTGAGCCGGCGCATGGCTTCTACCAGGTTGGCGACCCGGGCCACCTTGATGTATTCCACCGCGCCGGCGGAGGCTTTGCAGGCGGCGGCGGTCAGGGAGGCGCTGCGGCGTTTGGGCAGGATGACCCCATGGGCTCCGGCGCATTCGGCGCTACGGAGGATGGACCCTAGGTTATGAGGGTCCTCGATGCCGTCCAGCAGGATCAGGAAGGGGGCTTCCCCCCGGGCCTTGGCCACGGCCAGGATATCCTCCACCTCGCAGTAATCCACCCCCGGCACCTGGGCCACGATGCCCTGATGGTTCCCCGGCTTATTGCCGTGGCCAAAGGGCATACAAAGCTCGTCCAGCTTGGCCCGGTCCACCTCCCGCAGCTGGATGTTCCGGTCCCGGGCCATGTTGACCAATTCGCCCAGGGAGCCGTCCTGCTCCTTGGTCACCAGAATGCGGTCGATGCTCCGGCCGCTGCGCAGGGCTTCCCGCACCCCGTTCCGCCCCATGATGAGATAGGGCAGCTCGTCCTCCAGGGGGCGAAAGCCCTGGCGGTCCGCCTCCGATACGGGCCGGGGTTGGGATTTTGAAGGCCGGGTCGTGGATTTGGAAGCAGGCCGGGATTCCCGCTCCTCCTTCATCTGCCGGCTCCCCCGGCCTTGCCGGGTACCCGGGCCGGGCTTATAGCCGCCCCGCCCGGAGGCCTTGGTTTCGCTTGGCCCGCTCTTGCCGGGCCTGGGGGTATATGCCATATGGATCGAACCTCTCTTTCAACCGATTCAAATTCGCGCCAGCACCCAGTCCACAATGGCCGGGTCGTCGGGCTTATCCGCTAAAAACGCCTGCAATTCCTGGGCCAATGCCTGGATGCTGGCCGCCTGGCCGCAGGACATGGCCCCTTCCGTGCAGCCGTCCCCCAGGCAGCCGGGGCCGCCGTGGCGGAACAGGGCCGGGGATTCCCGATAGGCCATGGCGAACATACACCAGGCCAGCCGCCGGATCTCCCATTGGGCCCGCATACAGCACCGCAGCCGGAAGAAGTGCAGCAGCTCCCGGGCGTTCATGGTGACCAGCATACGGGTTTCCGCGGCGTTGGGCAAAACGAACCGGGCGTCCTCCGCAGGGAGGCCCAGCTCCCGCCAACGCTGATAGGCGGCAAACGCCTGCTCCATATCCGCCCCAAAGGCTGCTTCCGCCGCCGGGCCTAGGGCCTTGACGCTGGGGGGCACCACATATTCCAGCTGGGTCTTGCATACATACCGCTGGGATTGCACGGAAAAGCTGGCGATCCGGTGCCGGGTGATCTGGGCCAACAAAGCCCGGGACACCCCTTCGATGCCAAAGGTAAAGCTGGCGTGCTCAATGGGGGATAAATGCCCCATGCTGGTGAGCTTTGCCACAAATTTTTCGCTCTTTGGGGCCATATCCGTATACAGCTGCTCGATCCCCACGTCGCTGTAACACAGCCGCCCCCCCAGGGCTACCGCCTGCTCCGGGGCGGGGGTGTGGCAAAGGAGCCGCACCAACAATTGTTTCTCAGCCATGATCCTCCTCCTGGTTCCCCAGCAGCCAGCCCATCAGCTGGGTCAGCCGCTGATCCTGTCCTCCTAAGTACAAATATCCCAACAGGGCCTCCAGCCCCGTTGCCGCCCGGTAATCCTGTATGGCCGCGTTCTTTGGCACCGTCCCCATGTGGCTGTTCCGGCCCCGCTTGTAGACCCCCTGCTCCTCCTCGGTGAGCTGGTCCCATATCCGCCGCAACGCTGCCGCCTGTCCCTTGGCGCATACCCGCTGGGCCGCCTGCATGTGCAGGCCGTGGGCTGTAGCGTCCGTGGTCAGTATCAGCTGGGTACGCACATATAGATCGTATACCGTGTCCCCTACATAGGCCAGTACCAGCGGGCTGAGCTGCCGGGGATCCCGCATGGGCGCGCCCAGGGCGTTCCGCACCGCTTCCAGCATGGTTTTCCCTTGTTTCGTTTCTATGGTATCCATCTTTTCTATTATACCTGCCCCTTTTGCCCGCGTCTATGCTTTTCCCCCCGCCCCGCCTCTTTTTCTCTCCAGGGGCTCGCCCCGGACCCTGCCAGGGGCTCCGCCCCTGGACCCCGTTGGGGGCTCTGCCCCCCCCGCAGTTCACAAAGGTCGTTGCGCGTCGCCGCCAAGGCGGCTTCTCTGGGTTTCCGGCG
>UQOG01000047.1 GCA_900542615.1 uncultured Eubacteriales bacterium | reverse complement strand
GGTATCGTCGATTACGCACTGACCTTTGAGGAGCTGACCGAGTGGATGAACGGCGAGCAGGTAACACCCGAGCCGGAACAGGAGAAAAACGAGGAAAGCCGTGCCCGGCTATTCCCGACCTCCGGCGGTATCCTGCGCACCATGGACTGGACAGAAGACAACGGTTACAGCCGTTTGACCATTGACGGCACCGAAAACTGTATCCATGCGCTGAAAGAGATTATGGATGGAACGCTGTCCAACTGCTTTATTGAAATGAGTGCCTGTGCTGGCAGCTGTGTAGGCGGTCCGGTCATGGAAAAGACCCATCGCTCCCCGGTCAGAGACTTTTTGGCGGTGGACCGGTATGCGGGGAAAAAAGATTTTGTGGTGCAAACGCCCGAAAATTCCCTGACAAAAGAGATTCCGTATCTGGGCCTGAACCGGCAGATGCCCGGCAGCCGCGCCATTGAGGAAATTCTGCGCCGCATGGGCAAAACCTCCCCGGCGGATGAACTCAACTGCGGCAGCTGCGGCTACGACACTTGCCGGGAAAAGGCCATCGCCGTCCTTTCCGGCAAGGCGGACCTGAATATGTGCCTCCCCTTCCTGCTGAGCAAGGCGGAATCCTTCTCGGATACCATCATCAAGAATACCCCCAACGCCATCCTGGTGGTCAACGAGGCCATGGAGGTGCAGCAGATCAATGCCTCCGCCTGCAAGCTGTTCAATGTGAGCGACCCCCGCAACGTATTGGGGGACCAGGTGGTGCATATCATGGACCCCATGCCCTTTATCCAGGCCTACACCCAGGAGAAGAACATCGCCCAGAAGGGCATGTATCTGGCGGATTATAAAAAATACGTAGACATCAACGTGATCTACGCCAAGAGCTACCATATTCTCATCTGTACCATGCGGGATGTGACCGAGGACGAAAAGGCCAAGGTGCAAAAGGCCGAGTTGAGCCGCACCACCATCGAGATCACGGACAAGGTCATCGAAAAGCAGATGCGGGCCGTGCAGGAGATCGCCTCCCTCTTGGGCGAGACCACGGCGGAGACCAAGGTGGCCCTGACCAAGCTAAAGGAGTCGCTGGAGAATGTATGAGCTTTGTACGGATATCGGCTATGTGACCCTTACCAAAGCGGGGGAACAGCTTTGCGGCGACCATGTGGAGCTGGTCCAGCAGGCGGATGGTTCCGTGGTGCTGGTGCTGGCGGATGGATTGGGCAGCGGCGTAAAGGCCAATATCCTTTCCACCCTTACCGGCAAGATCATCTCCACCATGATCGCCAACGGCCTTACCCTGGAGGATTGCGTCAGCACCATCGCCGCCACGCTGCCGGTATGCGCGGAGCGCAAGGTGGCCTATTCCACCTTCACCATCCTGCGCATTGTGGATTGCGCGGAGGCGGAGCTCATCCAATATGACAACCCCCACACCATCCTGCTGCGGCGGGGTAAGCATGTGGATTACCCGGAGCTCTGCGAAACCATCGACGGGAAAACCATCTACAAATCCCGTATGAACCTGTGGGAAGGGGATATCCTGCTGGCCATGAGCGACGGGGCCCTGAACGCCAGCCAGGGCAATACCCTGAACATGGGCTGGGACCGGGCGGCCATCATCGACTTCCTGGAAACCATGTACAACGATAGCTTTACCGCCAAAACCTGGGCGGCCATGCTGGTGGAGGAGTGCGAACGCCTCTATGGCGGCCAGCCCGGGGACGATACCTCCGCCTGCGTCATCCGCCTGCGGCGGCGGCAGGTGGTAAACTTGCTCTTCGGCCCCCCCGAAAAACGGGAGGATACCAACAAAATGCTTTCCCTTTTCTTCGCCAAGGAGGGCAAGCGGATCGTCTGCGGCGGCACCACCAGCGAGCTGGCGGCCGCCTACTTGGGCAAGCCCCTGGATACCTCCATGCCCCTGTACCTGGATCCCAAGATCCCCCCCACCTCCAAGCTCCAGGGGGTAGACCTGGTGACCGAAGGGGTCATCACCATGGCCCGGGTGCTGGAATATGCCGAGGACTATGTGAAAGAAAACCGCCTTTACATGGACTGGAGCTGCAAAAAGGACGGCGCTTCCCAGATCGCCCGTATGCTCTTTGAGGACGCCACGGACGTGAACTTCTATGTGGGCCGGGCCGTTAACGAGGCCCATCAAAAGGAAGGCCTCCCCATCACCTTCAACGTGAAGATGCAGATCGCCGAACGCCTCTCCAAACTTCTGGAGGAGATGGGAAAACGGGTTCAGGTGAGCTATTTTTAAATGCCGGATTGCTTTTTTCAGCCAGGGGCGCAGGGCGCCCCTTATTTTGTCGGAAGGGCCTCGGCCATTTTCTCAATCCATTTTCTCCCGCCGTTTTCCCTGCTGCAATGGGGTTTGCGTCCTGCTTGCTGTCGCAAAATAAATTGGGAATGGGGGTTGACAAACCGCCGGCAAAGGGTTACACTATTCCTAGAAGGAAGTTAGTTATGTCTAACCATTCCTTCGCCATATAGCAGGGCGCAGGGGGCGCGTCGCCACGGCACAGGCGATTCCACCCCTGCGAGACCGGTTTTCAGCCGGGAAGGGGGCCTCCTTTCCTCCCGCGTCGCCTGAACGATTCCTTAGGAGGCTCTCCCCATATTGTATTCTAGGAGGGATTTCCGCATGGCTGTATTGTCGTTTTTGGTGCAAAACTGGGCCAATCTATTGGTTGGCGGCCTGGTATTGGCCGCCCTGGCCTGGGCAATCGCCGTGATGATTCGCAACCGCAAAAAGGGAAAATCCGCCTGCGGCTGTAGCGGCGGCTGTAGCGGATGTCCCTGTTCCGGCCAATGCCACCGGCCTTGACCCAGCGGGCATAAAAAGGTGCCGGCGCCCAAAGTAGGCGCCGGCATTCTGCTGTGTTCGCCAGCGAAGGGATTATTTCCGGCTGATGGCGCCGAATTTGCACGCCTCCATACAGGCGCCGCACTTGACGCACTTGCTGTTGTCGATGGTGTGAGCCTCCCGCACCTTGCCGCTGATGGCGCCGGCGGGGCACTGGCGGGCGCACATGGTGCAGCCCTTGCACTTTTCCGGGTCGATGGTAAAGTTGAGCAGGGCCTTGCACACCCCGGCGGGGCAGCGCTTTTCATAAATATGGGCCTCGTACTCGTCCCGGAAGTATCGGATGGTGGAAAGCACCGGGTTGGGGGCTGTCTGGCCCAGGCCGCACAGGGCGGACGCCTTGATGTTCTTGGCCAGGGTCTCCAGCTTTTCGATGTCCCCGGGTTCGCCCTTGCCCTCGGTGATGCGGGTGAGCATCTCCAGCATACGCCGGGTGCCGATCCGGCAGGGCGGGCACTTGCCGCAGCTCTCGTCCACGGTGAACTCCAGGAAGAACTTGGCGATGTTCACCATGCAGTTGTCCTCGTCCATGACGATCATACCGCCGGAGCCCATCATGGAGCCGATGGCGATCAGGTTATCATAGTCGATGGGGATATCCAGATGCTCCGCCGGGATGCAGCCGCCGGAGGGGCCGCCGGTCTGGGCGGCCTTGAACTTCTTGCCATTGGGGATGCCGCCGCCGATATCGTAGATGACCTCCCGCAGGGTGGTGCCCATGGGGATCTCCACCAGGCCGGTGTTGTTGATCTTGCCGCCCAGGGCGAACACCTTGGTGCCCTTGCTCTTCTCCGTGCCCATGGAGGCGAACCATTCCGGCCCGTTGAGGATGATCTGGCAGATGTTGGCATAGGTCTCCACGTTGTTGAGCAGGGTGGGCTTGCCCCACAGGCCCTTGACCGCCGGGAAGGGCGGACGGGTCCGGGGCTCGCCCCGGTGGCCCTCGATGGAGGCCAGCAGGGCCGTCTCCTCGCCGCATACAAAGGCGCCGCTGCCCAAGCGCAGGTCGATGTCGAACTTGAAGCCCGTGCCCATGATGTTATCGCCCAGCAGGCCGTATTCCCGGGCCTGGTCAATGGCGATCCGCAGCCGCTTCACCGCGATGGGGTATTCCGCCCGCACGTAGATATAGCCCTGCTGCGCCCCGATGCAATACCCGGCGATGGTCATGGCTTCCAGCACGGAATGGGGATCGCCCTCTAACACGGAGCGGTCCATAAACGCGCCGGGGTCGCCTTCATCCGCGTTGCAGCAGACGTATTTTACGTCGCTTTCCGGGGCCTTTGCAAACTTCCACTTCAGGCCCGTGGGGAAGCCGCCGCCGCCGCGGCCCCGCAGCCCGGAGGCCACCACCATATCCACCACGTCGTCCCGGGAAAGCTGGGTCAGGCATTTTTCCAGGGCCTTGTAGCCGTCGAAGGCAATGTATTCATCGATGTTTTCCGGGTCGATCAAGCCGCAATTGCGCAGGGCGATACGGTGCTGCTTTTTATAGAAATCGGATTCGTTCAGGGTGGTGTTGACGCCCTTTTCGTCCATTTCCTTATAGATCAACCGCTGCACCGGCCGGCCCTTGATCAGATGCTCGTTTACGATCTCTTCCACATCGTCCGGCGTCACATGGCTATAATAAACACCCGCGGGATATACCACCACGATGGGGCCGGCCGCACACAGGCCGAAGCATCCCGTGCGGATGACCTGGATCTCCTTATCGTAGCCCTTTTCTGCCAGGAGCCTCTGGAAGTTTTCGATGATCTGCAACGAGTTGGAGGACGTGCAACCCGTACCGGCGCAGACCAAAACGTGAGAATGATACATCATGTTGTGTTCTCCTTCGCTTGGGTTTGTGAATTTTTATTCGTAGCTGCCAATGGTGTATTCCACCACGGGATTTCCGTTTACAATATGCTCGGAGACGATCCTGGCTACCTGCTCGGGCTTCACCTTGCAATAGGTGACCTTCTCCTGGCCGGGCATATATACCTCCACAATGGGTTCCAGCCGGCAAAGGCCAATGCACCCGGTCTGGGATACGGTGACGTTTTGCAGCTGGCGCTTGTTGATCTCCTCCACAAAGGCGGCCATCACCGGCCGGGCCCCCGCCGCGATGCCGCAGGTGGCCAAGCCTACCACCACCCGGATGCCGTCTTCCCTGTTTTTGCGCAGGTTCAGCTCATTGATGGTTTTTTGCCGAATGGCTTCCAGTTCTTGCAGGGTCTTCATTGGTTAACTACCTCCATATAATTCAGATTCGTTTTCCACGAGAAAGTCTCGAATGAATGCCGTGATCTCCGGCGCGTCCAAGGGCGCCCCGTCCAATATGCGCATTAGCTCCGCCGTATCCAGCTGGTATTCCCGCTGGTCCACCCGATGGTGATAGAAAAAATGAATGCCGGGATTGCCGGTGATCAGCAGCAGCACCGTATCCGCCACGTTTCCCAAGGGCGGCCGGTCGATATGGCTGCGCTGGTAGGTGCCCTCCAGGCGGGTCCCCTTCCCCTCCTGGCTCTGAAGCTGGAAGCGGCCGCCGCAATTTTCGCAGCCCGCCTTGAACAGGGGGATGCCCAGCCCCACCTTCCGGGTGGTCCGGGTGGTGACAAAGGGGTTTTCCACGGCCTTGGCCATTTCCGGGGACATGCCGCAGCCATCGTCCTGGATGACCACGGTAAAGGTATCCGCCTGGCTGTCCTCCAGGATGTCCAGGGAAATGTTGGCGGCGCCCGCCCGGATGGAGTTCTGGATCAGGTCCAATATATGCAGGGAAATCTCCTTCACGGGCCGCTCCTTTCCTGGGACTTGACCATGGGCTCCCCGCAACGCAATGCCTCCACGATTCCCTGGGGGGTGATGGCGGCGCAGGAAAGGGGATGGCCCGCTTCTAAAATATCCCCCAGCTGATGGGCGTCGCTGGAAACCAGGCACAGCCTGCCCAACGCGCTATGGGGCCGGGTCTTATAGATCTCCACCGTGGGCATGGCCGGCGTTACCGGCAAAAAGCCCAGGGTGGGCAATAGGCTGTTGGCGCCCTTGTTGATGTGGGCCGGCACCATAACCCCGCCCAGCTGCCGGGCGGTGGCGGCCACCTCTTCCAGGTCCATGGAGCAGGCGGTAAGCAGCAGGTGCTCCACCTGGCCGCAAACCCGATCATCCTCGTCCACCTGGTATTGGGTGCCGAACAGGCTGGGCTTGTTGCGGACCTTCTTTTGCCTTTCCCATACCCGGGCCTCCATCTCCAGGGCTTGCTCCACCAGGGGGAAGTAGCACAATAGATGCACATCCTCCCGGCTGGTCACCTCCAGCCCGGGCACCACGCATACCCCGTATTCCCGGCCCGCCTTCATGGCCGCCGGCAGGTTCCGCGCGGCGTTATGGTCGCATATGGCCACCGCGTCCAGCCCCTTCAAGCGGGCCATGCCCACGATGTTCCAGGGGGTCATGTCCTCGTCCGCGCAGGGGGACAGGCAGGAGTGGATATGGAGATCCACCAGGGCCTGCATCAGTGTATGCCCAGCTGATACAGCTTGCCCGCCAGGCTATAGTTGGTCTCGGGGCTTACCAGCACCGGGATCCCCTCCGCCTGGGCCTTTTCCAGGGTCTCCGCCTCCACGGCGGCGTCCCCGGATACGATCACGCAGGAAAATTCATGGAGGCTGGCCACGGCGATCACATTCAGGTGGGTCTGCACGGTGATCCACGCCATGCCCGCTTCCCCCTCCGCCATGACCACGCTGAGCAGGTCGCATACGCACCCCCCGGTCACTTCGCCTTCAAGGCGCACGTCTTTTGTCAGCAGCTTCAGCCCCAACGCTTCCATCACCTTGGCTACGGTCATGGCATTTCCTCCTTTGGGTCCTCGTATCCCGGCCTTACAGATTGGTCAGATCCACCATCTGCCTGGCCAGCTGCTCCACCTTTTCCTTGAGCTTGAACACGCAGTCCAGCTCGCTGGCCCGGCCCTGTACGATATCCTCCGCCAGGGACCGGCAGGTGGGGCTTCCACAGGAGCCGCAATCCAACCCCTTGAAGGTCTTGGTCAGCTCCTCGATGCGTTCCATCTTTACGATAGCTTCCGCAATGTTGTCGCTCAATTTGATCCCCGGCAAGGGCTCCAGGGGGACCGGCAAATGGATGTCGTCCCGGGGTTCTGCGGGAGGCAGGGGGTGTTCCCGCTCGTCTGCCCGCATATGTTCGATCAGCTTGCGCAGGGAATTTTTCGCCACAAAGGCGTTTTCAAACACCAGCGGCCCGCCTACGCAGCCCCCCACGCAGGAGGCGCCCTCAAAGAAGTCCAGGTCGTCCAGCCGGCCGTTTTCGATCTCCTCCAATACGTGGATCACATTGTGGATGCCGTCCACGGAAAGGATGTTGTTGCAGTCCAGCGCGGCGCCCTCGCCGCCATAGTTGGCCCAGTTGACACCCTGCCAGGTGGCGTGCCGCTTGCGCTTGAGGTCCTCGGGGATCTCCTGCTTCAGCTGGGCGCTCAACAGGCCGTAGATATCCTGGATGGCGATGGCGCCATCCACATAGCCGTCGATGCTGGAATGGATGCTGGCCATCTTGGCGGGGCAAGGGGTGATGAAAAACGCCCCGATCTCCTCGATGGGCACCCCGTGGGCCTTGGAATATTCCTCCTTGGCCATGCGGGCCGCCACGTCCTTGGGGGAGAGCACATCCGCCACATTGGGCAGCAGCTCCGGGAACCGGATGCGAATCAGGGCCACCACCGCCGGGCAGGCGGAGGAGATCAAGGGCCGGATCTTATTGGTTTTCAGCATCTCCCGCACCGTGGCGGAAACGATATCCGCCGCCCGAGCCACCTCGAATACATCGTTGAAGCCCAGGCCCAGCAGGGCGTTGAGCACGTTATCCACGCTGGAAAGGTTGCGGAATTGGCCGTATAAGGTAGGCGCAGGCAGGGCGATGCGATGCTTGAAGCGATAGATGGCGTTGATGGGGTCGGTTTGGGCCACTTTGGCCTGGTGGGGGCAATTTTGCACGCAAACCCCGCAATCGATGCACAGCTCGTAAATGATCCGGGCCTTGCCGTTGCGCACCCGGATGCATTCCATGGGGCAGCGCTTGAGGCAGGTGGTGCAGCCCACGCACTTATCCCGTTCCAGCTTTACGCTGTGATATAGTTCCTTCGCCGCCATGGTCATATCCTCCATCCTTGCTTACAGGTTGAACTCCATGCAGATGGACGTACCCTTGCCCACCTGGGAGGCAATCTGGAACCCGTCGGCGCAGCGCTTCATGTTGGGCATACCCATGCCCGCGCCAAAGCCCAACATCCGTACCTCCTCGGAAGCGGTGGAATAGCCCTCCTGCATGGCCAGGTCGATATCCGCAATGCCCGGGCCCACGTCGTCCACCAGCAGCCGCACCCGGTTGGGATAGATTACCAGCCGCATGGTGCCGCCCCAGGAATGGATGGCCAGGTTGATCTCCGCCTCGTAGGAGGCGATGGCGATCCGCCGGATCACCGGCGAGGCCACCCCCAGCTTTTTCAAGGTATTCTTAAAGGACGCGGAGATCTGGCCGGCGGTGGCAAAGTTGCCCTGCTCCACCTGGCGGGTCTCCTGATAGGTTTCTTCTCCGGCGCTATGCATCGACCCTGCGCCGTCCTTTCAGTCCGGATTTATACAGCTCGCCGCAGGCCGCATACATGGTCATCGCGGTGCGCAGCAGCGCGATGTCGTTTTCCTTGGCGGTCTGCACCATTTCCTCGGTGGGCACCTTATTGCGCACAAACACCACCGCGCTCAGGTCCAATATCTGGGCGGTCAGCACCGTATGGATGGTACATAGGCCGGAAATCAGCACCCGGTCGCTTTCTGCGGAGACCAGCACGTCGCTCATCATATCGCTGGCCACGGCCAGAGAAATCTCCTTATTTAAATTCTCTTGCCCGCAGATCACCTCAGCCTCGAGGATCTCCGCCATGCGCCCTATTTCCATGCAGGCTCCTTTCTATGATTCGCTTATTCGCTCAGCTGGCGGTATTTTTCGATGATGCCGGGAATATCCTCCGGCACCAGCCGCCCGTAAACCTCGCCGTTGATCATCATGGCCGGGGCCAGGCCGCAGCAGCCGATGCACCGGGTGGCGTCCAGGGTAAACATCCCATCCTGGGTGGTCTTGCCGATCTCCACGCCGCCCAATACCTTTTGCAGCTCATCCAGCACCAGCTGGGCGCCCTTTACATAGCAGGCGGTGCCCAGGCACAGGCCCACCGCATATTTGCCCTTGGGCTCCAAGGAAAACAGGGAGTAAAAGGTGGCGATCCCATAAATATCCGCCACGGGAACATCCATGGCCTCCGCAATATAGTTTTGCACCTCTTCATCTACGCAGCCGATGATGTTTTGCGCCTGCTGCATGACGGGCAACAAGCCGCCCGGTTCGCCCTTCCATTGGCGGATCACCTCGTCAAGTTGCTTATAGCCCTCTGCACGCGCTCCCATTTCATTTACCATGGAAAATTCCTCCTTGATCGTTTGGCGCTAAAATTAAGAAACGATAGATTTGATTATATGGCACTTTGTTTAGTTTATCACAGAAACCCTTCCTTGAAAAGTGGCAAGCATCATTTTACAGGGGGGTTCCGCTGGTGATTTGTTATTTTGAATTATAATTTTTACTTATGGATATGCACGTTTTGATTATAGATAATTATTTTTTTCACAATTTTTCCAGGGAAAATGCCGCGGGGTCGGCAACCCAGCGGCAAGCCGACCCCGTTGTATTTTTATAAATTCCAGCCCAACCCTTGAAGGGGACTCCGGCTACAAAACATCCTCCACGATATTGTTCAGCCAGAAGTCGTTTCGCACCAGCAGATACCCTGCCGTGGCCTTCAGCAGGTCCACCGCCTGCACGATGGCGAACAGGGGGCGGATGGGCAAAGTGGTGACCCGGGAGAGGACCAGGGCCACCGGGATGGACAGGAGCCAGATGGACCCGCTGTCGAACAAAAAGGTAAGCATGGTCTTTCCGCCGGAGCGCAGGGTAAAATACGCGGCGTGGAGGAAGGCGTGGAGGGGCATGAACACGGCGGTGATCAGGATCAGGTCCCGGGCCAGGAGCCGCACCTCGTCGCTGGTATTGTAGATCAGCGGGATAAAGGGGGAGGCCATCGCCATGACGGAGCACACCACCAGGCAGGACAGCACGGAAAACACGATCAAGCGGGTATCCGTCCGGCGGGCTTCCTGCATCTTCCCCGCGCCCAGCAGATTCCCCACGATGATGCCGATGGCGTTCCCCACCGCCATGACCGCCACGTTAAACAGGTTCATCACCGTGGAGGAGATATTGTAGGCAGCCACCGCCGCCAGGCCCCGGGTGGAATAGCACTGGGCCAGGATGGTCATGCCGGTGGACCAAAGCATCTCGTTGATCAGCAGGGGCATCCCCCGCAGGACGATCTTTTTGACCAGGGCCAGGGGGATCCGGAACCCCTTGAACAGGTCGTATACATAGGGGCAAAATTCCGCGTGGCGATGGGTCCAGAGCACCACGGCGCCGGCCTCCACATACCGGGCCAGAACCGTGGCCAGGGCCGCGCCCCGCACCCCCAGCTGCGGAAATCCGAATTTCCCGTAGATCAGCAGGTAATTGAACACCAAGTTCACCACCACCGCGATGATGGAAGCGTTCATGGGGACCACCGCCTGGCCGGATTCCCGCAGGGTGCTGGCATAGGCCTGGGAAACGGCAAAGGGTAGCATCCCCCAAAACATGATGTGCAAATAGTCCCGCGCATACGCCAGCGTAGCCGTGATATTGCCGCTCTGGCTGCCCTCGTGAAGGAACATGGAGATCAGCTGGGTATCCATGCACATAAGCAGGCCAAGGGCCGCCGCCAGGATCACGCCGCCGCAGATCAGCTTAAAGCGGAAGGTGTATTGAACGCCGGTATAATCCCGGCGGCCAAAATACTGGGCGCCAAAGATCCCCGCGCCGGATACGCCGCCAAACACGGTCAAATTGAATACGAACAACAGCTGGTTGGCAATGGCCACCCCGTTCATAGGGTCCGTACCCAGCCGGCCCACCATGACATTGTCCAGCAGGCTGACAAAATTGGTAATGGCGTTTTGCACCAAAATGGGCAAGGCTATGGCCAGCACCATCCGGTAAAACGCCTTATCCCCAAACCATCGTTCCCGCAGCGTCAAGTTATCCCTTCCCTATCCTAACAAAGTACACGCCTGCGGCCGGACGCGGCTACAAAGCGTGGCCATTGCAGTATACCACGGGCCAGTGGCGGCTGCAAGAGGCGGCGTGCCCATCGGCCATCCTTTTTCCTTGCAATGCGCCCAAGAAAGGGCTATGCTATAGGCAACGGGCTGCTTTCGCGCCGGAGCAACGCGCGGCCGTTCACGGCGCCCCCTCGCCCCCAACGCGCCGGAGGGCTCGGGCGCAACCGGCCTGCTTTTGCCCCTTTTTGCGCCGCCCGAACAGCCATCCCCGCGCCGCCCGGACGCCACGGGCGCGGGAAGGCCATGCATGGAAACAACCATTTTTATTTTATATTTCAAATTTATATTTAATAGGTAGGAGGTTCCCGTGAAGTATCTTTTGGTCATCGGCGACGGCATGGCGGAATGCCCCCTTCCCGCCCTATCGGGCAGGACCCCCATGGAGGCCGCCAATACCCCTTGTATGGACAGCCTTTGCGCCCAAGGCCAGCTGGGGCTGGTGCGCACCATCCCCCTGGGGATCGCCCCGGGCAGCGACCCGGGCATCCTTTCCATTTTCAGCTATGATCCCCGGCAGTATTTCCACGGCCGCTCCCCCTTGGAAGCGGCCGGCAGCGGCCTGCTTTTGCAGCCCGGCGAGATCTCCTTCCGGTGCAACATGGTCACCCTGTCCCCCGGCGCGCCCTTTGGCGCCCGCACCATCCTATCACACAGCGCCGGCTCCATTGACGGCCAATCCTCCATCGCCCTGCTGGAATACCTGCTTTCCAACCCGGATTTTTACCGGACCGCCAAGCATAACGGCTTCCGCTTCCACCCCACCCCCTCCTTCCGGCACATCCTGGTGAAGGCCGGGGGCAGCATCCAGGGCTTTTCCGCCACCCCGCCCCACGATATCCTGGGGCAGGCCATCGGCGGCTATCTGCCCCAGGGGCCCAATTCCCAGGCCCTGCTGGAGCTGATGGAACTTTCCGCCCAGATCCTGGACGCCGCGCCCATCAACCTGGAGCGTCAGGGCCGGGGCCTGCTCCCCGCCAACTGCATCTGGCCCTGGGCAGAGGGCACGGCCACCATCCTGCCCCCCTTCCCGGAAAAATTCGGCAAAGCGGGCCTGGTGGTATCCGCCGTACCCCTGGTGCAAGGCATCGCCAGGCTGGCGGGGCTGGAAGCCCCGACGATCCCCGGGGCCACCGGCGAGCTGGATACCAACTACGCCGGCAAGGCCCAGGCAGCCATAGACGCCCTATGCGCCTATGACTTCGTGTGCGTCCATCTGGAGGCCCCGGATGAATGCACCCATTGCGGCGACCTGCCCGGCAAGATCCAGGCCATCGAAAACCTGGATAGCCTGATTCTCCGGCCCCTGGCGGACCATCTTGCCCGCTCCCAGGAACCCTACCGCATCCTGGTGCTGCCGGATCACCAGACGCTGCTTACCACCCGCACCCACGGCGGGGACCCCATCCCCTATTTCATCTACGACAGCCGGGAGACCGCCGGCTGCGGCCTGCCCTTCCACGAAAAGGCAGCCGCCGCCTGCCCGTTGCTGGATCCCGGCGCGGCGCTGATGGGGCGGTTCCTGGCGGATTAGCCCCGCGAAAAAACCACAAGCCATCGGCGGCGCTTCCTTCGCCTTTTCGCCTGGAAAGGGGCGGTGACATTGGAAACCATCGGCCCATTTCGTCCCCCATTCGGCCCGGCGCTGGGTTGGCCGGCCCAAGAGGGCCCGCCCTGCGCCGGAACAAATAGGGCCGAAATGGGCGCTGCGCCTCGGAAGGAAGCGGGTTTGCGGCAGATGCGCGAAAGAGAGGGGAGGCATACCCGCTGTGGTATTCCTCCCGTTGATGACCATGCATCTGCCCAAATACGCTCCCTTTCGGGCGATGGTTTCCTATGCCGCCGCCCCGTTATCCCCGTGGCGATCCGCAACAGGGCCATCCGCCGTCCCGCCCGCGCCCCCTTGCCGGTCCCCCGGCCCCCTTTGCATCCTTTCCCAATGCAGCCGCCTCGTCCGCAGCCGGCCGACCCCCCAGGGGGCCGGCCGCTTTCGTCCAAGCTCCATTCGGGCTGCCGCGCTGCCTTGCCGCATCCCGCAGGCATACAGCCCCCCGCCGGGAACGAACAGCCGGTTTTCGCCCATCGGGACGGGTTTAGCAGGAAGCCTCAAAAAGCAACAGTCTGTCGAAAAACCCCCGGGGGTTCGGGGGCCGCAGCCCCCGGAGGCTTTGA